>CALVYS010000032.1 GCA_944372355.1 uncultured Clostridia bacterium | reverse complement strand
TTTTTTTTTTTTTTATGGCATGCAACGTTGTGCTGCTGGGCATTGTAGATGTTGTTGGATCCTTGATGGGCAAAAAAGCACTTAATGTGACCTTTATTTCAAGGCTTGCATCTATTTTGTTTATTGCTTTTGCGGTTGCAGCATTCATTTGCATCGTTGTCTTCGTTTCAGACGCTGGCGTCGGCGATGTAAGCGGATTCGATATTTATGAAATCGGTACTGGATTTATAATGGCACTTGTTTTCTCAGTTGTTGCACTGCTTGCAAGTTTTGTTGCAAAAACAAAGAAAGCAAAGTAGAGGTTGAATCATGAAACAGCAAAGATGTATCGTTGGCGGCCTGCTTATTCTTTTGGCGTTTGCGTCGCTGCTTGTTGCATTCACACTTCCAACAGCCTCTCTTTTGGGAGTAAGCGGGGGTTCGGTTTACTACTACATTGCAAATCTTGAAAGTTTTGCAGACAACAAAGAGGTTTTTGCCGCCACAATTTTGTTTGTTGCTGCGGCAGCGTTGCTTTTGTTTTGTTGCGTGGCTGGCATTCTCAATATGTGTAAAGGAGAGGCATCTCGTGGGGTGTTCTTTTCAAGGATCATGTCACTCCTGGCACTTGTTTGCACAATAATTTCAGCCGTGCTTTATGCGATCAACGCAAACAACCTTGTAGATGCCGGCTCAATTGTGCCTGTGGTCGCAGCCTTTGTGGCTTTTGCTGGAACACTGGTTTTGCCAAGTGTCAATAAAAATTAAAAAATAAAGAATATAAAAAGCCTTCTTGAACAAAATATATTCAGGGAGGTTTTTTTATGAAAAAATCACAGATAAGATGCATAGTCGGAAACGCGCTCGTGCTTGTCGCCAGCATTTTGACTATTTGTCTGTTTGCGTTGAATATGGTGGAGGGAGTGGGAAGAAATTCGATTTTTAATGAGATCACCACGCTAAACACCTTTGATGGTGCCAACAAAGCGTTCTATATGGTGGCAGGCATCAGTTATATTATAATTTTAATTCTGACAAGTGTTATGGTGATTTTAGGTGCTCTTGGGCTTATCGGCGGAATATTTGACATCAAAGGATTGAATATGACAACGGCAAATCGATCGCTTTCAATCATCTCCTTGATTCTTTCTGCTCTTGCAATGGGCATGATGATCACCTATGTCGCACTCTTAGATGTGACAGCAATGATCGGTGCGGGTGTTATTACAACTTTCCTGCTTGCAATCGTGGCAGTTGTTGGGGCCTTTGTCGCTCAAAGCAGAAAAATTTACAGAGTTTAAAATCTTGCAACTGCAAGATTTTATTTTGATCTTCGCGAAAAATAGGCTATAATGTTGGTGTAACATAAAGGAGCAAATATGAGAGAATTAAAGATTCGCGGGATTGTTGGCAACTCCATCTTGATTTTGATCAGCGTGTTGATGATCAGCTTCATCTTTATGCCCATGTTGGTCGGGGCGGGAGAAAGACAGGGACAATATTCAATAGCTCAGTCGATGTTTGATATGAACACTATCACAAATGCCTTAGGTGGAAATTCACTTTATTACATTATCGCCGGCGCCTTTATGATTGCTTTCTTGGTTTTTGCAGTGGCTTTGCTTGTGCTCGGGATCATTTCTCTGGTTGGGGCATGTCTTGACAAACCTGCTCTCAGCATGGCAATTTCAACAAGGACCTTGTCCTTGATAGCCGCCGTTGTAGTTTCAATCGCAATTATTTTTGTGGCGGTGTATCATCAAAATATCGATCTTACTACCACCACTTTCGGATATGGGCTGTTTGTAGAGCTTGCAATTTCTTTTCTTGCCATTGGTGCAAGTTTTACCGCTCCAACAAAAGCGGCCTTTAAAAGCATAAATAACGCAAAATAAAAACCGCGCTTGCGGTTTTTTAATCTAAAATTTCAATGTTTGAAATTTTTTCATCAAGCAGGTCTAGTTTTACAATATAATGGCCTGCTTTTTTCACAATCAAAAATTTGTCAAAAGTAAGAGGAACAATCTTTTTTATTTCACCAAAATAGGCGGAAAGTTTTTCCTCGCTGGCATTTAGCGAATCCCACATCATGGCAGTTGCTGATTTATAGTCATGATTTTTGATTTTTTCCAAAAATTTGAGGGGAATTATTTTTGGGTTTTTAGGAGGCGGCTCAAAGATTTTGGCTCGAACGATGTGTCCGTTTACAATGCTAAACTTTTCTTCCTTTCCATTTTTTTGGCAGGAAATTTCGCCGCGGTCAAACTCGACGATGTTGCCTTCTTCACAAAATATTTCATAATTTTCTAGATTTAAAACGACAATTTGCTCGCTGGCCGAGCCCTTTATTTTTAAAATTGCAAAGTTTTCAAAGGCGCTCAATTCGTAAGTTTTGGGAGAGATGACCTCCACGCTGACAATGCGCTCATCTGTTTCGAAACTAACTTGCGAGTTTGACAAAGTCAAAGAAACATCTTTTCCTTGCACGGAAACCTTTTCTTTTACTTTGACAAGTGTTGTTGAAGGTCTTGTCAACAGGCAAAGAGTTCGATCCTCCAAGTTGAAAGTTTGACAAAAACGCCTGTCAAGTTGTGAAAGGTCAAGCACAAAAGCGATGTCTCCGCGTCTGCCCGTGGCAGGATAAACAAAAAAACACTCAGGAGTGTCAAAGCAAAGTGAACTTGCTTCGTCTAAAAATTGTTCTGAGTTTTTCCATTTTAACAAACATGGATATTCGCTTCTAATTTCGATTTTTTTCATACGGCATTATATGCAAGTTGCCATATTTTTTAGTATTATTTATTAAATTTTGTCAATAAATCTTTCAGCAAACTTTTTAGGAGGGAGAGATGAAAGGAGTTTGGAAAGATGAGGAAGTGAAAGCGCTTTTTGATGCGGTTAAACAAGTCAAGCAACAATCAAAGCCAATAAAAGAGGCCTTTTCAGAGCATGCTGCAAAATTTTCGAGGCAACCAAACAGCGTCAGAAATTATTATTACAACGAAGTGGAAAACTTGAAAAAAGATAAAGAAAGACTAAAAAGACTTGGCATTGATTTACACGAGCATGAAAAAGTCGAGCGCAAGCATTTCAGTCAACAAGAAAAGTTGGAGGTGATTGAAAAAATCAAAAGCATGGTACAGGGTGGCTGTTCAGTCAGAAAAGCGTGTTTGGAGCTTTCAGGTGGCGATGTTGCAACGATGCTTCGTTATCAAAACAAGTACAGATCATTGCAAGAGCAAAAACCAAACAATGTTTTAAAGTTTCGCGGCAGACCCAGCTCAATCACCGACAGTGACTTGCAAGGACTGTTTATGGGTCTTGTGAGACTCGTGAAAAAGAACGCGGCCGAAGAAATGAAAAAACAGATGGAAAAGGAGAGAGAAGAGAGCAGAGTTTTGCTTGCAAAACTTGGTCAAAAAGAAAGAGAGCTCAACTTTTTAAAGGAAGATGCGGCACGATTGAAATCTGAAAACCTGTCGTTGAAACGTAAGCTTATGATGCAGAATTGCGTTATAGCGCAAAAAATAACATCAAAAAAAGCTAAGGCATAAAAGCTCTTTCAAAATTTGGCGTTTTGTGTTATCATTTAAACATGATAAGACTGGTGACAGGGGCGAGCATTTTCGAGGCGGCGAAAAACGCCATAAACTTGCTCAGCTCCACCGATACATACATCATTGTTCCAGACAGAGCGACTCTTGAAATGGAAGAGGCGGTTTTTAGTGAGCTAAATCTTTCTGCCACTTTCAATTTGAACGTGACAGGCCTTTCAACACTGGCATCTCGCAGTGTGGGCAAGGAAAATATGTCTGAAATTGAAAGTGTGCTTTATGTTAAAAAGGCCGTGGACAATGTCAAGGACAAATTAAAATATTTTAAAGCAGGAAACATCAACTTTTGCAAGCAACTTTACAAGTTTATCTCACAGTTTAAAAGTTCATCTTTGGGGCCAGAAGACATCGTTTGCAAAAGCGATCGTGAAGCTTTAAAAAACAAATTTGCAGACATCAAACTAGTTTATGAAGAATTTGAGGCTTTAACCGCAGACCGCTCAGATCCCAGCGAGGTTTTGGCCGATTTTGCCGAAAAAATTGAGACCGACCAACAATTTAAAAACTCTGATTTCATGTTTCTGGGCTTTGACAGTTTCACCTCCAAACACTATTTGATTCTTAAACAAATTGCAAAGCACTGTAAATCACTGACGGTTTCAATCGCTCAACCACTTTCAAAAGCGAATGCTTACATTTATGAAACCGACATTTTGGACAAGCTGAAAAACATCGCATCAAGTTTGCATCAAACAATAGAGATCGTCTCTCCTGTGTGCAACCTGTCAGGTGGAGCGAGAGCTGTGGCGGAGGGCTTGTTTGCCAAAGAGGTTCGGCCGTCGAGCGCGAATGTCACCGTCAAAGAGGCGGCGATTCCAAAAAACGAGGCTGAATTTGTTGCAAAAACGATTTGCTATTTGGTTTACAAAGGCGCGCGCTATCGCGATTTTGCAGTCGCTTGCAGTGATTTGAAAAAATATGCTGATGAGCTTGCGATTGAGTTTGAAAAACATGGGATTCCTTACTATATAGATTCATCAATCACAGCAGATGAGACCTATACAGCGTTATTTTTCAAAAAACTCATCTCGTTTAGTTACAAGCGTTTCAGAAAAAGCGACCTGTTGTTTTTTGTAAACTCACCATTTTTTGATTTTGATGCTGAAATAGCAGAAAAGGTGGCCTTAAATTATGAGGACGGTGCGGAAAATTTCTTCGCTCATGATTATGGTGTTTTGACAAATTTGGTCAAACTGATTTCTGCGGATTTTATGGCAGGCGCGCAGGCCGCTTTAAGTTATATTTCTGGTTGCCAGGGCAGGTTGGACGAGCAACTTGATGCCAAAACACTGGCGCTGGAAACACAAATGCCAGAAATTTTGCAACAGCTTTTGGAGGCGATAAATCAAACGCAAAGCGCCTCCAACATCAAGGAATTTTTGGCGGCAGTGGAGATTGGTTTGCAAAGCAAAGAGGTTTCGGCGTTGCCAAGCTACTATGATCAGGTGTTTGTGGGAGATGCCACGGACAGCTTTTTTGGAGAAGTGGACTCTCTGTTTTTGGTGGGAGCAAGCACAGGCGCGCTGCCAAAATATGAAACCGAATCCTCATTTTTGTCAGATTCAGACATCGAAAATGCTGGCTTTAAATTTAAAGTCGAGCCGACAATAAAAATGATAAACAGGCGCAACCGGTTTAAGCTTTTTTCACTTCTTTCGCAATTTAAAAGCAGACTTTTTGTCTCTTATCCAACGTCCGAT
>CALVYS010000031.1 GCA_944372355.1 uncultured Clostridia bacterium | reverse complement strand
AATTGATAACTTCAACTTTCGGTCTAAAACTTTCTAAAACTTCCTAAAACTGCTCCCGCAGGTGTCAGTAGGTGTCAAGATTTGTATCCAAAATGAATTATTCACAAAACATAAAACCAGCAAATGACACTTCATTCCATATATCTTTTAAAAGTTTGCCATTAATATTTGCATTATTCTCAAATTCTTCTCTTGTTTTATATTGATACTCAATAAATTCGCATTCCATGCAGATTGGAAACTCATTGATGATCGGTGCATCGACAAGCTTGGATTTTGTGGCAGTGAGTCCACTTTTTTCAAATTTGTCAGCCACAAAGTTTGCCGAAACCGCTCCAAAATAATCCGCCTCCTTGACATGGTTGGCATCAGCAATGGGTTGCAATCATCAGCACAGGCATTGGGAAAATTGCTTCTGTCACTTTTATATTTTTCTTCATACTCACCCTCCATTAATTTTTATAAATCCACTCTAAGATATGTTCCTGCTCCATTTATGCCACTCACAGTCTGCCCATCTTTTTGCCAAGTCCCATAATCAGGAAGCTCTTGAAAATACGAACCTTCCTCCACAACTATTTTCGTCAAAGACTGCAAATTTCCATATCCAAAGATGTTTGGCACCTCTGTTACATCTGCGCCTATGATCAATGTGTCAATGTTGTTGGCTCCGATCGCACCAAAGGCCATTTCAACATTTCCAAGCAAAGTGATTTGTTTCAAATTTTCACAAGCCGAAAACACATTATACTCAATTTTTTCAACTGTTTTTGGAATGACAACATATGTCAATCCGCTTCCGCTAAAAACTGAATCGCTTAACACTGTTAGCCCTGCTGGTATATCAATCGAAGTCAAGTTTGAACAATTATAAAATGCAGAGTGATCAATGCTTGAAATGCTGTCTGGCAAATAAATATACTCCAAATTTGTGCAGCTGCTAAAACAATGATTTCCTATCCTCTCCACTCCTTCTGGAAGTTCAAGTCTGGTCAATCCTTCACAATTTGCAAACGCACTCTCCTCTATCACTTTCAAATTTGAAGGAAACACGATGCTTTCTATTCCAGATGCTTCAAATGTTCCAATTTCAATAGTTTCAAGACTCTCTGGCAAAACAACACTTTTTACATTCTCACAGCCATAAAAAGCATAGAGGCCAAGCTCTTGCAATGTCGACGGCAGGTTGATCCCACCCAGATTTGAACAATTTCGAAAGGCGTTGTTTGAGATGTTTTCAAGCGAATTTGGCAAAATAATTGATGTCAATTGCCTGCATTCCTCAAAGGCAGATTCTCCGATGCTGATCAAATTGCTGTCAGATGCGTCAACCACTTTCAGTTGTGAATTTCTGAAAGCAGAAGCGCCAATATATTTGACATTTTCAGGAATTTTAAACTCTGTCGCAGGGTTTGCTGGTGCATAACCGGCAATCGTTTCTCCATCTGTGATTATCGCTCTGTTGTCATAAATTTGATAATAGGAATTGCCTTCTCCTTCCAAATATTTGATGTCATAAGAATTAGAAAAAACCGAGCTTCCGAATTTATAAATCGTGTTTGGCAATTTTACTGTTTCAATATCGTGATAAATCCAAAAAGCACTGTCGGCCACTGAGTAAACTTGATAGTATGTCTCGCCATCACTTACGCTTGCTGGAATTTCAAAAACATCAGTTGACCCCACACCATAAGTTGCTGTAACCTCCGCCAACTTGGTTTCCTTGTATAAAGTGTATCTTAGATCGCCTGAGTTAAATCTGATTTGCGTTGTTGCATTAAACAAAGCATAAATCGTCCTCGGAGATGAAACTCCAAAAGTAAACTTGTAATTTGGTGATGTGGAGAGAATTTGCATTGTTTTTGGATCTGTTGATGTCGCCCAAGCCAAAAATTCGTTGCCTTCATTTTCAGTCGCCGTCAATGAGATCTCATCACCTATGTTGTAGCTCCCACCACCCTGCACGCTGCCAAGTGCAGCAATGTTTGGCAGCACCTGAACTTCTATTCCTTCGGTTGGTGCTTGGTTTGCATTTATAATTTCAATGTTAAGGTTAAATTGAGAAGTTATGTCAGCTTCTGAATTCACAGAAAAAGCAACTTCACACACGCCTGTTTGCGTTGGAGCAAGTTCAAAATAAACATCGTTGGCTTCGAGATAATCCTTTTTTAAAGATATGGACAAATTGTCAACTTGATTTTGATTATTTACTTTGAACAACAATGCTTCATCTGCGCTGAGATTTTCAAATTTGAGTTTTAAAACGGCAGAGGCAGATTGTTTAAACGAAAATGATATGTTCTGCCAGCCTTGGCTTTCCGATGAAACCCCGCCATCATTCACAACAACGGTTGCCGGGTTTGAATGGCTTTCTGTGTTTTCAAATTCTGCCGAAACAGAGGCGTTTGCCCCGCTGGTTTGAAAATCGATGTTGCCACTGATTTCAAAAACCTTTTCTTTGTTTCCACATGCCGCAACAATGACAGCCACGAACATCAGAAACGCTATAATTATGGGCACAAAAATTTTTGATTTTAATGCTAACTTTGACATGCTTCCCCCTATTTATTTAATTATAGAAAATAACCGGTGTTATGTCAAACAAAAAGCATGCCTCCTCTGTTGAAGACAACAGCTAGTCGAGCTGGCGAAATCATTGTTTGAGTGTTTGCAAGTGGGCCTTTTGTTGTTTTGTGATTCGCAGGCTCTCCCTTGCTTTTTGAATGGTTTTGTTGTGCACCCACTTGCTTAATGATTTGGATTCAATGAATTTGATTGCATCAGCATACTGCTTTGCAAGGGCCGTTGCAAAATACCAAGCAATCATCATGTTGACATAATAATCGTCAGATTTGACCTGGGCGACCATCTGCAAAAATTTGGGATCAAACTGCTCATCTAAAAAACAACTCATCAAAGTTTTGATGGCAAATCTGACTGTGTAGGCGTGGCTTGATTGTAGCCATTTTTGAACCGCTTTCAAGAGTGGCTTTGGATTGCCTTTAAAGCACTGCGGACTAAAAGTGTCGCAAACCGCCCAGTTGTCAATAAAGGGCAAAAATTTGTCAATCTCTTGCATGCATTTTTCAAAATCTTTTATTTGCGAGATAAGGCACGCGTGCAAAATGTTTTCTTCCAAATAATAATGAGGCATTTCTGCAACAAAGTTTTGAGCTTCCTTTCTTCCAAAAAACTGTTTGGCAAGGTTTTTGATCTTTGGGATTTGAACTCCTAAAATTTTTTCCTTGGCAACATTAGGCACAAGCTTGCAACTAAATGCTTGATATCGCTCATCTTTTAATTCATACAACTTTTGAAAAATTGGGTTTTTTGAAATTTTCATATTTAATTTTAACATATGTCAAAAGTTTTACAAAAAAGTTTTATAAAATTTTAAAATTACAATGAAATTGCGGCAAAAAACATTAAATGTTTTTGATTAAGGATAAATACAAATCTTTTAATTTATACAAAGATTCAATGCTAACTTTTTCATCGTTGGCATGAAAATTGTCCCCAACAGGATTCATAATTGCAACCGGCAAACCTATTTCTCCAAAAAATCTTGCATCTGAGGCCCCATTTGTTTTGACAAACTTTTGTTTCCCTAGCAACCTTTCCACTTCTGTCAAAAACACTTTAAAATATGGATTGTTTACATCAACACTAAATGATGAAGCCGACGCATAGATTTTGATTTTTATAGAAGGATCTATTTCACGCAAAAATTGCAGCAATTTTTCAGTATCCAGCTCAAAATATCTAATGTCTAGGCCCATCGTTGCAGTGCAAGGCACCTGATTGTATATCTCTCCACTGTGCAAAAACGCCAAATTTATGGAAAGATTGTCATCAATTGGAGGATTCGAGTTTTTACAAAATTTCTCAACTATTTGTGAATATATATTATAGGCCTTTAAAATCGCATTCTCACCCTCGTTCAATAACGACGAATGTGCATTTTTGCCAAGCACAGTCAATTCAAGTTGCAAAACCCCTCTTTCTGCAATCGTTATATCATAATTGGTTCCTCCATCAGGCACAATAACGAGTTTTGAGGTGATTTTGTTGGTTTTTAAATAAGCGCCAACCCCATTAAAGCCTCCTACTTCCTCGTCTGAAGTCAACAAAAGCCCTACTTTCTTGTCACCGTGGTATTCTAAAACGGTTTCTATCATCGCCGCAACGGCACCTTTCATATCAATCGCACCACGACCAACTAAAAATCCATCTTGAATTTTTGGATCAAACAAATCATCTGTTGCGAAAACGACATCAATATGTCCATTAAACAATATGTCAAAATCCATTGAAGTGCAGTTGCTTATAAGCAAAGATGGATAGTCATTGTGCACAAAATCGCTTGTGTTTAAGTTGTTGCTTTTGCATAGGCTTTTTATATAATCAAAACACAACTTTGCTTCTTTGTGTTTTGATGTCATGGTTTTAAATTTTACAAGATTGATTAAAATTTCTTCGATTTTCATAATAATTTTCCTTTTAAAATAAATTTAATAAAAAAAGTTGAATGTCACAAAACATTCAACTTTTATCTATCTATAAATGTTTTGTGGCAAAATTAAATAAAAAAACGCACACAAAACATATTGTGTTTTTGAGCGTTTTATCTAATTTGCCACCAGTTAAATCTGTTGATCATTTTTACCTCTATATTTATGCTACAACAAGTCTCTAAAAAAGTCAACATAAAATTCGCTTTTATAATCAATTATCCTCGCGCTTTTGCAGGCTCTTGATAATTTCTGCAACATCTTCATCAAACAAAATAGTCTTGTTTTTGATTTCAGCCGAACAGATTGGATAGTCTTGTTTTCTGCATCGTGCATCTGTCCTCCAATATTAATTTAGTTGCTTCATAACCTTTCGCCCTTGTTTTTCAAGCGCAAGAAACTCTTCATCACCACAATCACGCTCACCCCATTTTTTGGTTGGTTGATCCGTCAAGGATTTTGAATAGACATATCGTTTTGCAGTTTTTTCATTCTTGTTTTTGTAAACTTCACATATGTCAAAAAGTTGTCTGAACAAAGGTTGAGAGTTTGGATTGTCTTCAAAGTTTGTCAGCACTCTGAACGTTTTGAAACCTTGCTCACCTGCCTTTTCCATGAGTTTTTCAATGATTTTTTTGCCATAGCCCTGTCGAGAATGACTTGGCAAAATTCCACCAATCCCAAGCCAAACGTCTTCCGGTGCCGAGTCCAAAGCATAGAAACCAGTCACTCCAATCAAAGTTTTGGATTCGTACACTAGATAATACGGAGTGCTGGATTTGATTTTTCTTTCATATTCAAGATAAGCACAATGTTTTTTTGATATACGCATCTGCAATTTTGCCGCATTTAAAAGCGTTTTGGCTGTGATTGGCACAAATGAAAGCTGTGGAACTTGCTTGTCGCGCACAAGTTTTGCTTCTTTATATTCTTGCAATACTTGGCTCAAATCTTTGACAATATAGTAAACTTCTGGCCAGCAAGAGGCATGGGTTGAAAGCACATTTTGATATTTCAAATTGTAAGGTGCACTTAAAATTATCGTTCTGATCCCCTGACTGTTGACTTGGCGCGCATATTTTGGATTGTCGTCGATCAAAAGATCCACTTTTAGTTCAGCACACTTCAAACCTTTGTCGGTGCAATTTGCAAACAAATCGGTGTAGCCAATTTTATATTTTTTCAACCATTTTCTTGTTTCATTTAAAGCGTTGCCCTTCCAGTAATAGTCCTCACGACTTGTCAAAATAAAAATTTCATGGCCCTCTTTTAACAGCTTGTCCACGACCTCCTTTACAAAAGGTTTTGGATAAAGCCACCTTTTTTCTATCAACTGCTTTCTTTGGTTTACGTAAAAATCCTTGTATTCTTGCTCGGAAAAATTGAAAATCTCCGGCGCGCTGTGGTGAATAGCGTAGTAAAACTTTTTGTCCTCAGGGTGATGCAAGCGGTTATACTCCCACGCACAGGCAAAATCCCATTCCAAAGTGTTTGTGATGCAATCGTCAACGTCCAATGCTATTCTCATATTTTTTTCTCCATCTTTATTTTAACAAATTATCTCAGGCCTTGTCGAGCAAAAAACAAAAAAGCTTCTTTGCAGAAGCTTTTTTTAAAACAAACCACTGATTTTTCCATTGGCATCGATCTTCATACTTTGTGCTGCTGGATTTTTGGAGAGTGCAGGCATCAACAAAATATTTCCACAAACTGCAACGATAAAACCTGCTCCATTGCGAATTTGAAGATCATTCACTTCCAACTTAAAGTTTTTTGGTGCGCCCAAAAGTTTGGGATCAGACGAAAGCGAATACTGGGTTTTTGCCACAATGACTGGCAGATGACTTAAATTCAAGTTTTCGATTTCTTTGAGTTTTTCTTTGGCCTTGTCACTAAAAATCACACCCTTGCCGCCGTATATTTTTTTCGTGATGTCTTTCAGCTTTGCTTCCACAGATTCGTTCAAATTATAAGCAAACGAAAACGAGTTTTTGCTTTTGCACTTTTTCATCACCTCTTCCGCCAGCTGTTTGCCGCCCTCGCCACCTTTGGCCCAAACCTCATTTTGGATCAAGCTTGACTTTGTCAGTTTTTTCAAAAGGTTTATCTCTGCCGAAGTTTTGGATCAAGCTTGACTTTGTCAGTTTTTTCAAAAGGTTTATCTCTGCCGAAGTGTCGGTTTCAAAGGTGTTGAGCGTTACAACGTAAGGCAGCTTAAAAACCGAACCTATCGCATGCATATGTTGTTTCAGATTTTCATAGCCCTTTTTTAAAGCGGCGAGATCTTCCTGCCCAAGTTTTTCATGACTTGCACCACCATGCAATTTCAAAGCTCTGATTGTTGCAACAATGACGACGCAATCTGGTTTCAAGTTTGCCACTCTGCATTTGAAATCCAAAAACTTTTCAGCCCCCAAATCCGCTCCGAAACCCGCCTCGGTCACGACATAATCGGCCAAACCAAGTGCGGTTTTTGTGGCTCTCACACTGTTGCAACCATGTGCGATGTTGGCAAAGGGGCCACAATGCACGATGGCTGGCGTGCCTTCAAGAGTTTGCACCAAATTTGGTTTTAAAGCATCTTTCAACAAAATTGTCATGGCGTCTTGCGCATGCAGATCTTTTGCAAAAACCGGCTGCCCGCTTTTGTTGAAAGCCACAATGATGTTTCCAAGCCTTGCTTTCAAGTCTTCAAGGTTTTCCGCCATACACAATATGGCCATAACCTCACTCGCCGCAGTGATTGTGAAATTTTCCTCGCGAATTCCAAG
>CALVYS010000030.1 GCA_944372355.1 uncultured Clostridia bacterium | reverse complement strand
AGGAGGGGTTATGAAAACATTAGTGGCTTATTTTTCTCATGCGGGAGAAAATTATTTTGTGGGAGGAATCAAAACGGTTGCCGAGGGCAATGCAAGCATAATTGCTAAAAAGGCTCAAAAAATTTTGAGCGCCGACATTTTTGAAATTCAAACGGCAAAGTCATATCCTTCGTCTTACAAGGCTTGCTGCGATGAGGCCTTAAAAGAGCAAAGAGAGGGGCAGTTGCCAGAACTAAAAAAATATCTGCCAAACCTTGATGGTTACGACAAAATTGTGCTTGTCTATCCTTGTTGGTGGGGAACTGCACCACAAGCTGTTTTCACATTTTTGCGTCATTATGATTTTTCTGGCAAAAGCATTTTGCCAATTTGCACGCATGAGGGAAGTGGCATGGGCCGCAGCGAACGCGACATTGCCTCGATATGCAAGGGCGCGCATGTGTTGAAGGGGTTGGCTTTGCAAGGATCCTGTATGGCATCTTGCGATGAACAACTCAAACAGTATCTTTTGTAATACAAAACAAGTCGAAAAGTTGAGGTTTTTATAATTTTCACAACAGTTTCGTTGTTTTCAGTATTTTTAATTTGCAAAGTAGTAAAATTTTACTATGATTATATTTGCAAAAAGGCTTAGGGAGCTGAGACACGAAAAGAAACTGTCGACCATGGCACTGGGCAAAAAGATTGGAGTCAGTGACATGACTATTTGCAGGTGGGAAAACAACGTCAATGACGTCAAGGGCGAGGAGCTTGCAAAACTTGCAAAATTTTTCGAAGTTTCCACCGATTATTTGCTTGGCTTGGAAGATTGATTGTTGGTTTTTAAAAATCAAAGGTGCTTTATGCGCCTTTTTTGTTTACTGTTAAAGAGTCTAGTTTTGTCGAAGGTTTGAGCCTCTTTTCGAATATTGACGAATTTTGTAAATATTTCGAAAAAAATTTTACAATTTTTTACAAAAATGCTTTGCTAATTTTTTTCAATCATGTATAATAAGGCTGTCAAAGGAGGAAATATGACGGATTTTGAAATATTTTCGAGGGAAGAGGTTACAAAAATTTTATTGGAGCTTGGCATACCTGCAAATTTGCAGGGGTTTAGATGCTTGCAACGCTGCATCTTGAAAGTTATCAACAGGCCAAGCCTTCTTAGAAGAGTTACAAGAGATTTGTATCCACAAGTTGGTGAGGAGTTTTCAATAGATGGAACTGTGGTTGAACGCAGCATGCGTCATTCCACTGAAATCGGCTACAACAAAACAGGCTTCAAATCTCTTTGCTCACTTTTTAAAACCGAGGGTGGTTGGGATTACAAACCGACAAGCAGCGAATTGATCGCCTTGATTGCGGAATATGTAAGGTTCAAAGCCGAAAAGAGCGGGATCTCTCGCGAGCCTTTTGACGAGTAAGAAACATTTTCTTTTTGCATGCATAACTATTGTTATGAAAAATTTGTTTTTTGTTGGTGCGTGTGGAGTCAGCATGTCGTCACTTGCTGTCATGGCTTTGCGTGAGGGCAACAATGTGCAGGGTTATGACGCTCGGCCGGAAAACAGGCTGTTGCATAATGAGGGTGTGAAGATTTCAAGTCAACTTGACTTTTGCAGCGTGGAAAAGTGTGATGAGCTGATTTACTCTTCGGCTTTCAATGAAAACTTTCCACTCATTTCTTATGCCAAGCGTTTGAAAAAGCCTTGCTGCGTGCGAGGAAAATTTTTGGCGCGTATTGCAAAAAACTATCAAAAAGTGGTGGCCGTTGCCGGGGCACATGGCAAATCGACTGTCACGGCCATGATATTTCATATTTTAAAAGTTGCAGGAAAACGTCCGACTTTGCACTTGGGGGCATATTTAAAAGAAGGCAGTCAAAATTTTTTTGTCGACGGTGATGAATTTTTTGTGACGGAAGCTTGCGAGTATCATGACAATTTTTTGTATTTAAAACCATACCTGGGGGTTGTCACAAATGTTGAGGGAGAGCATTTGGACTATTTTAAATCGCTGGCAAATGTTAAAAAATCCTTTCAAAAGTTTGAAAAAAACTGCCAAAACTGTGTCAAAGAAACTTCGTTGAAAGCAAAATCTGTCAAACTCGACAGATTGGGCAGGTTGCAGTTCGAAGTCCTTGAAAACGGAAAAAAGCTTTTCGATGTGCATCTGACTCCGATTGGGTTATACAATGTCAAAGATGCTCTTTTTGCGATTGAGGCGTGTCGAAAACTGGGGGTGCAGCCATGGCAAATAAAACTTGGGCTGGAAAGTTTTCGGGGGCTGGAAAAACGGTTTGAAAAAGTGAAAAGTTCTGGGGCGTGCAAGGTGTTTTTGGACTATGCTCACCACCCAAAGGAGATTGAAAGTGTGCTGGAAACCTGCCGGCTTTTGAAAGGAAAAAAGGTTTGTGTTTTTCAACCACACACATATTCGCGCACGAGAGCCTTCCTGCCGCAATTTGTCAACGCGTTGTCACAGTTTGATGAGGTTTTTCTATTCAAAACTTATGCTGCTCGTGAAAGCGAGGACTTGGAAGTTGAGTTGCAGCTTTTAAAGGGCGTTTCAGAAAGCAAGGATTGCATCTTGTTTTATTGTGAAACCGCTTTGATTGACAGATTAAAAAATTTGACTGCGGAAGACAATTTGATCATCATGGGCGCAGGAGATTTGCCAGAAATTTTGCAAAGCAGCAATTTTATTTGCAGGGATTGAAAACTTTGAGGTATAATAAGGCCTGAGGTAATTTATGAGAACTTATGGCACTTGCGCCTTTGGAGTTAGGGCACCGGTTATAAAACCAAAAGACGATTTGGTAAAAATCGTTGCAGATTGTGTTTGTGAAATGGCAAAGCAAAAAAGCATCGAATTGAAAGATAAGGATATCATCGCAGTCACCGAGGCTGTGGTGGCGAAAAGTCAGGGAAATTTTGCAAGCGTGAAAGATATTGCAAAAGACGTCAGAAAAAAGGTTGGGAAGGGCAAGGTTGGCCTTATTTTTCCAATTCTCTCGCGAAATCGTTTTGCAGCGATCTTGGAAGGCATAATTGAAGGGGTGGACGAGGTTGTCGTGCAGCTTTCCTATCCTTTTGACGAGGTGGGCAATCCACTTGTTTCCATCGACAAGTTGTATGAGCTTGGCGTCCACAATTTTGACAAAACCTTTTCTAGTGATGAGTTTTACAAGTTGGTGGGAGGGGTCGAGCACCCATTCACCGGAGTCGATTACATTGAGGCATATCAAAAGATATGTGGCAACAAGGGAAAAATAATTTTAAGCAATGATCCTTTGGAAATTTTGAAGTTTACAGACACCGTGATCTGCGCGGACATTCACTCACGCAACAGAAACAAAAAACTGTTGCTTGCGCATGGAGCCAAAAAAGTGATCACGCTTGATGAGATTTTAAACAAAAAATCCTTGACTCATGGCTATCATGAGCAGTTTGGTGTGCTTGGTTCGAATCGCTCAAAAGAGGGGTCGGTCAAACTTTTCCCTCGCGATTGCCAAAAATTTGTCGACAGCCTGCAAATTGAGATGCAAAAGCGGACAGGAGTCAAATTGGAATGTTTGGTTTATGGTGATGGAGCTTTTAAGGATCCTGTTGGAGGAATTTGGGAGCTTGCCGACCCAGTTGTCAGCCCAGCCTACACAAGTGGACTTGGCGGCACGCCAAATGAGATAAAGTTTAAGTTTGTTGCTGACAATGAACTTGGTGGTTTGAAAGGCGAAGCGGCGACATTGGAAATGAAAAGGTTGATTTCAGAGAAGAACAAACTTTTAAAAGACGAACAAAATTCTTTGGGAACCACACCGAGAAGGATCATCGATCTTGTGGGTTCTCTTTCTGACCTTGTCAGTGGCAGTGGCGACAAGGGCACGCCGATCGTTTTGATCACAGGATATTTTGATAATTTTGCAACAGAATAAAAAAAAACGGCTTAAAAAGCTGTTTTTTCTTTACTTTTGTGACGATTTGTTTGTTAAAATTGGCAAAAATGATATAATTATTCAAAAAGGGGGGCGATTATGCAAAGCAAATTACAGCCACTTTTTACTCCATGGAAGATCGGAAATGTGGAAATAAAAAACAGATTTGTCGTTTGTCCAATGGGTGGAACCTCACTCTTTGGTTGGATGGAAAGGCATCATTTTGACAAAGATGCAGCGCAGTTTTTCTTAAATGTTGCAAAACACGATGCTGGCCTGATCATTCCTGGCATTGCGCCAATTCGCAATTTGATGGGTGGAAGCTGGCTTTACAAAGCCAAAGGGGCTTTTAGAAAACTCAAACCTTACATGCAACAGATTCATCAAACAGGGGCAAAACTTTTTGTTCAACTGACTGCTGGTTTTGGAAGGTCATTTTCGATTCCAACCATGCTTGTGCCAATGCTCAAAAACAAATTCTTGGGGGCTTTGCTTAAACCTGTCATCGATGTTTCAAGGATTTGTGCTTCGCCAAGCAAACTTCCATCAAGGTGGGCGGAAGGGGCATATTGCCGTCCTTTAAAAAAGAAAGAAATTGAAAAAATGATTCAAGGTTTTGCAAAAGTTGCAAAACTTTGCAAAGAGGCAGGTGTCGATGGCGTGGAGATCCATGCGGTTCACGAAGGATACTTGCTTGATCAATTCACAACAACCTACACAAATCAGCGTGAAGACGAATACGGCGGAAGTTTTGAAAACAGGTTCCGATTTCCTGTTGCAATCGTCAAAGCAATAAAAGAGGCTTGCGGGCAGGATTATCCAGTGTCGCTAAGGTATTCAGTTGTCAGCAAAACCAAAGGTTTTTGTGAAGGGGCGATGCCTGGTGAAACCTACAAAGAGGTGGGTCGAGACATGGCTGAAAGTGAAAAAGCTGCAAAATATCTGCAAGATGCAGGCTATGATATGCTGAACTGCGACAATGGAACATACGATGCTTGGTATTGGGCTCACCCTCCTGCATATATGCCAAACAACTGCAATTTGGAAGATGTTGAGCACATCAAAAAATTTGTTGACATTCCTGTTGTCTGCGCTGGAAAGATGGTGCCAGAGGTTGGTGCGAAATCGGTTAAAGAGGGCAAGATCGACGGCGTTGGTTTTGCAAGGCAATTTCTCACCGATCCTGAGTGGATAACTAAGCTTAAAGAGGGAAGAGAGAAGGACATCATGCCGTGCATTCATTGCCATAATGGCTGCTTCCCACTTTCTCATTACAAAGGCATCGCTTGTGGAGCGGCAATGTCAGATTCCAAACATATGTCAAGGTGTGCACTCAATCCTTTGACCATGCAAAATCACAAGTTTGACATTTATCCAGCAAAACGTAAAAAGCGTGTGGCTGTGATTGGTGGTGGAATCGGCGGCATGGAAGCTGCCAGAATTGCAACTTTAAGAGGGCATGATGTCACTTTGTATGAAAAAACCGACAAGCTCGGTGGGGTGTTTATCCCGGCCGCGGCCCCATCATTTAAAGAGGCTGACAAAAAGCTGATTGAGTGGTATCGCAGGCAGATTGCGTCGCTTCCAATAAAGGTTGTGAAAAACAAAGAGATTACAGATATTTCAACCTTAGAGGCAGATGAGGTGATCATCGCGACTGGAAGCACGGCCAACAAGCTTCGCTTGCCGGGAGCTGAGCGTTGCATAGATGCAATCGATTATCTCAACGGGCAAGAGGTTGGTGACAAGGTTGTGATAATTGGAGGAGGCCTTAGTGGTTGCGAAATAGCCTACGACTTATTCCTAAAAGGCAAACACCCTGTGATTGTGGAAACGCAAAATGATCTTATGGTTTCAAACAGCCTGTGCCTTGCAAACTCTTCGTATTTAAGAGACTTTTTCAAATATAAAAAAGTGCCAGTTTACTTGGAAAGCAAAGTGGTTGGTTTTGAAAAAGGCAAGGTGGTTATCCAAACAAAAGATGGCGCCCAGAAAAAACTTGCAGCAGACAGCGTGATCAGCGCGATTGGTTATCGTCCAGCGCCGATTGCGAAAAAGGGCAAGCACGTTCACATCGTGGGCGACGCACTCAAAGTTGGAAACCTTCGCACTGTGATTTGGCGCGCTTGGGAGGTTGCAGAAAGCATTTAAAGCAGCAAATTTGCTGCTTTTTTGTTGGCGTATGAAAGAATTTCGCTTGCAACTAAGTTGACATATCTTTTTTATAATGTTATCATTTGAATATGTTAAAACTTGAAAATATCAGTTACAGCGTTTTGGAAAATGGAGAAAAAAAGCACATCTTGAAAGATGTGAATTTGTCGTTTGGCAAGGGACAAACCTATGTCATCACTGGCCCGAATGGCAGCGGAAAATCCACGCTTGTCAAAATCATTATGGGAATCATTTCACCGACATCTGGTCGCATAGTTTTTGATGGGAAAGATGTCACATCGCTCAGTGTGGATGAGAGGGCGAACCTTGGCATGAGTTTTGCTTTTCAAAGGCCGGTCACTTTTAAAGGGCTGAAAGTTTTGGATCTCATGAACACTGCAAGCGGCAAGAAAAACGATTTGGCAGGCCAATGCAAGCTTCTTTCAAACGTTGGACTCTGCGCGCGAGATTACATCAACCGTCCTCTCGACGACAAACTTTCTGGCGGAGAACTCAAACGCATTGAAATTGCACTCGTTTTGTGCAGAAATTCAAAATTGAACATTTTTGACGAGCCAGAAGCAGGCATTGATTTGTGGAGTTTTGAAAACTTGACAAACATTTTCAAATCTTTAAAATCCGCAACAAACATCATCGTCAGTCATCAAAAAAAGATTTTGGAATTTGCTGATGAAGTGATTTTGCTTAAAAATGGAAAAGTTGAAAAAACCGGAAAGCCTCAACAGGTGTTGCCACTTTTAGCGGGCAATCAGTGTGGCAAGTTGCGAGGTGGAAATGAATAACATTGAAAAAGCCTTGCTTGAAAAAATAGCAAATCTTCACAAGATTCCTTCTGGGGCGTTTAATATCAGAAGCAATGGAAAGGTTTTAAAACGAGCAAGCACGTCAGATGTGGAAACCGTGCCAAAACAAGATGGCTCAGGCATTGACGTGATTGTAAAACCAAATGTCAAAAACAAAAGCGTTCACATTCCTGTCATCATCACTGTGGGAGGACTGCATGACGTCGTTTACAACAGTTTTTACATCGGAGAAAATGCAGATGTGACCATAATTGCAGGTTGTGGCATTCACAATTCCACTTGCAACACTTCACAGCATGATGGCATTCACACCTTTCATCTTGCCAAAAACAGCAAATTGAAATATCTCGAATCACACGTTGGTGAAGGTGAGGGAGATGGCGGAAAGGTTTTAAATCCAATCACGCAAATTTACATGGACGAAGGCAGCGAAATGGAAATGGAAACCATTCAGCTGGAAGGAGTTACAAACGCGATCAGGCAAACCTTTGCCGAGCTTCAAAACAATGCCAAACTTTTCATAACTGAAAAGCTTTTGACAAGCAAAAATGAGCGCGCAAAAACCTCCTTTAAAGTGAAACTTCTTGGAAGCAATTCCAAAGCAGAAGTTGTCAGCCGCAGCGTGGCAAAGGACAAATCTTTTCAAGAGTTCCGCTCTGATCTCATCGGCAAAAATGAATGCTTTGGGCATGTTGAGTGCGACGGCATTTTGCTGGATTCGGCCCGAATTGTTTCGATTCCAAAAATTGATGCGGCAAGCAATCAAGCCTCACTTGTTCATGAGGCGGCCATAGGAAAGATCGCTGGTGACGAGCTTGTCAAACTCATGACTCTCGGTTTAAATCAGCAGCAGGCAGAGGAGCTTATTATCCAAGGGTTTTTGCTTGGATAGATCTGAAAATTTATTACTAGCAAATTGTTTGACTAATTTTGTCACAATTTGATAAAATAAAAGCATGAAAAACAAAGAGCAAAAAACCAAACGTTTTTTCAGTCGATCAAAAGACGAAAGGATTTTGTGCAAACAAATGCAACAAAATGTCACCTCGGGGGGGGGGGGCAACAGTTTTGGATGGCTCTCTGACATCGAGGAGTAGCAAACAGCTGCTCACC
>CALVYS010000029.1 GCA_944372355.1 uncultured Clostridia bacterium | reverse complement strand
AGATTCAAAAATACCCTGCGCGTCTTCCGGCGGAGCCTCCAACTTCGGCAGTTATTCAAGGGCCTAGGGAAGGTTTTGTTGAAGATATTAAAACAAACATAACTTTGATCAGAAGAAGGTTTTACACAAAAGACCTGGTTTTGAAAGATATGAAAGTGGGAAAATATTCACAAACCAAGCTGATCATCGCTTACATAAAAGGCATAGCTGACAAAAAGGTTGTCAAAGAGATTGAAAGCCGGTTGAAAGAAATCGACGTCGACGGGATCATAGACTCACAGTATATAATGCAGTTTTTAGAAAAGCGCCCATATTCGCTTTTTAAACAGGTTGGAAGCATCGAAAAACCTGATGTCGTTGCCGCAAAAATGTTGGAAGGCAGGGTGGCGATAATAGTGGACGGTTCGCCCATCGTTTTAACGCTGCCTTTTGTGTTTTTAGAAGATGTTCAGTCAAGCGATGATTATTACAACTCTCACATCTATGGCGCATTTATCAGAGTTGTGCGAATCATCGCAGTGCTCATTGCCATCATTTTGCCGGCAACCTATCTTTCGTTGCGCATATTCCATTCCAATGTCACACCGATCAAGTTTTTGGTCACGATAACAAACACCACAAAAGGGCTGCCATTCACACCTTTTTTTGAGATGATCTTCATCAGTTTATTGTTTCAAATTTTGTATGAGGTCAGTCTTAGATTGCCAAGCTATTTGGGCCTTGCAACTTCGATTGTGGGGGCTTTGATTCTTGGCGACACGGGTGTTAAGGCAGGTTTGATTTCTCCGCCTGGTGTGATCATCGTCGCACTTGCAAAAATTGCACTTTACACGGTGCCCGAACAGGCATATCAACTTTCCATCTTGCAATACTTGTTTTTATTTATCGGAGGATCGCTGGGCATGCTTGGAATCGTTGGACTGGTCATCTATTTGATCACATATCTTGCTTCAATCGATTCATATGGTGCGCCTTATCTTGCACCGTTTGCGCCAAGAGTGGAGCGTGACCTTAAAGATGCAATTTTGATGACAAACATAAAAGACATGAAAACCCGACCGCAGTCTTTTAAAAATAAAAACGTGACGAGGCAAAAATGAACGCAAAAACCATTTCCTCGCGTCAAACAGCTGTGCTTGCAAGCGTTATGCTGTTTGCAAACAAAATATTAGTTTTGCCGTCTTTGCTTTATGAGTATGCCAAAGCCGACAGCATTTTTATTATGCTTTTGTTGTTGCTGGCAGAGCTTGGGCTGCTTTTTATTTTCTTTCGGCTGAAAAGAAGATTTCCGGATTTGAGCTTTTATCAAATAATAAAGCAAAAAATGGGCGTTTTTATGGCAAAAAGCCTCTATATTTTGATTGCAATTTACATTTTTTATAAAATTTTGCTTGTTTATAATGTTTCTTATGTTTATTTCAGGGTTCAGGTTTATTTGGACGCAAGTTTTTATATTTTTGTGCTGGTGTTTTTGCTGGTTTGCAACAGCTCTGTGATGCGTGGGCTCAGGCCGCTTGTCAGGGGAATGGAATTTTTCTACTACTTTTTGATAACCTGTTTCGTGTTTTGTTTGTTGCTTTCAGTGGCCAATTTCAACAAATTTCCACTCTTCTTTGATGCACCAGCCGGGGAGTTTTTTCTTGGAGGATTTAAACATCTTTTTTGCTTTGGTGATGTGCTCATCTTGTTTTTGCTTATGGACAGAATCAAAATTGAAAACAAAAAAGATGAAAAACAAATTTTAACCTACACCTTGATTGTTATGGCGTTGATTTTGATTTTGTATATTATGTTTTACAGCATATTCAACCACACCTCTTTCGTGCACAAAAATGCAATCTCGGACATCATCACTTTTTCTTATCGTTTCACCTACATCGGGAGACTCGATATGTTGGCGATCGTGCTTGTCATGTTTTTGTCGCTTTTTCAAATCAGTGTAGCACTATATGTGTTTTGTGACTGTTTTAACAAAATCTTTCCTTCGCTTGGCAAAATATATGGAGTCATAACCTTTGATCTGATTTTCCTTGCGTTTGTTTTGCTGTCGATTTTTGATTTTTTGCAGGTTACTGCGTTAGGCGTTTTAGTGGTGCCATACTTTGCACTGGTGCTCCAATACATTTTGCCGATTGTGTGCCTGTTTTTTACAATAGGAGGCAAGCATGAAAAAAGTGATTGACGCTGTAAAGCGTGCGCCAATGCTGCTTGCATTGGTTTTGATTGCGTTTTGCTTTTTCCCAACCGCTATTATAGCTCCGTCAGAAAGTGCTGTAAACGCCATAGTCACTGCGGTTGGTCTCGATAAAAATGATGATGGCTATGAGGTCACGTTGATGACCTTTCTTTCGCACCCAAACCAAAGTTACTCAGAGCAATATGAGGTCATCTCATGCTCAGCGCCTTCTGTCAGTGAGGCGTTCACAAATGCCAGTTTGCAAATTGGGAAAAATATATCACTTTTTCACACGCACACAGCGATTGTGAGTGAAAGGTTGCTGGCTGAGGATATCACATCGTCACTCGATTATTTGTCTCGTGTGGCGTCATTGCCGCAGAGTTGCGTTTTGATTTCAACCAATGTCACAAGCAAGCAGTTTTTGGAGTTTGTGCAGGAGCTTGACAAAGAATCGGACATCAATTTGGAAGATCTATTGTTTTACACTTCAAATTACATTTTGTGGAAATACACAACAATAAATTCATTTTATGAAGGCTATTTTTCGCCGGTCAAGGCTTCACTTCTTGGGTATTTGACAATTGAGCAAGGAGATATCAATGGAATCCCTATCACAAACACAGAAAATGTGGTCGGTTTGGGATCGAGTTCTGGCGGAGGGCAATCAAACGGGGGTGAGTCTGGTTCCAGCAGAGGCAATGCTTCAAACGGCAGTGCAAACCAGTCGAATCAAAAAGAAGGGGCTCCTCAAAGCGACAGTGAACAATCCAGTGGACAAAACTCGGGCGGCGCTAAACAGCTGCAAATCGTCAATGACGGCAGTTGTTTGCTGATCAAAGAAGGCAAAATGCAAGCGCATCTGACAAAAGAGCAACTCAGAGGATTGAATTGGTTGAATTCTTCGACAACAGGTGCAGTGATAACTCTTGAAGATGTTTCAGACGAAAACCTTGACGCGGCAAAACTCATATATAAAGTTCAGCGGCAACAAATATTAGACAGGATTGAATATGTTGGCGGCGTGCCGGTTTACACTGCCAACATCAAACTTTTTATCACACTTTTAGAGAGCAACGGCTCGAAGGAAGACACTGTGGAAAGCAAGGAGCCGGTTTACATCAGCGACACGGTTCGAAAACTGATTGAAAGGCAAGTGAAAACCGAAATCAATTCTTCGTTAGAATTTTTGGCACAAAACAACGCGGACACTTTGGATATGTATGAAAGGTTTTATCAAGCAAAAAGGGCTGAGACAAAAGACTTTATGCAAACGCAAAACATCTCACCGGAAGAGTTTTTGAAAAATGTCGTTTTTAAAGTCATAGTTTCTCTATTTCCGGTTTAATAATAGTTTAGGCCTTAAATTAGTTGGAAAAAAAAAGATATTATGTTAAACTAAACAAGTCAGAAATTTTTCTGTAAAAAACGGAGGTTAACTTGGAAGAGAAAAAGGGAGGATTCAGATTTTCATATTTGATTCTCATATTAGTAGTGGTGCTTTTGCTATGCTTTTTGTTCATCGACACCTCAAATCCTGGCACCAGAGTTGAATTAAGCGAGGTCGATGCTTTTATTTCGGGAACCTACAATGACGAGTCAACTGGTGGGCGCAATTTGCAAATCGCTCAGCTTTATTACTATGATGGCACAGGTTACATCTTGGTTGTCGGCAGTGAGAACGCAGACAGTTTCCCAAACAATTCAGACTACTATTTTGAATACTCATCATCAAACGACATCAACAGAATCATAGAAAAGATTGATGCGGCAAATCTGGCAGGGGCCAACATAACTTACGACACCAATCGTCCAAGCGACAACTGGTTTTTGAGCTTTTTGCCAACGCTTCTGATCATAATCTTTGGCTTTATCATGGTTTGGGTGCTTTATCGCATGATGGCAAACTCCAACAAGGGAGCTTTGTCCTTTGGCAAAACCAGGGCCAAAGCCTATGCCACAACAAAAGTCAGATTCTCTGACATCGCAGGTGCGGACGAAGAAAAGGCAGAGCTTGAAGAGATCGTCGAGTTTTTGAAAAATCCAAAGAAATTCACCGATCTAGGTGCAAGAATTCCAAAAGGAATTTTGCTTGTCGGAAATCCAGGAACCGGAAAAACTTTGCTTGCAAGGGCAGTGGCAGGAGAAAGCAATGTGCCATTCATTTCAATCTCTGGTTCTGACTTTGTTGAGATGTTTGTCGGCGTGGGAGCTTCCAGGGTTCGTGATTTGTTTGAACAAGCCAAGAAAAACAAACCTTGCATCGTGTTTATCGATGAAATTGACGCTGTCGGCAGGCAGAGGGGTGCTGGTCTTGGCGGAGGTAATGACGAGCGCGAACAAACCCTGAATCAACTTCTTGTTGAGATGGACGGCTTTGAGCCAAACGAAGGCATAATCGTGCTTGCAGCCACAAACCGAAGTGATGTTTTGGATCCAGCGCTTATGCGTCCAGGCCGTTTTGACAGGCAGATTTACGTCAATGTGCCAGACGTCAAAGGCAGAGAGGGCATTTTGAGAATTCATGCTCGCAACAAACCTCTCGACGAGTCAGTGGACTTTAAAACACTTGCAAGGCTGACAACAGGCTTCACTGGTGCGGACATTGAAAACATGTTAAACGAAGCTGCGATCTTGGCTGCCAGAGCAAACAGGCCAACCATTCACATGAAAGACATCACAGAAGGCATCAACAAAGTGCTGATGGGACCTCAAAAGAAGAGCAGGCTTGTCACTGAAAAAGACAGAAAAATCACAGCGTATCATGAATCTGGTCATGCAATTTTGGGCAAATTGCTTAAAAATTGCGACAACGTGCAAGAAGTTTCCATAATTCCAAGAGGTATGGCAGGTGGTTACACCATGCAACGCCCTGATGATGACAACAGTTTTGTCTTCTATTCCAAACTCATGGACGACATTGCGATGTGCATGGGTGGAAGGCTTGCCGAAGAAATCGTCTTTGGCGACATCACAACAGGTGCTTCAAGCGACATTCAACATGCTTCAAAACTTGCACACAAAATGGTGTTTGATTGGGGCATGAGCAAAGGCCTTGGCTTTATGTCACTTTCTTCACAACAAGAAATCTTCGTTGGCAGGGATTATCAAATGAAAAATGACTTTTCTGAAAAACTTGCTGCCGAAGCTGATGACGAAGTAAGGCAAATTCTCGCACACAACTATTCACGTGCCAAAAAGATACTTTCCGAAAACCGTGACAAGTTGGACGAAATGGCAAACTTGCTGCTTGAAAGAGAAACCATTTACACCGATGAAGTCAACATGATCATGGAAGGCAAAACCGCCCAAGAGATAATCAAGATCATGGACAAAAAAGAAAAAGCGCAAAAAGAAAAAGAGCGCAAATTGCGTGAAAAACAAGCTGCTCAAAAACAACTTGCAGATTATCGCAACAAGGTTGAAGAAGGGCAAAAACTTATGGCAAATGGCATAATCACCGAAGAAGAATATGCCATGATTGTCAAAGAATATGAAGACTTTGTAAAAAACATGCAGTCACAAACAGAAAAAGTGGAGGAAAAAGCCGAAGCCGCACAGCCAGAGCAACCTAAAACAGAGGCCGACAAAAAACCAAAAAGGGTGAGGGCAAAGGTTGAAAAGGCTGAGGAGCCAAAAACTGAGCAGGAAAAACCTGCCAAAAAGAGCTCTTCAAAATCCACTAAAAAGCAGGACGAAGGAGAAAATAAATAGTGCCTAACAAAAACTTAATACTTGACGAAAATTTGGCATTGAAAAGAAAAAAGGCCGGAAAAATCACAGCCTTGTGTCTTTTGAGCGTGGTGTTTGTCTTGGTGGTTTTAATCGTGGTTGCAGCTTGCATTCCAACCAACTTGAAACCAAATTTCATTGCAAATCCTGACAGAATCGTGGTTTACAACCAAAACTCCACCTATGGCGAATTCACCTCAGACAGAGACAAATACAATTCCTTTATGCAACAATTTGATGAAAGCTTCACGTCTTCTTATTTGGTTGCACTTTTCAGTGGAAGGCTTGGTGATTATGTCATCGATTCGTCGAGCGAGCAAAACGGAACCACACTCTCATCGGTTCTATCAGAGCTGCAAAGCGGATTTTATGTTGAATTCAAATATTCTCAACCGCAAACTTTAACCTATGCGAATGGTGAAGTTTATCACAGTGTTTTCAATAGTTCAAGAACGATAGAGTTCACATCAGTTTATTTCGCATTGTCAAGCACTGATGAGTTTTCAGACTTAAACATGTATGTGTCCTACAAAACAAGCTCCACTTCTTCAACAAATTATGTGATCAAAATCACTCAAAAAGCAAACACTTATGCGCTATATGAAAACCGTGCTGCATTCAGAAATTAAAAAACGCTCGTTAAGAGCGTTTTTTTATGGATTGTAAGCGGCTGGTCTTTCTTTTTCAATTTTTGCACGCACAGTTTCAGTTGTAGTGGAGGTCACCTTTTGTGGTGGAATAAATTCCACGTCGTTTTCAGGCAGTGTCATGCCTTCTCCAAGTTCTGCGGTACCTTCAACTATGATGCCTTCCTGAGGCAGATACATATCGTGGCGAATTTCTTTTTCTTCAACCAGCTCGTCATTTTGGTAATATTGAACATATCCTTTGGATTCATATCCCTCGCGTGGATATCGCACGCGATAATATTCGCCTTTGTAGATCACTTTGTCGGAATATTCTCCATTCGTGTCTTGAATGATTTTATCGCCTGAATGAGGCAGCACTTTGATGAATTCGGCTCTGGTTTTGATGCTTTTTCCTTCTTCGAGTTTTGGACCATAAATTTCGACGTAAACATTTTCATCATCATGATAGGTTTTTATGTAAATCGGCGCGTCTAGTGAGTTTTTGAAAACCAGATCTGAATATCCTTCTGAAACCATGGCATCAAAGGAGAGGGGAACGTAACTTGCTGGAATAGAGTGATGGTTGGCTTGCAAAACCTCAACATCTGCAAGCACGAGTGCATTGTAAAGTGTGGTGGAAGCCTGGCAAACTCCGCCGCCTGTGCCTTTGACATATGCTCCATTTAAAATCACATTTGCTGGCAAGTAACCGTTTTCTGCCGTTCGAGATCCTGTGATGTTGTTGAAGCTGACTTCTTCTCCTGGCATAAAAACCTGACCGTTGAATGCGCCAAGAGCTCGCGCAACGTTGTTCTTTCTTTCAGCTGATGAGCTTGCGTAACTGGTTGAAAAGGACGAGCGTTTGGTGATCGCTGAGAGCAAAGCTTCTTCATCAACTTGATACGGAATTTCCAAAACAGGAATTTGAATGGTCACATTTTTTTGATTTTCTAATCCGTCGTCTATAAGTTGCAAAAGTTTGCCTCTGTCAACCACGATTGCACTTTCACCTTCGCTGAGCGAAAACATTGGATCTCCATTTGGGTCGAAGACGACTTGTGGAGGCTGACCAGGTGATTCGATTTCGCTTGCAATGTTGTCAATCACTTCGTCAAGTCCGCCGAGCACGGCTTTGTATGAAACGTTCACGGCAAGCCCTTCTTTTTTCACTTTATTTTGTTCACGAAAGCGTTTTAAAAAATTGCCTTCATGGCCAACTTTCATAACTTCTGTAAGCACCGGTCCCACTTCATCTTTGATTTCAAAATCACTTCCAGAAAACGTCCAGGTTTTGTCATCATATGCCAAGGTGAGCTTGATGTCTGAGCGCGTTGAAAGCAGAGAGTAGGAGATCACATTTTCAGCTTGGCTTTGAGTCATGCCAGAAACGTCAATGCCGTTGACCAAAGTCCCATTCAAAAACGTGTCGTTGGGAGAGGTGTTGTCAACAAAATAAAATTGACAAAACAAAAGAAGTGCCACAGCAAAAAGAGCGGCACCCAGGCCCCAGTAAACACCGGACCATTTTTTCTTTTTAGTTTTCACTTTTTCTTCACTCATGGCTATATTATGCCACTTGTAAATAAAATTATTTAAATATTGTGAAAATGTTTTTTTCCAATGCTTTTTAAAAGGTCTTCTTGCCTGTTTGGGCATTTGCCATCAAAAACATCGCTAAGCGCCTCCAAAAGCACTTTGTCATACATTTTTGCAGGAAGAGATG
>CALVYS010000028.1 GCA_944372355.1 uncultured Clostridia bacterium | reverse complement strand
TTCAAGAATTCGTCATCGTCAAAGAAGGAGTAGGTTATGTGATCCTTGGCATCAAAACTCACACTGACATTGCCATCGTTTTCGGAAACTTCAAAGTGAGTTTCAGGCAAGGATAAAAAGGTTGAGGCAACCTCGCGAGGCTCGTTGAAGCGTGAAAACAGAGCAGTTGTTTTAAATCTTGCAGGAGTTTGCGGCGAGGCCAGTTTGATCAAGTGCTCTTGTTGCAGGCAGGTGAGGTCGATTTCGCGTTCTACCACACTTTCAGGCATGACAAAAACTTCAGCGGTGCTTGCTCCTTCAAAGTAGGCTCGAACGCATTTTGTAGGTTGATTTCCTCCGGCAACTAAAATTGGCGTGTTGTCCAAATTTCCCACCCAGATTCCGCAAACTTCGCTTGGTGAGTAGGTGATGTTGTAAGCATCTGAGTTGCCTTTTCCTTTGCCAACCGTTCCTGTTTTTGATGCAAGTGGCAAAGAAAGGCCCTTCAAAGCTTTGGCCGTGCCGGTTGCAACGCTTTCTTGCAACATTGTTGTCATCAGAAAAGCTGCGTCTTCTCTGAGCACTTGCTTTTCTTGTGGTTTGTGATGATATAGGATCTTTCCGTTTGCATCGGTTATGTACTCCACAAACTGCGCAGGACAGAATCGACCCAGATTTGGAAAAACTGTGTAAGAGTTTGCAAGTGTCAGCAAATTTTCTCCATATGTCATTCCGCCAAGGGCCAAGGCGTAAGAGTCGTCTTTTTCATCAAAGCTCAGGCCAAGTTCGCTGGCATATGCTTTGGCCTTGTCTATTCCAACGTATGAAAGCACTTTGATTGCAGGAATATTTATCGATTTTGCCACGGCGTCGGTAGCGCTGACATATCCACGATATTTGCCGTCCACATTCTTTGGTGAATAACCACTCAAAACAAGGGGCTCGTCCACAAGTTGTGTGGCCGGTGAGATCAAATCTTCATTGAGCGCAGGCGCGTAAACAAGCACTGGTTTTATAATGGATCCTGGCTGGCGCTTGGCGTCCAAAATTTTGTAGGCGCTGCTGCCGACATAGGCACTCACTCCATGTTTTTTGGCATCAATGACGATTCCCGCATGATCAGCACTGGAAAAATCTTGACTTTTCAAAGCCGCTTCCAGTCGCGTTTGTTTTTTGGAGTCTTGATATGTGTGTATTTTATATCCTGCAAGTGCGATGGACTTTGCAGGCATGTCCAAAAGTTTGCAGGCCTCTGTCAGGGCCGCTTCTGAGTAGGAGTTTAATTTGTTTTCATTTTCGGTTTGCAGATTTAAATTGATGGGCTCTTTTTTTGCACGTTCAGCCTGTTCTTCTGTTATGTAGCCATCTTTTTTCATTTCGTCGAGCACAAGGTTTCGTCTGGCAAGGGCTGCTTCTTCCTTGGTTATTGGTGAGAATTTGCTTGGAGATTTGATCATGCCTGCAAGCAAGGCGCTCTCTTCAAGGTTAAGCTCAGCTGCGGGTTTGGAAAAATAGTAATTTGCTGCGTTTGCGATGCCGTAGCAGTTGTTGCCATAATAAATCACATTTAAGTATCTTTCCAAAATCTCGTCTTTGCTGTAAGCCTTTTCAAGCTTGCGGGTCAAAGAGATCTCTTTTAATTTTCGTTCAAAAGTTTTTTCAGAGGAAAGGTGAGTGTTTTTGATGAGTTGTTGGCTGATGGTGGAAGCGCCTTCCTTCAAACTTTTTGTGCTGATGTTTGAAATGGCAGCTTTGACCATGCGCTTATAATTCAAACCATGGTGGTTGTAAAAATTTTTATCTTCAATCGAAATAAATGCTTCGGTTGTGTAAGGTGAAAGCTCGCCAAGCTTTGCGTATGCAGTCGATGCGGTGTTTTCTTCGTCGATCAAACGATTGTCCTTGTCATACATCTGCACCGAGGCTGCGGGCGAGGAAAGCAGACTGTCGTCAAGTTTCAACGAGCCAAATTTTGCAAGGCTCACACCGACGAAAAGAGAAAGCGAAGTTATGGCAGCAAAAAGCCCCACACAAATCACGATTAGCGTTATTTTGACAAATTTCTTCATATTTCTTAATATGCCACTTTAAAAGCAAAATATTTGCAAAAAGTTTTGTTTTCTTGTATACTTAGGTTATGTTATATCACATAGTTACATATGGCTGCCAGATGAATGTGCATGAATCCGAAAAAATAGCCTACATCTTAGAAGAAATGGGTTACAAACCCACTGCAAAAAGAGAAGATGCCGACGTTATAGTTTTCAACACCTGTGCAATTCGAGAAGGGGCAGAAGAGAGAGTGTTTGGCAATGTGGGCGCTTTAAAAAAACTTAAAAAGGCGCGCCCAGAGCTTATTATTGCTGTTTGTGGTTGTATGACGCAGAAAGAGGAAACAGCTTTGCGTTTTAAAAAGAAATTTCCGTTCGTCGATGTGATTTTGGGGACTTTCAACCTGCATGAGATCGGTGCTTACATTCAAAAAGCCCACTCAAACAAGGTGTTTGAGCTGTGGCAAGAAGGTGAGATCGATGAGGAGAAGGGTTATAATCGCACAAGCGGTGAAAACGCTTGGGTGAACATTATGCAGGGGTGCAACAACTTTTGCACCTATTGCATTGTGCCATATGTGCGTGGTAGGGAAAAATCTCGCAAGGTTGAAAGTATATTGCAAGAGGTCAAAGCCATCGTTGCAAGCGGAAAATACAAAAAAATCACATTGCTTGGCCAAAATGTCAACTCTTATGGCAAGGATTTGCAGCCGCAAGTAACCTTTACTCAACTTTTAAGGCAAATAACTGCCGTGCCGGGTGATTTCAAGGTTGGCTTTATGACCTCTCATCCAAAAGATTTGACTGATGAGTTGATTATGGAAATAGCGCAAAATGACAAACTTTTAAAAGAAATTCATCTTCCAGCACAAAGTGGCAACAACCGTATTTTGAAGCTTATGAACAGGCGTTACACGCGTGAGCACTATCTTTCAATCATTGAAAAAATTAAAGCAAACATTCCAAATGTTAAAATAACTTCTGACTTTATTGTGGGCTTTCCAACCGAAACAGAAGAGGAGTTTTTGGACACGATGTCGCTTGTTGAAACCGTGCGTTTTGATGGAATTTTTGCATTCATGTATTCTCCTCGCGAGGGCACAGTGGCGGCCAAGATGGAAGGTCAGGTGCCACAAGAGGTTAAAAATGCCAGAGTGAATGCGCTTTTAGCGCTTGAAAAGAAAATACAAAAAGAGGACAAAAAATGTCAGAAGAAATAGCAAAAATTGTAGAGCCAAAGGGTATGATGGCACAATATCATCAAATCAAGGCAAACTATCCTGATTGTGTGCTTTTTTTCAGGCTGGGCGATTTTTATGAGATGTTCGATCAAGATGCTGTTGAAGTCAGCCGGCTTTTGGATTTGACGCTCACTCAGCGCGCTGGACAACCAATGTGCGGAGTTCCTGCGCATGCAGCAGATGCATACCTTGCAAAACTAATTTCTCTTGGAAAAAAGGTGGCAATTTGCGAGCAATTTGAGCAAAAGCCAGGCGCAAAAGGCATGATGCAAAGGTCTGTCACCCGTGTCGTCACACCTGGGACTGTCACAGAAGAGGCCATGCTTGAAAGCGCCAAAAACAATTTCATCATGTGCATCTATTTCTCTGGTGAAAAAATAGGGGTGGCTTATTCTGACATAACCACCGGCCTTTTTGAAGTGGAACACCTTGCTGGTGACAATCTGACAAATTTGTTGACAGATGTTTTGACAAGGGTGATGCCAAGCGAAGTTTTGGCAAACGAGCAGGGAGAAAATATTTACAAAACTCTGCCGATTCAAAACTTGGCTGTTTTGCCAAAGGCTCAGGTTTATTATGATTGGGCGTTCAGGTTTGAGCGTGCTGATTCCAACTTAAAAAAGCAGTTTGGTGAAAATTATGCTCGCGTCTATGAAGTTGAGGACAAAAAAGAAACCGTCATTGCCTCTGGCGCACTTTTAGAATATCTTTCAGAAACGCAGAAACGTCAAATCGGCAGCATCAAAAAAATGAAGCTGGTGAAAAACGCCGATTACATGCAAATCGATTCCACTGCAAGAAGAAACTTGGAGCTTGTTGAAACGATCAGAGAACGCAAAAGATACGGTTCGCTTATATGGCTTTTGGACAAAACCAAAACCAGTATGGGTGCAAGAAAATTCAGATATATTTTTGATCACCCTCTGCAATCTGCAAAACTCATAAACGAAAGGCTCGATAAAGTGGAGGAGCTTTTCAAAAAGCCTGTTTTGAGAGATCAACTCACAGAAGCACTTTCAAAAATTGGCGATATAGAGCGTTTGGCGGGCAAGATTTCTTATGGCTCTGTCTCGCCAAAGGATTTGCTTTCACTGAAAAATTCACTCAGGCCGCTTCCACAGCTTAAAAAGGTGTTGCATTCTTCTCAGCTGCTCCAAAAAGAGCAGGAAAAGATTGACGGCTTTGAGCAGCTTTACGAATTGCTTTCAAACGCGATTGACGATGATGCTCCTTATGTTATGAAAGAAGGCGGCTACATCAAAGATGGCTTTAACACCGAACTTGACAAACTTCGCAGCATGAAAAGTGAGGCCAAGGCTTGGATTGGTCGCTTGGAAGAGGAGGAGCGTCAAAAAACTGGCATAAAAAGTTTGAGGATCATTCACACAAGGGTGTATGGCTATTGCATTGAAGTCAACAAAAAAGACACCGACCGCGTGCCGTTTTTATACAAGCGCAAGCAAACGGTCGCAAACAACGAGCGTTATGTAACCGAGGATTTGAAGCTTTTGGAAAGTCAGATCACTGGCGCTGAGGAAAAAGCGATAAAACTTGAATCCATAATTTACGAGCAACTGAAAGAGCATCTTCAAACCATGGTTTCACCGCTTTTGCAAACGGCAGATGCGATAAGCGATGTGGACGCCATCAACGCTTTTGCTTTGAGTGCGGCCATTTACAATTACACGCGTCCAACCATCGTCGAGGGCGGCACCAAGATTTCAATTCAAGGCGGCAGGCACCCAGTTGTTGAGGCCTTCTTGAAAGAGGGAAGCTTTATTGCAAATGACACCTATCTTGACAAGGGTGAGGATCAAATCATGATCATAACTGGTCCGAATATGGCTGGGAAAAGCACCTATATGCGTCAGGTTGCGCTGATAACCTTTATGGCACACATAGGCAGTTTTGTGCCTGCAACCAAAGCAGAAATCGCTGTCACTGACAGGATCTTCACGCGTGTTGGCGCCAGTGATGACCTGGCTTTTGGTCAAAGCACATTTATGGTTGAGATGAGTGAGGTTGCCACAATTCTAGCAAACGCAACCGAAAAAAGCTTGATCATTTTAGATGAGATCGGCCGAGGGACTTCAACTTTTGATGGACTTTCCATCGCGTGGAGTGTGGTGGAGCACCTTGCGCGCAAGCTTCCAGCAAAAACGCTTTTTGCAACTCATTATCACGAACTGACCGACCTTGAAGGCACTTTGCCAGGAGTGAAGAACTACAAAATTCTTGTCAAAGAAACCGATGAAGATGTGGTGTTTTTAAGAAAGATCGCCAGAGGCGGTGCAAACAAGAGCTTCGGCATCGAAGTTGCACGCATGGCGGGAGTTCCGAAAGATGTTTTGACCAGAGCTAAACAGATAAGCAAAGGTCTTGAAAAACTAAACACAAAACTTGACATCGAAATGCTTGACAAACCGGCAGAGAAAGACCACAATAAGGTCAAAGAACAGATCTACCGAATCATCAAAGATTTGGATCCAAACAAAATTTCACCAATGCATGCATTTGAAATCTTGGTGGAACTTTCTGAAAAAGTGAAGGAGGAAGAATGAAAATCCAATTGCTTGACAGCACGATTTTCAACAGAATTGCAGCAGGCGAGGTTGTTGAAAAACCTGCGTCGATTGTCAAAGAGCTTGTTGAAAACAGCATCGACGCTGGTGCAACTGTGATAAGCGTTGAAATCGAAGACGGCGGCAAAAAAAAGATTGTGGTTTCAGACAATGGTCATGGCATTGAAAGGGAGGATTTGGAAGCCGCCTTTTTGCCGCATGCAACCAGCAAAATCAAATCTTTGGAAGATCTTGACAGAATTCAAACGTTAGGATTCAGAGGCGAGGCACTTGCATCAATCGCTTCGGTTTGCCACATCTATGCTTCTTCCAAAACAGCGGACGCAGAAGTCGGGTCAAGCATAAGGATTGATGGTGGCCTTTTCAGTGAAGTCAAAGATGTTGCAAGAAATCAAGGAACAACAATTGAGGCAAGCGATCTGTTTTACAACACGCCGGTTCGAGAAAAGTTTTTGCGCAAAGCAAAGCGTGAGGAAGCAGAAGTAACTCACCTGGTTGAAAAATTTATGCTTGCACATCCTGAAATTTCATTCCTTTATGTCGCAGATGGAAAACAGATTTACAACACAATATCTACCGAGTTATCTGACATAATATACACTATATATGGAAAAGAAATCTACAACAACTTGATCAAGGTGGAAGCTGAGGAAGATGGCATAAGCCTTTCAGGCTTTGTTGTAAGCCCAAAGTTTTCGCGATCCAACCGAACCTATCAAACGCTTTTTGTCAATGGCAGATTTGTTGAAAACTATTTGGTTTCTTCGGCTGTGCAAGGCGCGTTTGATCCGTTTTTGATGAAAGGTCGTTTTCCAATCTATGTTCTCGGTTTAAAAATAAATCCAGAAATAGTTGATGTGAACATTCACCCAACCAAAAAAGAGGTCAAGTTCCAAAATCCAAACGCAATCTTTTCGTTTGTGCTTGGTGCGGTCACAAAAGCACTTCAAAAGCAAAACATGATCGCAACCTATGAAAGCCCGATTTTAGATGACAAACAATTCACTGAATCAGAATTGCGAGCGCCTGAAAACAAGGAGGGCTTTGAGCATATTCCTGTTGTGGATTTGGATCCTCTTCCAAAAAAAGAGGGCAGAAGTTATAAAGATTTTCTGGCACTCAGAAACAAGGAAAAAGTGGAGTATCCACAAAAAGAGGCCGTGATTGAAACCGAAAAGGTGCAAGTCAAAACGCCAGACTTTCTCAACATCACCATTGAAGAGGAAATTCCAGTCAACAAAAAAGGAGGCCCAATTTTCTTTGATCAGTCAGAGGCTCGCCATGCAATGGATTTTGCTCAAATTGGGCAGCCTAAACAGGACAAGTTTTTGCAAGCAAGCGTCAAAGACGAGATGAAGATTCTTGGAACAATTTTTGACACTTACATCATAGTCGAGCTTGATGACAAGGTTTATTTTATCGATCAGCATGCGGCGCATGAGCGCACATTGTATGACAAACTCTGTCAGCAGGCTGAAAAACAGCAGGTGATCAAACAACCTTTGCTTGTGAATTTTGAACTCAAACTTTCAAAAGGTGAGTCCGAGCGCATCGAAAATGCAATGCAAGCACTTTCATCGCTGGGCTTTGAAATGGTTGAAACTTCGTCGGGATTCGAGGTCTCCGCGGTTCCGCTCATTTTGTCAAACATTTCGCTTTCAAGGTTTTTTGAAGATGTGCTTGCCGATGAAAGCATTTGGTCCAAATCGGCAAGTCAAATTTTGAGGGATCGTTTGGCTCAGTATGCCTGCAAGCATGCCATAAAAGCAGGCGACACACTGAAAGAAGATGCCCTTGCATTTTTGATTGAAGAGGTGCGAAAGGGAGTGCTGCTTTGCCCTCATGGCAGGCCGATTGTGGTGGAGATGACAAGGCGCGATTTTGAAAAACTTTTCAAGAGAATCGTGTGATGAAAAAAGTTCTCTTCATTTTGGGGCCAACCGGGGTTGGCAAAAGCGATCTTGGCATCAAGCTTGCACAGAAGTTTAATGGTGAAATCATCTCCGCAGATTCTGTGCAGGTTTTTCGTGGCCTAGACATAGGTTCGGCAAAAATCAGTGCACATGAGCAGGCGCTAGTCAAACACCATGCCATTGACATTTTGCCACCTGAGGCCAAATTTTCTGTTTTTGAATATGTCAAATTGACCAAACAACTCATTGATGAAATCATCGCTCGTGGCAAACGTCCAATCATTGTTGGTGGCACTGGACTTTATGTCAAAGCGTTGACTTTGGGCTACGATTTTGGTGGAGAGGGAGAGGATCCAAAGCTTCGTGAAAGTTTGGAAAGCCTTTCAGAAGAGGAGCTTTTGGCGCGTTTAAAAAATCTGGATCCAAAGCGGGCTGAACAAATCGACTCTCAAAACAAACGCAGGCTCGTTCGTGCTGTCGAGCTGGCCATGCAAGGAAAGAGTGTTGGAAGCACTCAAAGCGAGATCGATTATCTAATCTTGGCGCTTTCAATGCCAAGAGATCAGCTTTACGAGCGCATCAACAAGCGCGTGGATCAGATGATGCAAAATGGCCTTGTGGAAGAAGTAAAATCGCTTAAAGCAAAAGGCTTGACAAAATTTCATCAGTCAATGAGCGCAATTGGATATAAGGAAATTCTGTCTTATTTTGACGGCGAAATCGATTTGGAAGAGGCAGTGAGGCTGATTAAACAGCATTCTCGCAATTATGCAAAACGCCAGCAAACCTTTTTGCGTGGGTTGGATTGCAAAATCATTTCGCGTGATGATGAAGCTGGAATAGAAAAGTTGGTGGAGGAATTTTATGAAAATTGAAGAAGTTGAAGCGTCGCTTGCAAGTCAGTTTAAAAAAGTGGAAGATGTTGCCTTTTTCAATCAGAAAAAGGTGATTGAAGCGTTTAGAGAATGTCGCATTTCAAACTCTATGTTTTCTGGCTCAACTGGATATGGATATGATGACTTGGGCAGAGAAAATTTGGCCAAAGTTTTTGCCAAAGTTTTTGGAGCGGAAAAGGCGCTGATAAGCCCAATCATAACTTGTGGCACACACGCAATCTCAATTGCGCTTTTTGGCTTGTTGAGGCCAGGAGATGTCCTGTTTTCGATTTCTGGCAAACCATATGAC
>CALVYS010000027.1 GCA_944372355.1 uncultured Clostridia bacterium | reverse complement strand
AACATCTCGACTTCGGCAGAAGGAGAGATGACAAACAGCCGAGAGTTTTACTTTTCACCAAACCTTGTAGACAGTGCAACGATTTTGAATTCATATGCATTGTTTAACAACTCTCTAACCATTTCAGACACGACAACAGGCATGGACGGCTACTTTGCATATTTAGACAACTTCCAAAATGGTCTGCCAATCCCAATAGGGCTTTATTACATCACAGCCTATGGCACGACAACGGGAATAGCTGATCAGCTTCAAAAGTTTGTGGGGTAAAGGAAAGCACACTTATAAAAGTGTGCTTTTTTATTTTGCTTTTACAAAAATTAAAATTCTACAAAAAAATTTAAAAAAAGTTGCACAATCCGTTGACATATTGTTCAAAAGTGCATATAATAGTGCTAGCACTTAAAAGTCGAGAGTGCCAACTCGGAGGAATTTGAATGCAGCTTTCCGACAGAAAAAAGCAGATCTTGCAGGTTGCGATTGAAGATTACATCTCTTCATGCAGTCCAATCACAAGCGGCGCATTGAAGGGCCTGGCAAACCTTGATTGCTCCACTGCAACTTTGAGAAGTGAACTGAACGCTTTGGAAGCGATGGGTTATTTGAAACAACTTCATACTTCTGGTGGGCGTGTTCCAACGCCGCAGGGGTATCGCTTTTATGTTGAATCCTTGCTTTCAAACCTTTCAGTGACTAATGCTGAGCTTGACAAAGTCAAAAACATCATCGAGCAAAAAACCTCTTCACTTTCTGACCTCATTTCACAAATTGCCAAAGCAATCGGCGAGGCAACAAACTATCCAACGGTGGTCATGGCAAGTGGGGTGGAGAATCTGGTTTTGCAGGATTTTCAAATTATTCCGCTTTTAAGCCAAGAGGTGCTGGTGCTTATCGGAACCAATGCAGGCTACATCAACGAGCGTTTGAACATCAGTGCAACCAAGCATGAATGCGATGATGCAAGCAGATTTTTCAAAAAACACTTTGTTGGCAAAACCATCAGACAGATGACAGATGAGTTTGAAGATGGGCAGCTTACAAGCGAGATCGGCGAGTTTCAAACCATAGTCGACTGCCTCGTGAAGGGATTGAAACGCTTTAATGACCGAAAACTCTTGGATGTTCAAAGAAGTGGAGCGCTCAAACTTTTGGAAAGCGGCGAAATCGAAAAAGCCAAACACATCTTTTCAGTGCTTGATGATGAAGCCGAGCTTATTGAGGTTATGGAAAGTGGTGAAGATGGCGATTCGATCGTAATTTCGGTTGCTGAAAGTGACGAAGATGTTTCGGTTGTGAGAGTGCCAATCAAAGTGGGTGCCGTTCAACTTTCTGTTGGAGTTATCGGACCGCAGAGAATGGATTACAGCGGAGTTTCAGCGGCACTAAAACTCTTGGTCGACGAGCTTGAAAAAATAAAAGGAGGAGACGGACCTTGAAGAAAGAACATCACAAATGTGCAGACGAATGCACATGTGAGAATGAAAACAAAGAAAAGCACAACTGCGAATGCTCAGAGGAGTGCTCGTGCGGTGAAGATTGCAAATGTCACGACGGTGAAAAATGCAACGAAAACTGCAACTGTGAAAGCAAACCTAGCGAAAAGGAGCAATACTACTTAGATCTTGCACAAAGAGTTCAGGCTGAGTTTGAAAACTATCGCAAACGCTCTTATTTCGAAATGAAAAAGGCGCGTGAAGATGGACAGATCAGCGTGATTGAAGTGTTCTTGCCTTGCCTTGACACTTTCAAAGTCGCAAAAAAATCCATCACAGATGCCAAAGTTTTGGAAGGCGTGGAGATGATTGAATCTGCAATCATGGAAGAGCTGAAAAAGCTTGGCGTTGAAAAAATCGATGCTGTGGGGCAAAAATATGATCCAAATTTGCACAGCGCACTTGCAGTGGCATCGGTTAAAGACAAAGAAAATGATATCATCTTGGAAGAATACCAAGCAGGATATAAATTCAATGACAGAGTCATTCGATACTCAAAAGTCATTGTGAATAAAAAGGAGGATTAAAATTATGGGAAAAATTATCGGAATTGACCTTGGAACAACAAACTCTTGCGTGGCTGTTATGGAAGGCGGAAAACCAACCGTCATCGCCAATGCAGAAGGAGACAGAACCACTCCGTCAGTGGTTGCTGTGACAAAAGAAGGTGAAAGACTCGTCGGCAAAGTGGCAAAACGTCAAGCCATTGTCAACAGTGACAACACCGTGATGTCCATCAAACGTGAGATGGGCACAAATCACAAAGTAAAACTTGGAGGAAAGGATTACACTCCACAGGAAATTTCTGCAATGATCCTTTCAAAACTTAAAGCAGATGCAGAAAGCTATATCGGCTCACCAGTCACACAAGCCGTGATCACAGTGCCTGCTTACTTTAATGATGCTCAGCGTCAAGCCACCAAAGATGCCGGCAAGATTGCAGGGTTGGAAGTTTTGAGAATCATCAACGAGCCAACTGCGGCAGCACTTGCCTATGGCCTTGATAAAGGAGAAAACAAAAATCAAAAGATTTTGGTTTACGACCTTGGTGGCGGAACATTCGACGTTTCAATTCTTGAAATTGGCGACGGAGTGTTCGAAGTGCTTTCCACAAACGGAAACACGCGCCTTGGCGGTGACGATTTCGACAACCGCATCATTGACCTTTTGGTTGAACAATTCAAAAAGGAAAATGGCACAGATTTAAGCAAGGATAAACTTGCAATGCAAAGACTTAAAGAGGCCGCAGAAAAAGCAAAAATCGATCTTTCTGCAACTCCAAAAACCACTATCAGTTTGCCATTTATTTCAGCTGATGCCAATGGTCCAAAACACATGGAATATGAGCTTACAAGGGCAAAATTTGATTCCATCACAGAAGATCTTGTCAAAGAGACCATCGAATGCTGCAAACGCGCAATAAGCGATGCAAAAATTTCAACCTCAAACATCGACAAAGTTATTTTGGTTGGTGGATCGACAAGAATCCCAGCTGTTTTCGACGCAGTGAAAGCTTACACCTCAAAAGAGCCTTACAAAGGCATCAACCCAGACGAATGCGTGGCCGTTGGTGCGGCAATCCAAGCTGGCGTGCTTGCTGGTGAAGTTAAAGACGTGCTGCTTTTGGACGTTACCCCGCTTTCACTTGGAATTGAAACTTTGGGCGGCGTGTTTACAAAACTTATTGAAAGAAACACGACAATCCCAACCAGAAAATCTCAAATCTTCTCAACCGCAACAGACAATCAACCAGGCGTTGACATTCACGTTTTGCAAGGAGAGAGAGAATTTGCTGCTCAAAACAAAACACTTGGCAGATTCCAACTTTCTGACATTCCACCAGCTCCAAGAGGTGTGCCACAAATCGAAGTGACTTTCGACATTGACGCAAACGGAATCGTGAAGGTTTCTGCGAAAGATCTTGGAACCAACAAAGAACAAAACATCACTATCACCGCTTCTTCCAACCTTAAAGAAGAAGACATCGAAAAAGCAATCAAAGAGGCCGAAGCTCACGCTGAGGAAGACAAGAAGAGAAAAGAGCTTGTTGAAACCAAAAACCAAGCAGACAACATGGTTTATGGCCTTGAAAAGATGTTGAAAGACAACGGCGACAAGCTTGCCGAAGAGGATAAAAAGAAGCTTGAAGAAGCGATCGAAAAAGCTAAGAAAGATTTTGAAAGCAACGACATCGAAGTTGTAAAGAAAGCGATTGACGAACTTACGAACGTTTCCAATGGCATTGTAAGCAAGATGTATCAATCGGCAGGGGCAAATGCTCAGCAAGATGGCTCCAACAATCCAAACGGTGGTGACAATCCAGACCCAGAAGTTGTTGTTGACTAATTTATAAATCCTTTATCAGGAGTTAAGTTTTAATGGCAAACAAAGATTACTACAAAATTCTAGGCGTTGAGAAAAGTGCGAGTGCCGACGACATCAAGTCGGCATATCGTCGCTTGGCCAAAAAATACCACCCAGACATCAACAAAACCCCAGAGGCAGCTGAAAAATTTAAAGAGATCAATGAGGCCTATGAGGTTTTGGGCGATGACAAAAAGCGAGCCAACTATGATCAATTTGGTTCGGCTGACGGGCCTCAATTTTCCGGTGCAGGCGCAGGCGGCTTTGGAGATTTCTTTGGCGGCGGCGCCGGAGGAGGATTTTCGGACATCTTTTCTGACATCTTCTCAGCCTTTGGCGGCGGTGGCGGTTCGCAGCGGGTTATGGAAAAGGGTGATGACATCTTTTTAAATCTCACACTTTCTTTTGAAGAGGCCGCATTTGGCGTGGAAAAAACCATAACCTTCCCAAAGATTGAAAAATGTTCATATTGCAAAGGCACCGGCGCGAAAGATGGCAAGGAATTTGTCACTTGTCCAGACTGCCGTGGGACAGGCAGAGTTCGCTATCAACAAAACACAATGTTTGGAACGACGATAAGAGAAGCGGGTTGCACCAAATGCAATGCAACTGGCAAAATAATCAAAGAAAAATGCACATATTGTGGTGGAAAAGGCTACAAGAAGGTGCAAAAAACCATAAATGTCAAGGTGCCTGCTGGCATTGACGATGGGCAAACCATACGCATGCGCGGCGAGGGCAATGCCCCTGAGCGCGAAGGCGTGAATGGAGACTTGAACATTCGAGTTGCAGTTTTAAAACACAAACTTTTTGTCAGAAAAGGCACAGATGTGCTGCTTGATCTTTATCTTCCGTTTACAAAACTTCTGCTTGGAGGGAAGGTGGAAATCCCAACCCTTAAAGGCGATTACACATTGACGATTCCAGAACTTTCGCCAAGTGGCACGGTTATGCGTCTCAAAAACAGAGGCATAAAAACTTTGAACAGGGAAAGCTATGGCGACATGCTTGTCACACTCAAAGCAGAGCCTCCAAAAACGCTTGACAAGCAAACCAAAAAAGCCTTGGAAGATCTGGACGCGAAAATCGATCCAAGAAGCTATGTTAAATATCAAAACTTTCTTTCTAAGAAATAAGGAAATGGGTTGCCATTTCCTTTTTTTTAATGTAAAATAGCAAACATGAGAAGATTTTTCGCAGAAATTGACGGCAAAAGAGTGAAAATAAGCGGAGATGAGAACAATCATCTGCGCAATGTTTTGCGTCTAAGTGTTGGCGAAAGCGTAGTGGCGTTCAATGGCGACGGCAAGGATTATCACGCAAAAATACTTTCGGTTGGCAAGGCTGAAAGCATCGCCGAGGTTGAAAAGGTTGAATTGTGCCCTGGATTGCCAAAGCATGATTTGGTTTTATGCGCAGGCGCAGTAAAGCGTGAAAAACTTGAATTGATAATTCAAAAGTCGGTCGAACTTGGCTGTAAAAAACTCGTGTTTTTTGAAAGCGAATTTTCCACGATGAAATTGAAAGATGAAAAGCTTTCCAGATATGAAAAGATCATTTTAAGCGCCTCAAAACAGTGTGAACGTGCCGATTTGATGAGCCTCAAATTTTTAAGTTTTGAAGCTGCTGTAAATGAATTTTCAAAGGCTTCAGTCAGACTTTTTGCCAACGAAAGGGAGGGTGAAGAGTTTGATTTTTCAAAGTTAAAATCCGCCCAAAGCATAGCAATTTTAGTGGGTTGTGAGGGCGGCTTTTCGCCAAAGGAAAAGCAGAAAATTTTAAGTGTCAAACCAGAAAACATTTCACTTGGCAATCGAATTTTGCGTGCAGAAACGGCTGCAATCGTGCTTGCTGGAATTGCAAGCACTTTGAGCGGAAATTGAGGTGCGAGGTGAAAGTTTCGGTTTTAACATTGGGCTGCAAAGTCAACAAATACGAAAGCGATGTGCTTTTGAAAGCCTTTAAAGAGCGCGGCTATGAGGTTTCTGACAAACTGGAAAAGGCGGACGCTTACATAATCAACACTTGTGCCGTAACAAACGAGGCCGAGAGAAAGTCCAGGCAGATGATTGCGCGTTGCAAAAAGTTCAATCCAGAGGCAAAAATATATGTGTGCGGTTGTGCGAGCCAGCACAATCCAGAGCAGTTTTTGGGAAAAAGTCAACTTGTCAAAGGCGTGGCTGGCAAAGAAAAATTGCTTGACCTTTCTTGCGGAGGCATGCAGATTGACGCATTGCCAGAAAGCTATCAATCGCATTCTTACTCATTGCAGCCAAGGCTTAGGGCATATATAAAAGTTCAAGATGGCTGCAACAATTTTTGTTCTTATTGCATAATTCCATATCTTCGAGGCAGGAGCCGCTCACGCCAGCTTGCTGACATTCTGACCGAAGTTTCTCTCTTGGCAGATGATGTCAAAGAGATTGTGCTGACAGGAATCAACCTTTCAGATTTTAAAATCGATGGTGAAAATGGGCTTTTAAAGCTTTTGCAAGCGCTTGATGGGTTTGGGAAACGCATCAGGCTTTCTTCGATGGAGGAGTGTATAATCGACGAAAGTTTCGTCAAACAGCTAAGCCAGTTAAAAAACTTTTGTCCGCATTTTCATCTCTCTTTGCAAAGCGGAAGTGACAGCGTTTTGAAGCGAATGAATCGCCACTACACCACAAAAGAGTTTTTGCAAACCTGCCAGCTTATCAGAAAATACTTTCCACTTGCAGGCATCACGACAGACGTGATCGTGGGTTTTCCTGGGGAAAGTGAAGAGGAGTTTTTGCAGACCGAAGATTTCATCAAACAAGTGCAGTTTTCTGGTTTGCACATATTCCCATATTCACATCGAGAGGGCACTGTTGCATCGCGTTTGGCAGATTTGCCTGGCACCATAAAAAAACAACGAGCGATGCGTTTGAAAATTTTGGACGGAAAGCTTAGAAAAATGTTTATCGAAAAAAACTCAACAGGCAGAGTTTTGATTGAAGAAAAAGAAGGCGAATTTTATGTCGGCTTTACAGAGAACTATATAAAATGTTATTTCACCGATCAAGTTGAAGTTGGACAGATTGTTTTGGCCAAGATTCTTTCTCCGTTTAAAGAGGGAGCCTTGGCGGAAAAATTGCAAGAAAATGCTTGACAAATGGGAATTAAATAAATATAATGATAAAGCATTAATTCAAAAATAGAAGGTGGTGAAACAAGTTGACAACGGTTAAAGTTGGTGAGAACGAAAATCTTGAAAGCGCTCTCAAACGCTTTAAGAGAAAATGCCAAAAAGATGGCATCATCGGAGATATCAGAAAAAAAGAAGCCTACTACAAACCAAGCGTTGCTAAAAAACGCAAACGCGAAGCCGCAAGAAAGCGTGCAAGAAAAAGAGGTTAATTTTAAAGCGCTGCAAAACAAAAAGCAGCGCTTTTGTTTTTTACAATAATGTTGTAGAAAAATATAAAAAGTGCGCATTTTTTCTCCTTTAAAACAAAGGAAAAAAAGAAATTTGTAAAAATAGCTATCTTTCGGAGAATTTCGACAAATAAAAAACAAAAATCGTTTTGTCGGAATTTTATTTTAATTTAAAATGAATTTGTCATCTTAAAATGATAGAAATTAAGGGAGAAAAGGTTTTAAAAAAATGCAAAATTATGAATTAAAAAAGCTTGCATTAAATGCAAAGAACAGGTTGATCGGAAACAAAAAGGGTTTGGAGGCAAGTTTGAAAAACAAAACTTTGCCAGTCAGCTCAAACATAAAAGTGAAGACGATTTCGCTCAGCGACGAAAATTTTGATCATAAGGTGAGAGAGGTGTTGGAGCATGACACCTTGGCTCCTATTCGTGAGATAATGGACGAGGCATATTACAAATCTCTTTCTGCAAGCATGAAAGAAAAATATCTGCTTGAAGTGATAGAGAAGTTTTTGATTTGCAAAAAGAAATTTGATAGCGAAGTTTCGCACAAATCAGTTTTATAATTTTTGCTAATATGTTAAAATGTTTCTATGAACAATTTTGACATGTCAGCTTTAAATTCAGAGCAACAGCGCGCACTTGTTGAAACCGAGGGCGCAGTCTTAGTCACGGCAGGTGCTGGAAGTGGGAAAACTCGTTTGCTCACACATCGCATTGCCTATCTTTTGACAAAGGGGATCAGTCCATACAGAATTTTGGCCATCACTTTCACCAACAAGGCCACACGCGAGATGAGCGAACGTGTGCAGAAGATGTGTAGCGATGGAGACAAGATTTGGATTTCCACGTTTCACTCCATGTGCGCAAAAATCTTGCGCATGGATATTGACAGGCTTGGTTATTCGCGATCTTTCACTATTTATGACGAAGATGACTCAGAAAAGGTTGTCAAAGAACTTCTCGCTCAAATGTCACTTCCAGAAGATAAGTGGAAGAAGACGGTGCTGTTTCATATTTCCAACTGGAAAAATTCGATCATTTCTCTGAGCGAGTATGAAGATGCGATGAGAGAGGTCGTTGACATTAAAAAGATTGTAAAAGTTATGGCGGCATATGAAGAGCGCTTGAAAAAAAACAATGCTCTTGATTTTGATGATCTGTTGATCAAAACTTACACTCTCTTTAAAGAATGTGAAGATGTGAGGGTCAAGTATGCTGAGCGTTTTGAGTATATTTTGGTTGACGAGTTTCAAGACACGAACACCGTGCAGTATGAGCTTTTAAAACAGCTCGCTTCAATTCATGGCAACTTGTTTGTCGTGGGTGACGAGGATCAATGCATCTATTCTTGGCGTGGTGCCAACTTTAAAAATATATTTTTGTTTAAAAAAGATTTTCCTGATGTCAAAGTTTTCAAGCTTGAACGCAACTATCGATCTTCGAGCGCGATTTTGGAAAGGGCAAACAAACTGATTTCTCACAACCGTTCAAGGCTGGAAAAAAAGTTGTGGACAGACAGGCCGGAAGGCGAGATGCCTGTGATTTACAATGCGGTTGATGAACGAGACGAGGCGCTTTTTGTTGCGAGCACCATTGAAAGAATGATAAGGCAGGGTGCCAAGGCCTCTGATTTTGCAGTTTTGATGCGTTTAAATGCCTTGACGCGAAATTTGGAAGAGGCGCTTCTTGCTTACAATATTCCGCACAAAATATATGGCGGCTTTAAATTTTATGAGCGCGCAGAGATCAAGGTGCTGACAAGTTATTTGAGGCTTTTTGTCAATCCAGACGATGACGTGGCTTTTTTGCGGAAAAGCCGGCCGTCCTCCCTGCCTCCTCATCCTT
>CALVYS010000026.1 GCA_944372355.1 uncultured Clostridia bacterium | reverse complement strand
ATAACACCATGACTAACACCCTGTTTGGCAAAGGCAATGGCAGTTTGGAGGACTATAAAGTTCGCTTTGAAAGCATTGAGCTCAAAAATGATGATTTTGATTTTGAACTCATGCAAAAAAAATTGAAAAAGTTGAAGCCGAAAGTGGTTTACATTCAAAGGTCAAAGGGTTATTCCTCTCGCAAAGCCTTGTTTATTTCACAGATCAAACAAGCTTGTGAGTTTGTCAAACGCATCAGCCCAAAATCTTACATTTTGGTGGACAACTGCTATGGTGAGTTTGTAGAAAAATTGGAGCCGACCGAGGTGGGTGCAGATGTCATCATGGGATCACTGATAAAAAACGCCGGAGGTGGATTGGCGCCAACTGGTGGTTATATTGCCGGCAAGGCTGAGGCCATAGATTTGATTGCAAAGCGCTTTACATGTCCATCGCTTGCAACAGAGGTCGGAAGCTACGAACAGGGCTATCGCTTGTTTTTCCAGGGGCTTTTTATGGCACCGCACACAGTTTGCCAGGCACAAAAGGGAAGCTTGCTTATCGGCAAGGTGATGGAAGAAAAGGGCTACAAAGCCATTCCTTCAACCTCGGAAGAAAGCAGCGACATTGTCAGAAGCATAGTGTTCAACTCGGAAGAAAAACTTGTCAAATTTGTTCAAACAATTCAAAAATATTCGCCAATCGATTCCTTTGCTGTGCCGATGCCTTGGGATATGCCAGGCTACAATGACCAGGTTATTATGGCGGCTGGAACTTTTGTCGCAGGCTCCTCCATCGAACTGAGTTGTGATGGCCCAATTCGCCAGCCTTATATTGCTTATTTCCAGGGCGGGCTCACTTATGAGCATGTCAAAATGATTGCTGAAAATCTTTTAAAATTAATTTAAAAAAAATATTGACATGTTCAACAAAAAGGTGGTAAAATAAGCTCACAGTTCTATTAAAAGGAGGCCGGCAATGAAAAACGAATCAACACTTTTAGGTTGTGGCTATGCAGATTATGCCTTGGGAATAAACCTTAGCGGCTGCATGATAAAAGCTTATGAAATCAAGAATCCAAAATTGTTGTTTGGCTTGGCAGGTGAGTTTGATTACGAAAGTTTTGATGGCAAAAGATATCTGATTATGTCAAACGACAAAGAAGTCAAATCAGCAAAACAAGCGGGAGCAATCAAAGCAACAAAAATTGAAGCTTACATTGACGAAGAGGGTGGAATCGAACAGGCTTGCTGCAAAGTTGCAAAAGCACTCAATCCTGAAATGTCACGATAAAAATTCAATTACATTGAGCAACCTTTCAAAGGTTGTTCTTTTTTGTCATATTTTCTCGTAAATTAAACTATGGCAAATTACAAAGCAAAATCACTTTTCTCACACTTTCGCATGAGTTTTGTTTCAAGGTGTTCGCAATCAAAGGTCAGATTGATCCTTCTAAGCATAGTGGTGCTTTCCTGTTTTATCGCGGGCATTATAATTTTTGCGTCAAATCCGTATTCCTATCCGGGAGATGAATATCTGCTCTCTTTTGAAGGGGTGGGCAATGGCTTTGGTGCATTTTTTTCACGAACGCTCTCTTTAACGGTTGTAGCCGGCATAGTCTTTGTTTTTTCACTGAACAAGTGGCTGTTTCCATTCGGAGCGGCGATTATTGGCTTTCGCGCCTATCTTTTGGGGTTTAACATAAGTGTGCTCTGTTCCGGGTTTGGAATGTCGGGGCTTTTAGATGCAATCTTCATTGTCATTCCTTGTCAGGTGTGCATGCTGGCGGTTCTAGTTTTGCTGTTTGCTTTTTTGACAAAAGCGCGCGCGCTTTGTGATTATGGTAAAGGCGGAAGAGGGAGAATGCTTCTGATTCTTTGGCTGGTGCTGGTCGCTTTAAACATAATTGAGACGCTGCTACTTTGCATATTTTCTTCAAAAGTGATTCTAGTCATTTAGAATAAAAATCTCTTTTTAGAAAAAACTACTTGTAAAAAGGAGCTGTTTCTATGAAGAGATTTTTGCTATTTAGTATCATTTCTGTTATAATACTATCAACATGTTGCGGTATTATGCCAACTGTCGTGTTTGCAAGCACAGACAATGAAGTAAGCTCAAAGTCAGCATGTTTGATGGATTATGCCAGTGGCGCAGTGCTTTTTGAAAAGAATTCGCACGACTCTATGCCGATTGCCAGCATGGTCAAGATGATGACGATTTTGCTCACAGTGGAAGATATAGAAAACAATCAATTTGCTCTCACAGACATTGTAACAACAACTGAAAATGCAGCAGGCATGGGTGGCTCGCAAGTGTTTTTGGATCCTTATGTAAATTACAGCGTGGAAGATTTGCTTAAAAGTGTGATTGTCGCTTCTGCCAACGATGCAAGCGTGGCACTGGCGGAACACATCTCTGGTTCAGAACAGGCTTTCGTAAAAAGAATGAACAAACGCGCCTCAGAGCTTGGCATGAACGACACAAACTATGTCAACTGCACCGGCTTGCCAGCGCCAGAAGGCTACTCTTCATCTTATGACAGCGCATTAATCTTAAAGCAACTTGCAGGGCATGATTTATATCACAAATACAGCACAATTTGGATGGACGAGATCACACATCCATCTGGCAGGAAGACCGGCCTTGCCAACACCAATCGCTTGATCAGATATTACAACGGCTGCGATGGCGGAAAAACCGGTTCGACAAATGAAGCTGGCTGCTGCCTTGCTGCAACAGCCAAACGCGATGAGATGAGGCTGATTTCGGTCATCATCGGAGCAAAAGACAGCCAAACTCGATTCAATGAGGCTTCTCAGCTTTTCAACTATGGCTTTGCAAACTTTGAAAACATGTTGCTTGTAGATGCCAATCAAGAATTGTCTTGTCTTCCAGTTTCAAAAGGAAAGGTTGAATCTGCAAGCTTGTATGCAAACGAGTCGTTTTCAGTACTTTTGAAAAAGGGTGAGGAAAATCCTTATACTGTGCAAATGCAGATGCCTTCCAAAATCAAAGCACCTTTAAAGGCAGGGCAAAGCGCAGGCAAGATCGTCATTTCAAAAAATGGCGTGATTGTCAAAGAAATCGACATGGTTTCGCACGAAAACATAGAGAAGATGAGCTATCTCGACTCTCTTAAAAAGGTTTGCGAAAATTGGTAAAATTTCAAAAAAGCCCGCAGAACTTGCGGGTTTTTTCTTGGAAAAATGCTTTTGTTTTGTTATACTATAACAGATTTAACCTTTTGAGGAGCTATGGAAAACGAGCAATTAAACTTTCTTGACGACAAAGTTCGTTTCAAATTGGAAAATTTCGAGGGACCGCTCGATCTTTTGTTGCACCTTATAAAATCCTCAAAACTTGACATCATGGAGGTCAAATTGGCCGACATAACCGAGCAGTATTTGGAATATATGCAAGATCTCTCTTCCATCGATATGGAAAGAGCGAGTGAGTTCATCACAGTCGCAGCCACTCTTTTGGAGATCAAATCAAAATATCTGCTTCCAGTCATGAATGAAGAAGAGCAGGAGGAAGAGGAAGACAGTGAAGCGCTACTTTTGAGAAGACTGAAAGAATACGAACTTTTCAAAGAGATTGGCGTTGGACTCAAAGAGCGAGAAGACATCAACAAATTCTATCGCCTGCCGGGTGAAGAGACCGAAAAGGTCAAGATCATCGTAAAAGATATGGTGCTTGATAAACTGCTTGACGCTTTTGCAAATCTTTTGGCAAAACAAAGCTTGCGACAAAAAGAAGCTCCGGCTCCAAAAAAGATCATGAAAGACCGCTTTACTGTGGCGGAAAAGATTGTTTCAATAAGAGATTATGCTCGCACGCACAAACGCTTTGAGTTTGAAGATCTGTTTGTAAACGACATGACCAAAAGTGAGATGATCAACATCTTTTTGGCACTGTTAGATCTTTTAAAACTGCAAACTATAAGAGTGGAACAGGCAGGAATATTTGACCAGATACACATAATTTCAAATGAGGTGAACTGATGGGAACGATTGACACAACTTACAATTTAAAAGAGGTTTTAAGGTCGATTTTGTTTGTTGCTGGCGAAGGCGTGGAAAAAGAATATGTTGCCGAAAAACTTGGCGTAAGCATGAAAGAGCTTGAAAAAGCTGTTTGCGCTTTGGAAGAGGAGTGCAGCAAAGAAAACGGCATTCATTTGATCCGCTATAAAAACAAAATCCAGTTTGCATCGAATCCAAATTTTGCAAATTATGTTTCCGATGTTTTAAGTCCTGTCAGAGAAAAATCTTTGACTCGTGCAGCTCTTGAAACGCTTGCGATCATAGCTTACAAACAGCCGGTGACCAAACTTGAAATTGAGGACATTCGAAGGGTGAATTGCGATTATGCCACGCAGGCTTTGTTGGATCAAAACATGATTGAAATTGTTGGAAGAAAAGATGCTGTTGGCAGACCATTGATGTTTGGAACCACAGAGGCGTTTTTAAAAAGATTCAACATCGATTCTGTTTCCGCGCTTCCGGATTATGACGAGCTTATGGAACGCATAAAGGTGTTGCATGATGAAGATGAGCCTGCAAGTGACAACTTGTTCAAAAACGTTGATGATTTTCAGTTTGAAGACGAGCCGCCAATCGACGAGCAGCAAGACGCTTAAAAATTTTTCGCTATAAAATTTCTATATCCGCCAATATTCTCATATATTAAAACTATGAAGGTTGATTTCAAACGCAAGTTTTCATTGAGAAAGGCGGTTTTATTTTTGATTTTGGCTTGTGGCACAGCTTTAACTGTGCTGGTGGTGATGCTGCTATGCGGCTATTAAAACGCCTGCCAATCCATCCAACTTTTTATTTGCTTTTTGCATGGTTTGTTGCAACTGGACAAACTGTGCAGTTTTTCATTCTCGTTCTGGTTTTGCTTGTGCATGAGCTCGGCCACTTTTTTGTGGCGAAAAGATTAAAATACAAACTCTCGTCCTTCTATCTCGCTCCATATGGTGTTGCGTTAAATTACAAAGAGGGCAGATTTTTAGGATATGATGAAATAAAAATTGCTCTTGCAGGTCCGCTTGCAAATCTTTTCTCTTGCATATTGATTGTGGCCGTTTGGTGGGTGTTTCCGGCGATTTATTCCTTTACCTACACTTTTGTGCAGCTGAGCTTGTCGCTTGCCGTTTTAAACGCGCTTCCGGCCTATCCACTAGATGGCGGCAGAGTGCTTGTCAGTCTTCTCAGCGAACGCATTCCAAGAAAGCGAGCGCTCAAAATTTCGATTTGGCTGAACGGTGTTTTTTGTTTAATATTTTTTGTTTTGTTTGTTGTCAGCTGTTTTGTAAATTACAATCCAACGCTTGCACTGATGTGTGTGTTTTTGCTGGGTGGAATTTTGGAAACAAAAATGGAGGGAAAATATCAAATGGCCGACCTTTTCAACAAAAAGATAAAAAATCTTTCACAAGTAAAATCTTTGGCAGTCAGGGAAGATGCAACTTTGGGAGAGCTTATGCGTGGAATAGATCCAAGCAAGCTTACCATGTTTTATCTTGTTTGCGAAAGTGGCAAAACCAAAATTTTGACAGAAAAAAAGGTGCTGTCGTTGTGTATGACGCACCCTATAAACACCAAACTCAAAGATTTGGATTTAGTTTAAATATGGAATAAGAGTTTCGATGTTGGATTTTTGAAAGGCTTTGAGTTTTTCCAAAATCTCATCAAGCTCACTGGATATATCCTTGTGGTCGGCTTGATCTTTGATACAAGTGAGATAGCCCATAAATGAACCAATGAGCAAAAGTTCTGCAATCTTTCTGTTAGATTTGTCCGACATGGTCGACATGTTCACACTCATCCACATTCTCACTTTTTCCAGCCACGAGTTGTCCTTGATGCCTTTGATGTCTTCGCTTTTCGCATAGATCTCGCACTCTTTTGAAAGCGAGTAGTATTTGTCCTGAATTTGCGCGACGACATTCTTAAAGCCGTCATCTTGAATTTTAGGCAAGATGTCCTCGATCGCTTGCAAGCCGGCGTTGATGTTTTGATAGATTGCATTGCAGTAATCCATTAAAAGCTCTTCTTTTTCCATGTTTTGCTCCTTTTGAGTAGTAGTGTGTCCGCGAAAAAGTTTTATATGCAAGCACGCATACAATTTTTTTATTTTCTCAAAATATTTTTTGAGGTTTGTTTATGCGTCTGTCAACAAAAATCTTTTTAGGCTTGTTTATTTTGACCTTTATTCCGGCCTTGGTGCTAGGCAAATGGGTTTTTGATGGAATAAATTTTTCGCCAACCGGCTTTTATTATGTTTTCAATGCTTACAACATTGCAGGACTTGTGCTAATTGGGCTTAACAGCATTTTTGGCATTGTTCTTTACTCTCGCTTTTTAAAATCGCTGAAACTTTCACGAGCCATATTTTTTGCCGTTCTGCCTCTGACCATCTTTTATGCCTCAGCAATGTTTTTGATCGCCTCCGCTTTAACTTTTGATGGAGAGGTCGCTCTGTTTTTGCGCTCCTTTTTGAAAATCACCTCAACCTACAACGCTCTGCTTTGGGCGGTGCTTTTGACTCTTGTTTATCTTTTAATTGTGTTTTTGATTTACGCGTTCTTTTGCCGACCTGTTCAGCGTGTGGAAAAGATTGCTCTCAGGCTTAGTGACGGAAGGGTGAGAGAGGAGAGTTTTGATGTTGGCTCCTCTAAACAGTTTAAAAACATAGAAGCTGCGCTTGAAAAGATAAACTACAACTACAAAGAAAAGGAAAACATGGTGCGTCAAACCGATTTGGAAGCGCAAAAGTTTATTCCAAAACAATTTTTAAAATTTCTAGGGAAAAACTCCATCACCGATTTAGAGCTTGGAAACCAAGTGCAAAAACATGCCACAACTCTTTTTTGCGACATCGTCAGCGCCACAAAAGTGAGCGCATCGCTTTCCTTGGAGGAAAATTTCAATTTCATCAATTCATATTTAAATGTGGTTTCGCCAATCATTCGAAAGCATGACGGATTTGTGGACAAATATTTGGGTGACGGTGTGCTTGCAGTTTTTTCAAGGCCTGAAAGCGCGCTAGAATGCGCCACCAGCGTTTGCCGGGCGATTGAAATAAAAAACCGTGGGCAGAGAAGTTTGCCAAATGTTGACGCTCGCATTTCGATTCACACGGGCGAAATCATCTTTGGTATAGTGGGAGAGGAGGAGCGAAAAAGCCCAACCATAATTTCCGATGTTGTAAACTTGGCATCAAAAATGCAAGAGATAAATGTGCTGATGGGCACAAAAGTTCTGTTTAGTAAGGAAACATTAAACGAGCTTCCTGCAAAGTATCAGCTTGCTTACAGACATATAGGGTTGATAACACTTGCCGGCGGCGAGACGACTTCGCTTTTTGAAAGCCTTGAAAACTATCCTCGCAAAAAACGAGAGCGATTGATGCATTTAAAACACACATTTGAAGAAGGCGTGCGAGATTTTCATGAGAGGAAATATGAAAGGGCAAGAGGTGAATTCAAAGAGGTTTTGAAGTATGTTGCAGATGACAAAGCCTCGTATGTTTACTTTAACAAAGCTTGCGACAAGTTAGAAGAGGATATTTCTTGACAAAGACGCTGCAAAAGCGTAAAATTTGATCATGGCAATATTAGGTCGCGACACCAAAAAGTGTCCAAGATGCGAAGCAAAATGTCTGGTGAATCAACTGCGCTGTCCAGAGTGCGGTCTGATTTTTTCGCGTGTTGAAGAGGCCACCAATGCCGCTGCTGTGGAGCGACTTAAAAACAAAGAAAAAGAAAGTGTGCTTTATGTAAAAAAAGTTCCAAAGGACTTAAAAAAATGGAAGCTGGTGCTTTTCACTGTGCTTTTAGGCTTGGTTGGCGGAGGCTATTTTTATGTCCACCGTTGGCAAAGAGGGCTGTGGTATATCTTAGGTTTTGTTTTATGGGTGCTTTGTGTGGCGCTCAACAGCATTCTTGTCGGCGTTTGGAATGGCGCATTGATTGAGATTTTGGCTGTGTGTGTGGGCATATATGGAGCGGCATGGATCTTTGATGTGGTGTGGGTTTGCACAAACAAATTCAAAATTCCGGTTTCACTGCCAAGGGAGGAAGTGCAATGAGAGTTGTTGTAGGAATAAGTGGAGGAGTGGACTCCTCTGTGGCAGCCTATCTTTTAAAACAGCAAGGGCATGAAGTCATTGGCCTTTTCATGATCAACTGGGAAGAAAAAGATGGTCAGTGCACTGCTGAAACCGATTTTGAAGATGTGAAACGTGTGTGCAACAAGCTTGGCGTGCCTTACTTTTCAGTCAACTATGCAAAAGAGTATTATGACCGCGTTTTCAAAAACTTTTTAGAGGAATACAAGAAGGGCAGAACGCCAAACCCAGATGTGCTTTGCAATCGAGAAATCAAATTTGGGCCATTTTTGGAACAGGCTAAAAAACTTGGAGCAGACATGATCGCAACCGGCCACTATGCAAAAAAGATCGAACGTGATGGCAAGTTTTATCTTGCCAAGGCAAAAGATCTCAACAAGGATCAGTCCTATTTTTTAAACCAGCTTTCTCAAAGTCAACTTGCAAGTGTCATCTTTCCACTTGCAGACATTGAAAAGCCAGAAGTTCGCAAAATTGCAAAAGAGCTTGGGCTTTCGACTGCGGAGAAAAAGGATTCAACGGGGATTTGCTTTATAGGCGAGCGCAACTTTAAAAACTTTTTGAAAGGCTTTTTGCCGGCTCAGCCAGGAGATATAGTCGATCTTGAAGGAAATGTGGTTGGAAAGCATGATGGCCTCATGTATTACACTCTTGGTCAGCGTCGCGGCCTGAACATCGGAGGCAGGGCAGGTGGCAATGGCGAAAGGTGGTTTGTTGTGAAAAAGGACCTTGACAAAAATCAGTTGATAGTTTCGCAAGGCGAAGACAAGCAGCTTTTTTCGAATGGACTTTATGCAAGCCAAATGAACTTTATCCCTGAAAAACCTTCTCAAAAACAGTTTACATGCTTTGCAAAATTTCGTTATCGTCAGCCTGATCAAGCTGTCAAAGTCACAGTGCTTGATGATGACAAAATAAAAGTGGATTTCGATCAGCCTCAGCGTGCTATAACTCCAGGTCAGTTTGTTGTGCTCTACGATGCAGACGGCCTTTGCCTCGGAGGAGGGGTGATTGACGAGGCCTATTGACAAAATGGCACAGTTGTGTTAAGATTTAAGCAGAGGTAGTTATGGCAAAGAAAAGTGTTTTTCAAAAAATTGAGAAAATTGCACCGGAGCTTGAACGGCTTTATCGTGAAAGTCAGGTTTTGTATTTTCGAAAGGTTGCACGCCTTTGCAACAAATTCGCACCAGATTCTGAGTTGAGCAGTGCAAGAGTGTTTGAAAAATTGTATCGTGAAAAAGAAATCATTGGTTTTGACGAAGTGGAAAAACTTGAAGCTGATTTTGGAAATTTTATGGCGACGGTAAAAGTTATAGACTACAAACTTGCCGCGCTTGAAAATGAGTATGACAGAAAAAATGTCGTTGTAACAGATGATTGGGAAATTGTTAGGGTGACAACAGAACAAACACAACAGGACGACGCTTCGTTTGAAAAAATTTCAAATCAAATCGGCCATGCAAGGGAAGATGTTATGGCAAACTATTTAAAACTTGTCGATTTGCAAACCTGGGCACAAGATGGATACGAGCCAGATTGGGTTAAAAATTCAAATGAAATGCATAGATAACAAAAAGCTCTCCAATTTGGAGAGTTTTTTTATTTTTATCAACAAAACCTGAGAACTATGACATAACAGACACAATATATTGTGTTTTAAGATTTTTTTGTTATGAAGATTAAGGTTGTAAAAATAAAAAAAGTCGCGGCAAAATCGCAAGCTATGCTGGCGATTTTCGATTGGCCGCGAAGCAAAAAAAACAAGCGAAAGTGTTCCACGCCGTGCGTTCAGCACGGCCAGAACAAGAGCGCAGTTTTTTTTTGATGTGGCGCAGAGGTCGGGATTCGAACCCGAGGTGGCTTTCAC
>CALVYS010000025.1 GCA_944372355.1 uncultured Clostridia bacterium | reverse complement strand
CTTTTGCACCGCAAAACCAAAAATTGACAACAAAAAAAAACGGCTCTCCGCCGTTTTTTTTATAATGAAAAGCTTTCTTCTATTAAGTTTTCTATTGCTGCCGCCTGATCTTTTAAGCTTGTTTGCTTGTCCTTTGATTTGCCTTTAAATTCTTCGCGCTCTTGTGCTGCCGTGTCAGCGCTCTTGCCGGCATTTTCAACAAGTTTGCTCCTTGTTTTAATGCTTTCGGTAATAGCATCTAAACGGCTGCCAATTTCAGCCTCTGATCCTTCTACTGTCGCTGCATCTACCGCTTTCCTGAAGTAATCCGCGTTGACTTTTTTAACAAAATTCAAGGCCTCCGCTCTGTCATAGTTTTCGTCCATGTCCGCTTTCACCAGCAAGTCAACTAAATCTAGTTTAATAGTTTTTTCATCTTTACCGACATCAAGCAAATAGGTCATCAAAGCCCTCCCGACTTCCGTTGGGTTTTTGGTTGATTTCCCAAGCAAATCTGTGTAAAGCTCATCATCGTCCTTATTTTCAACAGTTTTAGCAAAACCGAAGTTTTCGGAGGTTGAGTCTGTCTCATAAGGTTTTGCAGAGAAATAACTCAACCCAAATTTATTGTCGTTATAGTCGAAAAATTGATAGGTTCCATCATTTCTTTTAATAAGGCATCTGTCTGCACTTGGTTGCCCAACCATTTCATAAGATTCTGTTGTGGAGTCGCCATTTTTGTCATAAATTTTGTATGTTTTGCCGTCTTGTGAAGCAATCACTCTTCCATTTTTATTTACAAAATCAAGGTCTCCATATGCCATTTTAAAAGCTTGTTTTGGCTCTCCTTTAACTACAAAGGCATATCCTTTATCAGGCTCTATATCTGTAACAAACGATTTGTTTGTCAGATACTCTTCGATATATTTCTCACCAGCGTCTCTTCTAACTTCATTGTCTTTGATATTCTTCTCTTCTACCTCTTTTTGCGCTTTTTCCTTGGCTAGTTTTTCTTGTTTTTGTCTCTCTGCCTCTTCTTCTTGCTGTTTAGTTGCCCATTTTTCAAACATACCACTAGCAAAAACTTTTTTCTTTCCAACAGGGATTTCGGAAGCAGATTCTTCTTTGTCCGCGCCGGCTTTCGCAACCTTTTTACCTGCTAAAAGCAAATTTTTGTTAAATAAATCTATAAAATTTACAACAGCTTGATTTGCTGCGTCCAATTCGTTCAAAGCAACCGCGGTTTTATATGCACCAGTTTTCCCAAACGCATAATCACACATTATTTGCGGTAAAGTGATTTGAATCGATTTTTTATCGTCAGTTCTAGCCACGCTAGATGGTTGATCATAAAGATTGCCCATTAGATCGCAATATTTTTTTGTGCCGTCAAGTAATGTAACTTGCCTCAGTCCAGTTTTCATATCTATCGCACTTACTGCTTTAAAGATTTCACTTCCGACCTGCTTGCCTTCCGAATCGATCAATTTATACTCTTTTACCACTTCACCATTTGTGGATTTTGATGTATAGACAGCTTTCATAGCTAATCCAACACTTCTCACCTCTTTCAAAGTTTTGGCCATTTTAATCCCTCCTTTTAGCGAATCATATCTTGGCTTGCTTTTATATTTTCAAGAACGGCTTTCTTCTGCTCTGCAAGTCTTGCATCTGCCTGAGCCCTCTTTGCTCTCTCTTGATCTGCTTTTTCAGTTTTGGCATTTATGGTTTTTTGATATTCTGAAAATGCATCATTAACCTCTTTCTCCGCTTTTTCATTCGCTTCGCCAAGCTGCTCTAAATAATCTTTGGCATAAACATCTAGGTCTTTTGCCTGTTTTCTTTTTTCCGTTGTGACAAGGAATGCTTTAAATTCTTCTTCCCAACTCTTTTCTTCGCCTTCCACTTTTGTTGAATAATTTTCACATGCCGCAAGCAAGGCATCTTGAATACTTATTTCTCCCTGAGCATAGCTGTACAGAACCTTTCCTGCTTCTGTTTGGCGAGGAGTGACTCTTCCAAGCATGTCACGATAGGCAGTTGTTCCATCCGCCTTTTTTACTTTTGCAAAACCTTTGTCATAGCTTGTCGCTGCCTTGTAAGATGTTGGATCAACAACAAAGTCCAAAGCCCCATCGACATTTTCCATTTTCATAAAGTGGTAAGCCGTTTTCTTTTCTTTGCCCTTTCCAGAAACTTCTTTTACAACAGCAAAACCGTCTGCAAAATCTGAGCAGTCTGCATAACTCTTAGAAGGCGTTCCATTGCTGTTGATAAAATACTTGTTCCCATCTTCGTCAGCAACGATTATTGCTTGTTTTTCATCGAAATGATACTCTTTGTTTAATACTTTGGCCATTCCGTTTCGTATCAGTCTTAAAAGTTTATTGCCGCCTAGGACTGTTTCGGTTGCACTTGTACCAGCCTCAACATATTCATATTTTAAAGTTGGTTTTATGCCGTGCCATTTTTCACCAAAAACAGCTCTCCTTACAATTTTTGCTGGATTGGCCTTGATTTGCTCAACTGCTGCCGCTCTAGCTTCGTTTTCCAATGCTTCTTGCTCTTCTTTTTTTCTTGCTTCTTCTGCTTCTTGTTGTTTTACTTTTAGAAAAGCTTCCAAAGCCTTTTCTTTTTCGTTTTCGTTTTTAAATTTAATTTTTTTGTTTGCAATCTCTTTATTGAATTCCTGTGCCCAAAGTTCTTCCTGACTCATCTCTTTATTTGTATCGGTCGGCTCGGCAACAGAATCGCTTGCTGTTGCTTCTTCTTTATTTTTTTCCTCTTCCACGCCTTCTGCCGCTTTTTCATTGCTTTCATGCTGCTTATTTTTCTCTTGTTCAGACAATTGAGCCAACATTTCCAGAGCGCGCCTTATATCTTCTGCATCAACCTCGTTGTCAGCAGTGGCATTGCTCACTTCGGTTGGTTGAGCAACTGCTTCCCTTGAATTGTCATAAATCACTTCTGCCTCAACCCAAATGCTTTCACGAAGCCCGTGTCTTGCAAGAGCATCTGTTGCCATCAAATAAGCCAACTGTTCATAAGCCTCTCCATTCTCTGGATTTAAAATCGGATCTCCAACAACTCCAATTTTTAAATTTTCTATCATCTTTTTGTTGACGTCTTCAAACAGTTTTTTCTGTTTGTTGTTTGCACTCCTAAGCCCAAAAGGATCACCAGCATTGATCAAAGAGTTAAAATACCCACGAATATCACTCACTGGCACGCCCTTAGGATATTTTGTCAAAGCAGCTTCTTGCTCTTCCTTCGACTTTTGGGCGAAATCGCTTTCAACTTTTGTTTGGTAGAAATCCTTTAAGTCTTCTGCAAGCTCGCTAATTAAAGCTTCTCTTTTCTTGTCTCCCAACTTTTTGATCTCATTAAAAAGCTGCCTGATTTTTCCCGGGTTCAAGTTTTCATAGTCTCTGTAAAGTTTTACAATTTCTGCAAATTCAGGGTGCTCTTTTACAAACAGGTCAAGCCTTGTTTCTTCCTGTTTTTTCTCTTCTTTTTTCTTTGGAGCCTGTTCCCCCTGTGCTTGTTTTTCTGGCGCTTGTGTTTGCTGCGGTTTGCGTTTTGCCATTTTCTCCTCCCAATGTTTTTTATTTTTTTTATCGTTGTGGACAACTCGGCATCAAGTTGTCACAATCTATTACAATAAAAGTATACTCTTGCTTGCTTGCTTGCTTTGTCAAGGGGGTTTTAAAAACTTTTTTTGCATTTTTAAGCAAAAGATTTTAAAAAAAATGTGGATAACTTTTGGGCAATATGCTCAACCGCTTCTTTTGTTTTTAACCCCGGCGTTTTGTTAATAACCAAATTCGATTGACAATTTTTTTTATATCGGCTACACTTTTTTAAGCACAAAACTTTCGAGGACATTATGCAAAACAAAAAAATTGTTCCACGAAAACTTGCAGGTTTTTGGGAACTTGATCCGGAAAAAGAATTGATTTTTGAAATCATGCTTGATCGCATTAAACAGGTTTTTTTGCGACATGCTTTTTTGCCGTTGGACACGCCTGTGATGGAGCTTTCAGAAGTTCTGCTTGCCAAATCAGGCGGAGAAATTGACAAAGAGATCTATCGTTTTGAAAAGGGGTCCACAGATGCTTGTTTAAGATATGACCTGACCGTGCCTCTTGCAAGATATGTGGCGATGAACGAGGGAGCCCTGACGTTTCCATTTAAGCGTTTTCAAATTGGAAAAGTTTATCGTGGAGAGAGACCTCAAAAGGGCCGTTATCGAGAGTTTTATCAATGCGACGCGGACATAATTGGAAATCAAAATCTTTCGCTGGTTGCAGATGCAGAGTGCATCGCGTTGTATAAAGATATATTTGAAACGCTGAATTTGAATGCTGTGATTGAGGTTTCCAACAGAAAGATTTTGTTTGGCTTGATTGAAGAGTTGAATCTTTCTGAAAAGTTTAATGAAATCGCAACCGCCCTTGACAAAATTGACAAGATTGGAAAGGAAGAGGTTGAAAAGATTTTGACCGACCTTGGCGTCGTGAAAGCATCTTGCGAAAAGCTCATATCTTTGGTTTCGACCAAGGGCGAGTTTGACGAAATCAACAAAGCCTTGGAAAAACTTTCCTCATCGAACACATTTAAAGAAGGCCTTTTGGAACTTAAACAAATTGACAGCTATTTAAAAGACATGGGTGCAGAAGGCAGCTATCTCTTCAACCTAGCGATCATTCGCGGACACAACTATTACACCGGCTGCGTGTTTGAGGCTTATTTGAGTGGTCTCCGCCAACTTGGCGCTGTTGGAGGCGGAGGAAGATATGACAACCTTGCCGAATACTTCACCGACAAAAAACTTCCTGGCGTTGGAATGAGCATCGGAATGAGCAGACTGTTTGATTTGTGCGTGCAAAATGATCTGCTGAAAATCGACATAACTTCAAAAAACAAAGCCTCCATCATTCCACTTGGCGACACGCTTTCCACTTGCTTGAAAATTTGCAATAAGCTTAGGTCCAGCGGCATAAATTGCGAGGTGCTGTTTGAAGACAAGAGTTTTAAATCAAAACTCAAAGACGCCAATCGCTCAGAAGTTCCATTTGTGATCATCGTTGGCGAAGAAGAGGTGTCTTCACAAAAATTCGCCGTCAAAAACATGCAAACAGGCGAGCAAAACTCTCTTTCAACAGAAGAAATCATCAAACTTATGAGGTAAAACATGCTTATAACTTTTGAAGGCATTGACTGCTCTGGCAAAGAAACCCAAAGCAATGTACTGGTTGAAAATTTGAAAAACGCAGGAAAGACTGTAATCAAATTCAGCTTCCCTTGCTATGACACCCCCACTGGCAAAATCATAAGTGGACCATATCTTGGAAAAAATCAAGAATCCTATTTTGACGAGCCTTCAAAAGTTGACCCAAGGGTTGCCTCTCTTTATTTCGCAGCCGACAGGCTATTTAATATAGACAAAATTAAAAACGCCTTAAAACAATATGATTACGTGATAATCGACAGATATGTTTACTCAAACATGGCCCACCAAGGCTGTAAGCTGCCTGAAAAGGAGCAGGACAAGTTTTTCGACTTTATCGAAATGTTGGAATTTGAACATCTGAACCTGCCAAAGCCAGACCTCGTCATCTTTTTAAGATTGCGCTGTGAAACCGTTGTTGAACTTTTGAAAAAGCGAAAGGAAAAAAGTGACGGACACGAGCGTGATTTAAACTATTTGAGAAAGGCAGAAAGAACCTACTTAAAACTAAGCCGACGATTTGGTTTTAAAAAGATTTATTGCGAAAAATCTGGCAATATTGATAGTGTTGAGGCAATCTCTAAAAAAGTTTTTAAAGCTCTTGAAGAATATGAACGATCGAATAAAAAATAAACTTAAATCTTTGCCTTCAAAAAGTGGCGTCTATGTTATGAAAAACAGCGGCGGCACTGTCATTTATGTTGGCAAAGCCAAAAGTTTGAAAAACAGAGTCAGTCAATATTTTCGCTCCTCGCCAAAGCCAAGCAAAGTTCAAGCCATGGTGGACAGTGTGGACGATTTTGAATACTTCATCACCGTTTCCGAGCGAGATGCACTCGCCCTGGAAAGCAATCTGATCAAAAAATATCAACCACATTACAACATTTTGTTAAAAGACGGAAAGGCCTTTCCATACGTCGCACTAAACCTCAACGACCCCTTTCCAAAACTTCAAATTGTGCGCAGAATTGGCAAGGCCGGCTGGAAATATTTTGGACCCTACTTTGCTGGGCTTAATGCAGCCGAAATTGTGAAAACGGCAAACTCAGCCTTTGGCCTGCGCACTTGCAATTTAAAGATCACCGAAACTTCTGTTGCAAAACGCGAGTGCCTAAACTACTCACTCGGCCTTTGCTGTGCACCTTGCACCAAACGCGCGAGCAAGGAAGAATATGCCGCGCGGGTCAAAAAAGCCATCAACTTTTTAAGCGGCAATGACGAAGAAATCGAAAGCATTCTGACTGAAAAAATGCTTAACGCTTCAAATAACGAAAACTTTGAAAGCGCCATCACCTATCGCGAGCGTTTGAAGATGGTTGGAAAACTCAAACAGCGCGTGGTGGCAAACCTTCCAAAAGACGTCAACAAAGATGTTTTTGCATATGTCACGGACGGCCTGAACGGTGTGATAACCTCTATGATCGTGCGCGGCGGAAAGATTTTGGGCGTGATGAATTATCCATCAGACGATGCAAGTTTGGAAGAGAATCAAACACTTTTCAACTTTTTGGTGCAATATTATGAAAAAATGATGGTGCCAGAAGAGATTATTTTGAGCCATAACATTGACGATGCCGAACTTTTGCTTTCCACCTTCCCGCACTCAGTCAAATTGAATTCAAATCCTCATGGAGTGAATTTGACTTTGCTTAAAATGGCCAAAGAAAACGCAACTGAATATCTTGAAAAACACATAGAAAAAAATAAAATCAAATATGCCAACACCTATGGAGCCTTGGAGAAACTAAAAGATGCCCTGCTGCTTCCGCGGCTTCCAGTCAGAATGGAGTGCTACGACATTTCACACATCAGCGGAACAAACAAGGTTGCCTCTATGGTGGTGTTTGTGGGTGGCGAACCGGCCAAGAGCCAATATCGCAAATTCAAAATCAAGCACGTGAAAGGCTCCAACGACTTTGCCTCACTTCAAGAGGCCTTGTCCAGAAGGCTTGCAAGATTGAGAGATGGCAATGGAGAGAGTTTTAAAGAGATGCCGGACCTGCTGGTGATAGACGGTGGCAAGGGACAACTTTCCTCTTGTCAGGAGATCTTAAAAGAATTTGATATGGACATTCCAATGATCTCCCTGGCCAAGCGCATCGAAGAGGTGTTTTTGCCAAATCGCTCCGACCCTATTTTACTCCGTCCAGGCAGTGCTGAACTCAAACTCTTGCAGCGCATTCGTGATGAAGCCCATCGTTTTGCAATAACCTTTCATCGCAATGTTCGCACTAAGGCTCAAACTCACAGCGAGCTTGAAGAGATTAAAGGGCTTGGCTCTAAAAAGATTCAAATCTTATTAAACGCCTTTGGTTCGATTGAAGAAATCAAAAAAGCCAGCATTGAAGAGCTTTGCATCTTGCCTGGCATTCATGAGGCACTCGCCCACGAAATCAAAAATCACTTTGCTAAAAATGATTTGCATTAAAATTTGTTACACGCTATAATAATAGCGTGAATGCAGGTATAATTTAGTGGTAAAATGTGTGCTTCCCAAGCATAATTCGCGGGTCCGATTCCCGCTACCTGCTCCAATTATGATTAAGCTGTCGATTCGTTATATTTTCAAATTCGTTTTCATGTGGGAGGAGAAAATTTATGACAAGAGTTAAAAGCAAAATTCTTTATATAGTTTTGGCTTTCATGATGCTGCTAACCTGCGTGCTGATCGCAGCTTGTGGCGGAGGTCCAATCGCTGATGGCGATTACACTGAAAACGGAATCAAATATCGCGTAACAGGTGGCACGGCAAGTGTGGTCGGGGTGGAAGAAAACACAACAGAAATCACGATCCCAATAGAATTTAGCGGCGCAAAAGTGTCCAGTATCGCCAATTGCGCCCTTGCCGAAAGCACTCTTACAAAAGTTAGTTTTGAACAAGCTGAATTTTCAAGCTTTACAGTCTCTGCTGACGCTTTCAATGGCTCTGATATTACAAAAATTGAAAACTTTCCGGCGAACGCGACCTTGGATCAAGACGCATTCTCAGGGCTTTCCAATTTGGAATCCATCTCTGTTTATGGTCAAGGTGAACTCACCGTGGAAAATGGAATGTTAATTCAAAACCAAGAGACTTCAAACGGAAGCACCAGCAAAATTTTGAGATTGCTTCCTGCTGCTTCTGAGCCACAAACAAATTTTGTAAATGGCACTTTCACTGTAACAGGTTTCTCCGAAGTTTTTGATCATGCTGCAAGCTACAATCAGTTCATCACCGACTTGGTGATTGCAGAAGACATTCAAAACATTGAAACAGATGCTTTCTCGCACATAGCCCTAAACAGTGTGACAATTGAAAACACCGACAGATATGCTCTTGACATCGACAGCTCAGCCTTCACTGCTTACAAAGATTTAAAAATTTTGGTTCCTGCCACAACTGACAATCAAATGGACGCTTGGATAGACTATGGACAAAACTTCATAGACTGGCATTCTTGGTTGATTCACCCACAAAGCTGCAACAGAACTGATGCACACGTGCATGGAGTCAGAAACTCCGCTGTTCCAAGTTCTATTCAAGGTTACACATACCGCGTGAACGGCACGCTTGCCACAATAACCATTTCGCCAGGCTCCAGTGGAACATCTGTTTCGCTCACCTTCCCTGACTACATGACACAAGAGTTTGTAAGATAAAAAAGAGAGGCTTTTGCCTCTCTTTAATTTTCAGTTTTCAACCACCGTTAAACAATCCTTCGCGTTCAATAACTTCTTGTCGATCAAGTGTTTCTTCAATATTTTCAATACAAGGGCTCATTGCAGACAAGGCCAACTCCATCGAACGCAGGTTCTCTTCAAGACTATGCTTTTCCGATTTTAATATCGAGGACACATAATTATTAAGACAGGCTTGCGTGAATTTTCGTGCATCGACCTCATAAGGATTGCAGATGTAGCCTTCCCACTCGGACAACCTGTCTCTATTTGCAGGGGTCTGATATATATAGCCGTGGACCAAAGCTTTTTCCATCACGCTTATCTTGTCTCCAATCCCCAAAGTGTCAACCAGTATTGGCTCGTCCGGGCGCTTTTTCCCATACAATTTCCAAAACATCTCTTCCGCCTGTTTTGAACCCTTTATATGTTGAATATGATGTCTATATTCATGGGCCAAAGTGCCAAACATGCTTGCAATAGAGAGCGACAAATCTGATCCATCAATATCTCTGCGATCTAAAATAAATATCTCTTTATCTTCAACATGATATTCTCCCAAAGTACCCTCTGGCAACACGTGGTCATTGCTTGATGCCAAACTCACAATAACTGGGCGAAGTGCATCTTCAAATTTGTTTTCTGGGTCTAATTGAGGAACGGCGACAGCCTGAAAAAAACCTTCCAAAAGACCAATTAAATCGCCAGTTGTAATGCCTTTTGACAATGGAGTATCAAAAAGTTTTTTTAAAAAAGCTTTTTTGTTTCCTCTTTTGAATTTTAAATCAAATTTCTCCATCTGTTGGTCTCCTGTGCTAAAATCTTAACACGGAGTTTGCCCCTTGTCAAGGGTGAAAAACAAAAAAAAGAGAGGCTTTTGCCTCTCTTAGCCATTGACGGCATTGACTGTGATGGTTTTTGTCGTTAAAACGGCTTCATCATTGTCAAGATCCACAAGGTTCATCGTTATTGTGTAGGATCCGGCTTGCTTCGCGGTCGCTCTGAATGTGGTTGTTACATCATAGTCATTACTGATTGCAAAGCCTGTTGGTGGCCCCCAATAACCAACCTGTGACACATCCCATTCTTGGCTTTGCGTGTCTGTCGCTTTAAGTTGCAGGTTGTCTTTGTCAGACACGTCAACTCTGATGAGCACACGGTCATAGCCAAGGTCACGAACTTCGTCAGCTTTCAGCGTTACATCAACTGAAACCTGCTGATTCACAGTTATTTGCTCAGGTGCATTTACATCTATGACATAGGCCGAATGATTGTCCATGTTCCCACACCCAACCATGCCTGTGGCCGCGAGCAAACAACTCATGCCGACCAAACCTTTGAAAGCTAAACTTTTTAACATATTTTTCCTCCTTTTAAACACTTTTAGTTTGCGCAAAAAATGGAAAAATATGAAAAAACCTGCTTAAAAAAGCAGGTTTTATTTAAATTTCAATGATTTCATATTCTCTAGTGCCCAAGCCAAGCTTTGCTGCCGTTTCAACAGTGTGGATTGCGTGGCGATCCAGCATTCTGTCAACCAAGGCCTTTTTGCCTGGGTCTTTTGAATTCATCACCTGGTCATAGCAACACTGATCAAGCGCAACAGGATCCAAGGAAGCAAAAATTCCAATGTCGGCCATTTCAGGTTTGTGAGGGTTTGCATCACAATCACAATCGATTGAAAGGTTGTTGGCAACGTTTATAAAAGCCATGTTTTGAGGCTTGAAATAGCTGATCACAGCTTCACTTGCCTCCGCCATGCTCTCCAAAAAGCCGTCTTGATCCTCGGTGTAATTCCAGCAAAGGTCTGGGTTGTCGGTTCTGCCGACAGAGTGGATCCACGCCTTGCCGTTTCTTGATGCAACTCCGATGCTGATATTTTTTAACGCACCTCCAAAGCCTCCCATGGCATGTCCTTTAAAGTGCGAAAGCACGAGCATAGAATCATATTTTTCAATGTTCTTTCCAACAAGGTTATATCCTTTCAAATGCTTGCCATTTTTAACAGGAATTTTGATCTCACCCTCTTCGTCCATCAGATCGCATGGAGCAATGTCCAAAAACCCATGCTCCTTTATCGCCTTCCAATGACTTTGAGCGCCGTCTCTGTGGCCATGATAGGCCGTGCAGCACTCAACAATCGTGCCATTTACAGATTTTACAAGTGGCTCGATCAGCTTTGGTGACAAAAAGTGATGGCCTCCTGGCTCTCCTGAGGAAAGTTTGACAGCCACTTTACCCTTTAATTCGTTTCCAAGTGCTTTGTAGATTTTTATCATCGCACTTGGTGAAATCTCTTTTGAAAAATAAACCTTCGCTTTCATCTTTTCTCCTTCATTCTCATTTATTGTTTTTTGCCACAAGTTGGACAAAATTTTGCATCAGCGTCTATTTTAGCTCCGCATTCTTTGCAAAATTTCTTTTCTTCAAGTCCTTCTTTGACAGCCTTTGTAACCTTTGTCACGCCAGGCGAAACAATCTCAGCGTTTTGAGTGGAAATGTCTTGAAGATCCTCTTTGTTCTGATCGATGATATATTTTTTCGTCTTGATGTTCATTTTGTGAATGCTTGGTGCAAATGCTGCAAAAAGCAAACCTGCTCCGATCATGATCGCAGCAACTCCACCAAAAATACAGCCATATCTTGACGTTTGTGCGTCAAACCAGCCATCACTTGACATTTCAGGATTTCCCATCACAGCGCCAACGATTATCAGAACTATTCCGGCCACAATTAAAATGCTTGCCAAAATTTTTAATACTAAAAATATTTTTGGTTTTTTAACTTGTTTAATTTATTGTTTTAAATATGATGCAAG
>CALVYS010000024.1 GCA_944372355.1 uncultured Clostridia bacterium | reverse complement strand
AATCTGTATGCCCTGATAGCTCAGTCGGTAGAGCAGAGGACTGAAAATCCTTGTGTCGGTGGTTCGATTCCACCTTAGGGCACCACAAAGGGGCATTAAGGTGGAGAAACACCCAAATCTCTTGAAAGTGAGGGTTCGATTCCACCTTAGGGCACCATAACGCAACGTTGATCTGGCGCATATAATTTTAATGCCACAACTTGCGAGCTTGCTGGCGTGGCTCAACGGTAGAGCAGCTGACTTGTAATCAGCAGGTTGTAGGTTCGATTCCTATCGCCAGCTCCAAAAAAATTAACTGGACTTCGGTTCAGTTTTTTTTATGATTACAAGTCAGCTCTGACTTGCATATTAAAAACTCTCCTGGTTCGTTTTTAATATATCTTCGCCTCGCATGTGTAAACTTGCAAAGCCGCTCACCCACTCTCGGCTCGTTATCAGCAGGTTGTAGGTTCGATTCCTATCGCCAGCTCCAAAAAAAAATTAACTGGACTTCGGTCCAGTTTTTTTTATGATTACAAGTCAGCGCTCCCCTTGCATATTAAAAACTCTCCTAGTTCGTTTTTAATATATCTTCGCCTCGCATGTGTAAGCCTGCAAGCCCCTCACCCACTCTCGGCTTGAAAAAAGAAGAGTTTTTCAAACAAAAAAACTCTAAGCATTGTTAGAGTTTTTATTTTATTCGTTCTTGGTCGGAATATGCTCGCTCAACCCTTCCCATGTCTTGCAAAAATGATCGGAAGGCTTTTGCCGCAGCAGAATTTTTTCCTCTTGCCGAAAACACCATTTTGTTGGCATTTTCTTGATCATAAGGATTGTTTCCAAAAACCACTTTCACGCTGTCTTGCGTGCTCAAAAAATGAACACTGTTGCCAGTTGGAGAAACGCTGTCTCCAAAAAATCCCTGATTTAAATTGTAAGAAACAAATGCAGCTTTCAGATTTTTTAACGGCGTGTAGGCTGGGTTGCCCTGAACTATTTCAACCACAGTTTCTTTGTCCTGCGGATTTCCGTCGACGCTTAAAATAAATCTTTCAGAATCTGGAAAATACATCACACAAAAAGCTGGCTGTTTTTTGCCGCTTGCCCAAACTTTCACGCTTTCAGCAAATTTTGTTTTTTGATAATAAAATGGTTTCACTCTTCCTCCTTGTAGCAAACCTTGTCAAGAAGCAGATAAATCTTTCTTCCCACCTGCTTGCCATCTTCAACCTCATTCACAACCCACATGGCAGTGATTTGAAATAGATCTGACAAGATGTTGTTAAGCTCTTGCAAGGTGTATTTTCTTATATACATTCGCAGCGGAATGTCCGGTGCCAAGCTTTCAAAACCTTCCCCAACTCCCTCGGAAAAAGTGATCAAAGCCTTTCCCTTTGGTTTTAAAGATTGATGCATATTTTCAAAAAGGCTTCTCGCTTGAACAGGTGTAAAGTGAAACAAACAATCATGCGCCAAAACACCATCAAACCTTTCCTTTTGCACAAATTCCAGTGCATTTTGCACCTTAAATTTGCACGCTTTTGCAGTTCTGGCAGCAATTTTGATCATCTTTTCACTGTTGTCAATGCCAAAGATTTTAAAGCCGGCGCTTGCCATATACTTGGCAATTTGTCCTGTTCCACAACCGACATCTAAAACCTCTTTGCCAGGCAGGGCTTTTAAAAAGTTGTCAATAAAAACCTTTGGCGCAAGCTCGCGCATATATATTCTGGAATAATCCTCTGCCAAGGCATTGTATGTAAGCTTGTTGTTTTCAATATTAAAATATCTCATCTTTTGCAATAATCCCGTCACTTCTTTTTCTTTTCTTGATAATAACCATTTTCGATAAACCAACGAACCGAATCCACAATGCTATCCTTTGCAGGACGCGAAGTGTAGCCTAAAACCTTTGTGGCTTTTTCGTGCGAAAAGTTGCTGTTTTGTGTGAATGCTGAAATTGAGTAAGCACTGAAAACCGGCTTCTTCCCACGCATTTTATAGTAAATCGATGAGATGTTTGCAAAAAGTTTGACAAACCATATCGCAAACTTTGGAGGCAAATATTTTCGGCCGAGCTCAGCATTGATAACTTCAAGAAGCGTTTTAAAAGGAGTTATCTCGCCGCTTAAAATATAGCTTTCACCGCTCGCTCCCTTTCTGGCCGCAAGACGCAACCCTTCTGCGACATCTCGAACATCGACAAAGTTGTAGCCACCGCTCACATAGCCATAGAGTTTGCGGTTCATAAAATCAAGGATAACCTGACCAACTTCTGAAATTTTAAAGTCATAAGGTCCAATCACTGCTGATGGGAAAACGACCACGGCATCAAGCACGCCCTCTTTGCATTTTTCAAGTATATATCTTGTCGCCTCAATCTTGGTTTTGGCATAAGGCCCAACTGCAATCTTGTCGTTAAATTCTTCTGGTTCGGTCAGCACTTTCCCCTTCACAGGATCGATTATGTTTACAGTGCTTGTGTAAACCAAGCGCTTTGCCTTGTTTTTGATGCAAGCATCAACCACATTTTTCGTGCCCTCCACATTGACTGCATGCACCTTTTCGTAAGGAGTGTTTCCAATGTCAATAATTCCTGCCAAGTGAAAAACCGTTGATCCCTTTTTTATCAGATTGAAAATAAACTCACGATCCGTGATGTCTCCGCGCACAACTTTTACTTTCAAGCCTTCAATAGGCTTCAAGTCTTCATTTGGAAGTGCCAAAGCTGTGACTTCATATCTGTTTTCAAGCAAATTCCTGATCAGCACATTGCCAATATGTCCTGTGCAACCAGTGACGATGCAATGCTTTCTTGATGCAAGTTCCGCCCTGACAATTTTTAAGCACTCCTCTAATGCCTGATCGATCGTCAAATTTGTTGTGTCAATTAAATGAGCATCTGGCAGTTTTGTAAGTTTGCCATATTTTCTGTTTTCGTCAACTTCATCGCGCTTTTTCAAATCTTCGAGCACCTGTTTCAAAGTGTGTCCTTTGCCCTTGACCTGCAAATATCTTCGCTGTGCACGAACTTGCACATCTGCTGTCAAAAAGAATTTTATATCAGCCTTTGGCAAAACATGGCTTGTGATGTCACGACCCTCCATCACACATTCATGACTTGCGGCAAAACTTCTTTGAATATCCAAAATTTGATCGCGCAAAAATTTGAAAGGTGAAATTTGAGCCGAAAAAGTGCTTATCTCTTCCGATCTCAAAAATGGAGTTTCATCTATTTCATTTACAAAAACTTTTTGGTTGCCATTTTCAAATTCAACACGCAACGACATGCTTTTAACAAACTTTTTTAAAGCGTTTTCCGAAAACTTTTTTCCAGTTCGTTTAAATCCGCAAGCAACAGCCCGATAAAGTGCACCCGTGTCGAACCTGTCAAAGCCCAGCGCCTCAGCAAGAACTTTTGCCAACGTGCTTTTTCCGCTGCTTGTCGTTCCATCAATCGCTATGTTGAACATTTGCTCACCTCTTTCAATATGTTGTGTGTTTTATGTCATAATACTAAAAACATCTTGCGGTTTTGCCTATTATGAAGCGGTTTGTTTTTAAATTGTTTCTGACATTTTTCTGTAAATATTTTAACACATTTTTCAATTTCTAGCAATCAAATAAAGAAGTTTAAATCAAACGCTTGATATTTTTTGCTTGGATATGATAAAATTAATAAGTCAAAATTTGCTGGTGTAGCACAGCCGGTAGTGCATTCGATTCGTAATCGAAAGGTCATGGGTTCGAGTCCCATCACCAGCTCCAAAGAATTTCTTCCTCGTGGTGATGGAGTTTGCCGCAGGCAAACAAAAGCCGAAGGCTTTTTGACTCGAACCCCTAGGTTCGCTATCGAGCCAAAGGCGACATCAACAACTTGCAAAGTTGTTATTCCCATCACCAGCTCCAAAGACTTTCCTCCTCGTGGTGATGGAGTTTGCTGCAAGCAAACAAAGCCGAAGGCTTTGACTCGAACCCCTGGGTTCGCTACCCAAGCCACAGGCGACATCAACAACTTGCAAAGTTGTTATGCCAACCTTTTTGAAAGCTCTGCCTGTTTTGTCTGCTCACGCAAACCACCCCTTCCCAATTTGACCAATTACAGCTGTAATTTGAAATAGGAGGCTGACAAATGATTAAAGTTGTTGCTTTTGATTTTGATGATACCCTCTACTCCGACACAAACCCTAGACCTTGGAGAGAGTTTTGTTCAACCGCAGCACAAAACCTGTTAAAGTTCCATCCCATTGATCATCTTCAACGGGCGCTTGCAACCCTTAACCGAGTTTCTGTTTCAGACAGACAACTGATTGAGCTTTTGAAAACATATGATGTGCCAGAAGAAAAAACTTTGAGATACCTGAAAACTCACAAACAAGTTGGAGACACCTTCGAAAATTGCACGGTCGTTCCAAAACAGACCCTTGTGGATTTTGCAAAACATTTTAATCTTTACATAGTTTCAAATTCCTTAAAACACAGCGTGCTAAATAATATGGACCGATTAGGCATTGATAAAACCTTGTTTAGAGACGTGCTTTCAAATGACATGCAATCTGACGATAAATCAAAAACCCACCTTTACGAAGAGATTTTAAAAAGAGAAGGCGCTTTACCTAACGAGTTGCTTGTCATTGGCAACAGTTTTCACAGCGACATTTTGCCAGCGTTAAATCTCGGTGCGCAAGGCAGAATTGTCAACAAAGCCAATTTCACTTTCCACGATTTTTTTGATGAAAATTTGAATTTAAGAGAAACGGAGCAAATTTATGAAAGCAGAAAAATTTGACGATCTTCGCGAGTCTATTATGCACTATCATCAAGCTCATGGCATCGTTGAAACACCGGAGCTTGACACTTTGGTCACCCTTTCATTTAATCAAGACACCAAGTGGACCGACGACACTTTGCCAAAAAAACTTCTTGAATACGGCAAGGTCCCACCTCTCAGCATCAAAGCGTTGCACAAAAAAGGCCTAAACGGCAACGGAATCAATGTTGCCATAATCGACCAACCCTTGGCATTGGACCACCCAGAATACAGAGGCAAAATCGCAGAATATCGAACTTTTGGTCCAGAAGGATACAACTTTAAGATCAGCAGTATGCACGGTCCAGCGGTCACAAGTTTGCTGGTTGGAGAAAGCTTGGGCACCGCACCAAAAGCCAAGGTTTATTATGCCGCAACGCCAACCTGGCTAAAAGATGCACAATACGAATCGCAAGCCTTAAAGTGGCTTATAGACTTAAATAAAACCTTGCCTGAACAGGAAAGAATCAAATTTGTTTCTGTTTCGGCCGCGCCTGGCGATCCTACAATGAGAAACAAAGCTTCAACAGAACTTTGGCTGAAAACAGTGCAAGAAGCTGAAAAGGCCGACATGTGTGTTGTTGAATGCACAGACGGCAACCGATTTGTCAACGGAGGCTATATCGACTATCAAACCAAACAGTTTAAATATGGCTTCCCAAAATATCCGTACCTTCGCCCTGTGATTGGATCGGTGCACGTTCCAAACTCACTTAGAACTGTGGCCGAAAGCTATGACAACCAGCATTTTTCCTATTCCTTTGACGGCAATGCCGGACTTAGCTGGGGTATTCCTTACGCGGTTGGTGTTTTGTGCATAGGCCAGCAAATCAACCCTGCACTTTCCGCCTCAAAACTCAAAAATCTTTTGATTGAAACCGCAGCAACAAACAACTGCATAATAGCACCTGAGAAGTTTGTTGAGGCTGTGAAAGCCACCTGTGCTTACAAAAAACCAGAACAAGATTTATACATTTAAAAAGGAGAAAATCATGCTGAAAGACTCCATCGAACTTTATTACAAACTCATGCCTCTGAAAAAACTTCTCCGCTCCGGCTTTTTGCTTTGGAAAGTTGACGCAGAGCGAATTGAAAGCGTGGCAGAACATTCTTGGAGCTGCTGCCTGCTTGCCCTCACCGTTGCAAAAGAGATGAAGATTGACATTGACATCGAAAAAGTTTTAAAAATGTTGACCTTGCATGAATTTGAAGAAGTGTGCATTGGCGATCTTACACCTTATGACAAAAAGGATCGCAACAAAGAGGCCGAGCGAGCAAGAGAATTTTTTGCAAACAACCTTAAACTTGACGCAGAATTCATCGACATCATCGACGAATTCAATGAAAGAAAAACCAAAGAGGCGCGTTTTGCAAAGATGATCGATTATCTTGACGCAACCTTGATGACAAAATACTATCAAGATCAAAAACAGGCTTCCTTGGATGTTTTAAAGTCCGACCCAGCCCTCAACGACAAAGTCAGAAAAGTAAAGCTTTTTGCTGAGAAAATTGACGCAGGATACGACCTTTCCGACCTGTTCTATTTTTATGGTCAAGATCGTTTTGAAGAGTTTGGAATCGACGAAAACGTTTGGTTTGACACCATCAAAAAGGTCAAAGTTTTAGACTCCCCAGACTCAACATCAAAAAAGACCACAAAAGCAGATCCGGTCAATGAAAGATAATCGCTTCCTGATTATGATGCGTTAATAAAAAACAGGATTGAAAATCAATCCTGTTTTTTTGATAGCCCAAGCGAGACTTTTTTCTCCTCGGCGTCTTTGCTTAAAATTTCGACCATAATTTTGTCTCCAAGATGCACGAATTCATAAATCGAAGCATCTTTTCTCTCCGTCACAGCTGATATGTGCAGCAAACCCGTGACATCATTTTCAAGTTTCACAATCGCCCCAAATGGCAAAATTTTTACAACTTCGCCTTCATACTCACCACCAACTTGCAGCTGCTGAATGCTCTCAACCATTGGGTCAGGAAGAATTTGTTTGAGCCCAAGCTTGACCTTTTTTGCATTTCGATCAACTTCAATCACTTTGAATGTGAGCGTTTGCCCTTCTTTGATTGCCTCACTTGCAGAACCGAGGCGTTTGTGCGACAAGTCCGAGATATGCACAAAACAATCGACGCCATCGACATCGACAAAAGCACCATAATTTAAAACCTTTTTTACAGTGCCTTTTACTATTTTGTTGATGAAAATTGAATTCCAAAATAGCTTTTGATTTTGCTCAGAAATCTGCTCTTGCAAAAGCTTGCAGCTGGCAACAATCTTTTTGTTTTCTCTGTCAATTTCTGTCACAATCGCCTCTTGCTGCTTGCCTATAAGTGATTTTAAATCCACTTTATGCTGGCTGATTTCATCTTTTGGAACAAAGATGTCATAATCACCCATCTTGGAAATCAAACCATAATTTACTTCGGTTGGAACAAATGTAAACACGCTTCCAAGCCTTAATTTTTGAGCATTTTGCATGCCAAGAGCCATTACATCGGCCTGAGTTTTTGAGGCCTCAATAAGCCCTTCATCATTTCTGCTTTTTGTTATGACAACCTTGAATCTGTCTCCTATTTTAACATCTTCAAAATCATCAAAATCTTCGCGTGCGATAAAAGCATCGCGCTTGCCACCTATGTTGAAAATCACGCCGTCTTCACGCTTTATCACGACAACGCCATCGTGAAGTTCTCCCGTTTTTGTGTTTAAAAATGTGCTTTCAATCGCCTCTAAATCAAACTTTTGTTTTTCCATGTCTTCTCTCTTTTTTGCCAAACAGCTGCTCTGCTTGCAACTTGACCTCGTTGAGTTTTTCAGCAATAACTTCACTTGCCTTTTCCAAAACCTCATCTGTTAGCTTTTGTCCATAGAACTCGTCAAGCTCGTAAGGTTTGCCAACAAGCAGTTTTGTCTTTCTGAATGCCTTTGGCCTGTTGTGAATCCAAAGCGGAACTATTGGAGTTTTTGTTTTTATCTCAATCATTGCCGCGCCATGCTTTACCTGTTGCAGCGAAAGGTCCTCATTTTTGTTGCGTGTGCCTTCTGGAAAGATCACGAGTTTTTTGTTATTTTTGAGCACTTTAAAGGCCTCTTTGATCGCCCCAACATCGGCTGTTGAACGGTCGATTTTGATCGCACCCATCTTTTTCAAAAACCAGCTTCGTGCTTTGGAAACGTAGAGCTCTTTCTTGGCCAAAAAATATTTTTTTTCATAAGTGTTGAGCAATAATACTATTGCGTCTAAATTTGATGTGTGATTGAGTGTGATGATAACCTTGCCTTTTGGCAAATTTTTTCTTCCCACAATTTTTGTAGGATAGACAATGGCCATTGGAAGATATGCTAAGGCTTGAATAAAATGAAACATCTGCTCCCCCTTTTAAAAATCAGAGCCAACCGCTTGTGCAGTGGCAAATGCGATTTGAAGATTAAATCCCCCAGTCAAAGCATCAACATCTAAAATTTCGCCTGCGAAATACAATCCAGAAACAAGCTTGCTTTGCATTGTTTTCGGATTGACTTGCGAAAGCTCCACACCACCACTTGTCACAACCGCGTTTTCAATAGGATACAACTTTTTAAACTTGATTGTAAAGCATTTTAAAAGTTTTACCAATCTTTTACGCTCGGCCGCAGTGATGGACTGCACCCTTCTATCTTCTGAAATCTCCGCCATATTCAAAAATAGCGCCACAAATCTTGATGGCAAAAGTGAAAGCATCACAGTTTTGATCTGTTTGTTTTTTGCCGCATCAAACTCTCTGAGCAATCTTCCATCAAGCTTTTCCTCACTTAAAGCTGGCTTAAAATCCAGCTCTAAACAGCGGCATGTTTTTCTGTTTATCTTGCTTGAAAGCGTCAGCACTATTGGACCAGAAACCCCTTTGTCTGTGAAAAGCATCTCTCCAAATTCGCTTTCATTGCCTTCATCACAAACCGCTGTGAGCCTGACATTTTTCAAACTCAGCCCCTGCAATGATGATATATATGCCCCTTCCACCTCGATTGGAACCAGTGCTGGAACACAATCCACGATTGCGTGGCCAAACTTCTTTGCCAAAGCGTAGCCGCTGCCATCACTGCCAGTTGCTGAGTAGCTTTTGCCACCGGTTGCGATGACCAGCCTGTCAAAAGCCTCACCGTCGACAAAGAACTCTTCGCCTGATTTATATGCATTTTTAACCTTGTGTGACAATTTAAACTTTACGCCGTCGCAAGCCCTTAAAAGTGCCGCTGTCACATCGCTGGCTTTATCGGAGACTGGAAAAACGCGATTGCCACGCTCCACTTTGCTTTTCATACCCCATCTTTCAAAAAAATCTATCGCATCTTGTGGAGAAAATCTGGACAATGCGCTTTGCAAAAATTTTCCACCTCGCACCACATTTTCTAAAAAGGTTTGCCTGTCAGAAAGGTTTGTGAAGTTGCACCTGCCCTTGCCAGTTATGTAAATCTTTTTCCCGCACTTTTCGTTGCCGTCGAAAACCGTCACATCATGCCCCTTCGAAACGATGGCCGCTGCCGCCATAAGCCCAGATGCCCCAGCCCCTATGATTGCAACCCTCATCTTTCCTCCATAAGAGATGAAAGCTCCTCAGCACGCAGATCCTTAAACTCACCGCGCTTCAAGCCGCCAAGTTTGACACCGCCAATACGCACACGTTTCAAAAGCTTGATCTCTCTGCCGATGGCTTCAAACATTCTTCGCACCTGTCTGTTTTGGCCTTCATCAATGATCACGCTCACTTTGGTGACCTTGCCATCAAAAGAGATGGGTTTGATTTTGGCACTCGGCATTCTGTTGCCATTTTCCACAACGCCTTTTCTCAGCACAGCGAACTCACTTTCCTTCATCGATCCAACAACAGTTGCAACATACTCCTTTTCAATCATATGCGAAGGGTGAGTTATTCTGCTTGCAAATTCGCCATCGTTAGTGAGCAAAATCAGCCCTTCGGTGTCATAATCCAGCCTTCCAACAGAAAACAGACGCTGCTCGGTTTTGACCAGGTCAAAAATCGTTTTTCTGCCCTTGTCATCGCTCGCCGAGCAAACATAACCCTTTGGCTTGTTGAGCTTTATATAAACATGAGAAAGAGGAAGTCGAACCTCTCTTCCTCCAACTTTTACAACATCTTTTTTTTCATCAATCACACTGCCAAGCTCGGTGACCGGCTTGCCGTTGACCTCCACTTGGCCATCAGTAATCAGCTGATCCGCCTTGCGCCTTGAACAGACGCCCGCTGCACTTAAAAATTTGTTTAACCTCATTTGTCCTTACCATTTGGCAAGAATATCCTGCAACCTTTGCGCAAGTGTTCTTGTCCTCACTTGCTTTATTGTAACAATTTCTCCGGAAAAACGCAACTCATTATCGAAATATATTTCATACTCTCCCACTTTCGATTCTGCACTCAGCGGAGGAATCACATATTCGTCAAGCTTTGTTTCAATTTTGACTTTCTCATCTTCACCAGCTTTAAGCGGAAAATAGAAAGCTCCTTTTGAAGCGATCTCCACTCTTTCGCTTTCACCATCTTCAACTGGAAGCGTTGAAGGAATTTGCAGCCTTTCACACAGATTTACCATGTGAAAATTTGCAAAGCCCCATTCCATAAGCGAGGCGCAATCCTCAAACATAGGCCCACAATTCAGCACCACACATACAAGCCTCATGCCATCTCTTTCCGCCGCAGAAACCAAACATCTGCCTGCATCATCAGTGTAGCCTGTTTTAACACCTATCGCCCCATCAAAAGTTTGAAGCAGTTTGTTTTTGTTGTGAAGATAACGCACCTTGCCTTCCTCAGAAACGATCTTGATGTTTTGAGTGGAGACAATCTCTTTAAAAACAGGATTTTTTAATGCATACGCAGCGATCAATGCCAGATCATGTGCACTTGTGTAATGCCCCTTTTCGTCCAGGCCATGCGTGTTTTCAAAATGTGTGGCCTTTGCACCAATACGATAGGCCGTGAAATTCATAAGATCGACAAACTTTTCTATCGTGCCACCCACATGCACACCAATTGCCACACTGGCATCATTTGCTGACACAGTCATAAGCGCATAAAGCAAATCCCGAAGCGAGAGCGTTTCTCCCTTTCGCAAATACATCGATGTTCCCGAAACTCCAACGGCGGAGGCGTCTATCTCAAACGGAGTGTCAAGATCAGCGCAATTTTCAATCGCTGTTATCGCCGTCATAATTTTTGTGGTGCTTGCCATCGCCAGAGAGGCATCACTGTTTTTCTCACAAAGCACTCTTCCACTTTCCGCTTCAATCAAACACATCGCTTTTGCCGAAGTGGAAGGCGGAAAAAGCGTGTCTGCTTTGATCAAGATTGCAGACCTGATCGTGCCGTAGAAAAAAGAAAAAGTTATCGCGCCCACAAGCAACAAAATGATTGCCACCTTGATCGCTGGCCTAAACTTTTTCATCATCTTCCTCCGATTTTTGCACCTTTGCAAGCAGCGCATTGAACATGTTTAGCACGGTTTGATAAAGAGATTTGTTTTCAACATTGACAAAGTTGATTTCACCCTTTGTCTCAATCAAAAATCCCACTGGTGTCACACTCATTCCTCCACTTGATCCGCCCGCCATAGGAAAATGATTGGCCACTCTCCTGGAAGAAAGATCGGCATATTCACCGCCACCGACAACATAACCAACACTGACTTTTGAAATTGGAATGATTGTCGTGCCATCTTCCGTTGTCACTTTTTCACCAACAATGGTTGAAGAATCCACAATCGTTTTGATCTTTTCCATAGACGAACTTATAAGCTCGTTGATTGTGTCACTGCTTGAATAATACTTCATAATACCTCCATATCTTGTAGGTTTTATGTCATAATACCTACATTTTAGCTTGTTTAGCTTTTTTCTTACTTAGAATGAGCGAATTTAAAAAAGAATATACAACATCAAATAAAGACAAGCTGACCGAAAGATTTGCAGCAAGCTCCACCACTTTTTTATTGTAAGAGACGTTGTCGTAAATGGCGAGTGAGGCCGTTGGTCGCGCATTTTTTAAAGATGTAAAAAAGATTAAGGCTGAAACATTTATCACCCCACACAGCATGCTTGTCACAAACGCGTCGTCCAGGCCTATGTGATAGTAAACCTCCAAAAATTTGAGCCTGGCCTTTTGTTTTAATTGTTTTGAAAACTCCTCCAAGAGCGCGATTTCTGGCGATGAAAAGTCGATATCCTTTTCAGTGATTTGCTTTTCATCTTTTAAACGCAGGGTTTTTCCAACAAACTCAAACAAAAAATATTTGAGCTTGATTTTGGAAAGATAAATGCAAAATGCACCACTGTTGTCTAAGGCATTAAACGAAACTCTGACCTCTAAAAATATAGGAACTAGCAGCAGCAAAATAAAAAATGTTGGAATCAAATAATACAAACTTTGCATGCTTTTATGTTTTTCTTTTTCAACCAATTTAATACACAGATGTTGACTTTTGTTTTAAAAATGATATACTAAAAATATGGAAAGACTTGTAAAGGACGTTTTAAAGAGTAAATATGGCGAAGTTTTGAAATACGCAAGCCAAAAGCATGCCGGACAATTTCGCATTTTTGGCGAGCCTTACATAATTCACCCACTCAACGTGTTTTTGACTGCATCTAAATTTACAGACGATCAAGATGTTTTGCAAGCGGCCCTGCTTCATGATGTGGTTGAGGACACAGACGCCACCGCAGAAGAGATTGAACAAAAGTTTGGCAGCAAAACCGCAAGCCTTGTCAAAGAACTCACCTCTCCTGCCGGGCTCAAACACAGCGATTACAGCAAAGCCAACTATCTTTCAAACGCAGTTTTAAAAATGTCTGACGAAGCACTGCTTTTAAAACTTTGCGACAGGCTTGACAACCTGCAACAGATCGGCAGGTTTGGCCAAACGCGCGGAGATTATCTGCGCCGTGAAACGCGAAAGATCATCAACACTTTAACAGAAAACAGAACTTTAAATCAACCACAAAAAACGCTTGTTGTAGAGATTTGCAAACAACTGGAAAAGTAAAAGCCAAGTCATTTCGACTTGGCTTTTTGCAACATCTTTCTCACTTGTGAATTGACTTTTGAATAGTTTATATCTATCTCATCATATTGAGCCGAACACTGCATCATGTCCTCGGCGACTTTTTTTGTTGCATAAGGCTTTCTTATGCGAGCGATGTTTTCACGCATCTTGACAAGCTCGTGAGGATTGTTTAAAAGCTCTTTTAAAATTTTGATGAGGTCGGCGTCATTTTTATATTGCCTTGCAGCGCCCTCTCTGACAAGCATCTTCGCATTTGCAG
>CALVYS010000023.1 GCA_944372355.1 uncultured Clostridia bacterium | reverse complement strand
CTGCAAATCAACTTAACAAAAAAACTCGACAAATATGTCGAGTTATCTAGCAGCAGCCAAATCTTTTTTTGCAACGCGAGGTTTGTTTAAACAAACAGCATTTTCAAAATCTTGACAAAGGTCAACTCCCTGCATTCCCTTTCTCTGAACCAATTCGTCTTGAATTTTCATAAGCAAACTCTTTGTGTCTTCAATCGCCGGTCTGGAATTTTTGATATGGTCTTGTCCTCTTATTAAACGCATTGAAGTATTATTTGTTTGTGTGTTGTAGGAAATAACCATAACAACCGGATTTTCTTTGGCAATTCTCTTGCCCATTCTTTGAAGAATTTCTTCTGCAATCTTTTCTGAACAAGCGATCATTTTCAATGAAGCACAACCGCTGAACGCATAAGGATCAAGCGACACCAAACTTTCAGGCAACACGACATTTTCTAAATTTAGATTTCTTTTAAAAGCATATTCCTCGATGCGTTCAACACCTTCGCTGATGAAAAGATTGCTCTCACCCATGCCAGAAAATGCACGAGCCGTCACGGTTTTAACACCGCTTCCAATTTCAATCGTGTGAACGTTGTCATAATAGCCGGAATGAGCGTATCTATACAAATCACAATCGTTATTTTCAATTTTTAAAATTCTTTCAATCATATTTTTTCTCCTTAAACTGAACTAGTGTTATTATACTTTAAAATTCGACAAATTACAATACTAAAATAAAAAAAGCAGTCAAATCGACCGCTTTTTTTTAATGATTTTAAATGATTACTCGATGATGGTTGAAACAACACCTGAACCAACTGTTCTTCCACCTTCACGAATAGCGAAGCGCAATCCTTCTTCGATAGCGATTGGTGTGATAAGAGTGATGGTCATCTTAACGTGGTCGCCAGGCATAACCATTTCAACGCCTTTTTCAAGTTCGATTGTTCCGGTAACGTCGGTTGTTCTGAAATAGAATTGTGGTCTGTAACCATTGAAGAATGGTGTGTGACGTCCGCCTTCCTCTTTCTTCAAAACGTAAACCTGAGCAGTGAACTTGGTGTGTGGGTGAATTGAACCTGGTTTGCAAAGAACTTGACCTCTTTCGATTTCAGATCTTTGGATACCACGAAGAAGAAGTCCAACGTTGTCGCCTGCTCTTGCTTCATCAAGAAGTTTTCTGAACATTTCAACGCCAGTTACAACTGTTTGTTTCTTAGCTCCCATACCAACGATTTCAACTGGGTCGTTCATTTTGATAACGCCGCGCTCTACTCTACCAGTTGCAACGGTTCCACGACCAGTGATTGTGAACACGTCTTCAACAGGCATAAGGAAAGGTTTGTCAGTATCACGTTGAGGCTCTGGAATGTAAGAATCAAGAGCGTCCAACAATTCTTGAATGCAAGCGCAAGCTGGATCGTCGAAGTTGCCAGTTTTTCCTGCTTCAAGAGCTTTGAGAGCTGAACCTTTGATGATTGGTGTTTTGTCTCCAGGGAAACCATATTCTGTCAAAAGGTCTCTGATTTCCATTTCAACAAGTTCCAAAAGTTCTGGGTCGTCAACTTGATCGGTTTTGTTCATGAAAACAACGATGTAAGGAACGCCAACCTGTCTTGCAAGCAAGATGTGCTCTCTTGTTTGAGGCATTGGGCCGTCTGTGGCAGCAACAACCAAGATTGCGCCGTCCATCTGAGCAGCACCAGTGATCATGTTTTTAACATAGTCTGCGTGGCCCGGGCAGTCAACGTGAGCATAGTGACGTTTTGCTGTTTCATACTCAACGTGAGCGGTGTTGATTGTGATTCCGCGTGCCTTTTCTTCTGGGGCCTTATCGATTTGGTCGTAATCCATTTTTTCGGCCAAACCTTTGCCTGCTGCATACATGGTGATTGCAGCTGTAAGTGTGGTTTTACCATGGTCAACGTGACCAATAGTTCCAACGTTTACGTGTGGTTTTGATCTATCAAAAACTCCTTTAGCCATTTTTTAAAATCTCCTTTTTTGTTTTACTTTGCTATTTTAGCATAATTAAATTATTTCTCCAAATGTTTTGTCAAACATTTTTAAATAAATTTTAAGCAAAATCAAGTTATTTTTTTGCTCTTTCGCCGATGATTTTTTCAGCGATTGACTTTGGAACTTCCTGATATTTCAAAGGTTCCATAACATAAGTTCCGCGTCCTTGTGTTTGTGAACGAAGGTCGGTTGCATAGCCGAACATCTCTGCAAGAGGCACCTCTGCGTTGACAATTTGAATGCCAAGTGTGGATTCTGTTCCTGTCAAAATGCCACGGCGAGATGTAAGGTTGCCCATAACCGTTCCAAGATAGTCATCAGGCACTTCAACAGACACTTTCATGATCGGTTCAAGCAAAACTGGGTTGGCTTTCTTTGCTCCGTCCTGGAAAGCAAGCGAACCAGCAATTTTGAAGGCCATTTCAGAAGAGTCGACTTCGTGGAAGGATCCATCCACAACCGTCACTCTGAAATCCACGGTTTCATATCCAGCGACAACACCGTTCATTCTGGCTTCGTTGATACCATTGTTGATTGGTTGAATGTATTCTTTTGGAATAGATCCGCCAACCGTTTTGTCAACAAATTCGTAACCTGAGCCTGGCTCCAAAGGTTCCATTTCAATGATACAGTGACCATACTGACCTTTACCACCGGACTGACGAACAAACTTGCCTTCTGCCCTGACAGCTTTTCTGATGGTCTCTCTGTAAGAAACCTGAGGATTTCCTATGTTTGCTTCAACCTTGAATTCTCTCAAAAGTCTGTCTACGATGATTTCCAAGTGCAATTCGCCCATACCTGCGATGAGGGTTTGGCCGGTTTCTTGGTTTGTGCTAACTCTGAAAGTAGGGTCCTCGCGCATAAGTTTTGCAAGTGCAAGAGCCATTTTTTCCTGCATATCTTTGGTTTTAGGTTCGATCGCAAGCTGAATAACAGGCTCTGGGAATTCCATGCTTTCAAGCTGAATTGGGTGTTTTTCATCGCAAAGTGTGTGACCTGTGATGGTGTCTTTAAGGCCCACGATGGCCGCGATGTCACCTGCGCCAACCTCGCTGATCTCTTGGCGGTTGTTGGCGTGCATTCTGATAAGTCTTCCAACCCTTTCCTGTTTGCCAGTGATTGAGTTGTAAACATATGAACCAGCTTTCAAAAGTCCGCTGTAAACGCGGAAGAATGTGAGTCCGCCAACAAATGGGTCGGTCATGATTTTGAATGCAAGGCCGGAGAATGGAGCGCTTTCGCTTGCCTCTCTCACCTCTTCCTCACCTGTTTCAGGGTTGATTCCTTTGATAGGTGGAATGTCAACTGGTGATGGAAGATAATCTACCATAGCGTCCAAAAGCATCTGAACACCTTTGTTTTTGTATGATGATCCACAAAGAATTGGTGTGAATTTTCTTTCAATTGTGCCCTTTCTGATTGCAGCTTTGAGTTCATCAATGCTGATCTCGTCACCTTCAAAATATCTTTCAAGGAGGGCGTCGTCTGTTTCAACGATCTTTTCAACCATCTCATCATGAAGTTTTTGAGCAGCAGCTTTATATTCTTCTGGAATCTCAACTATTTCATAGTGTTGACCCATTTCGTCTTTATATATCTCTGCTTTCATAGTGAGAAGATCGATGATTCCACTGAAAGTTTCAGCCTCGCCTATGTTAAGCTGAATTGGAAGTGGAACGGTTTTAAGCCTGTTTTTAATTGAGTCAATGCAAGCCATAAAGTCAGCCGCATCTCTGTCCATTTTGTTGACATAGATGATGGTTGGAACTCTGTATTTTGTGGCTTGGCGCCAAACCGTTTCGGTTTGAGGTTGAACTTTGTCACGACCACTCAAAACAAGCACTGCACCGTCAAGAACTTTCAAAGAACGTTCAACTTCCACAGTAAAGTCCACGTGGCCCGGGGTGTCGATGATGTTGATCTTGTAACCCTTCCAATTGCAGGTGGTGCAGGCCGAGGTGATTGTGATTCCACGCTCTTGCTCCTGAGCCATCCAGTCCATGGTTGCTTGACCATCATGCACCTCACCAATTTTGTGGCTTTTACCAGTGTAGAACAAAATTCTTTCAGTTGTTGTGGTTTTGCCGGCGTCGATGTGCGCCATGATACCCACGTTTCTTGTCAATTTTAAATCGGTGGTAGCCATTTTAATATTTTCTCCTATAATTATTTTAAACTATTTCCAAAATTATCATTTTTAAGCTAGGCTATTTTACCATCTGTAATGTGCAAAAGCCTTGTTTGCTTCAGCCATTCTGTGAAGCTCATCTCTTCTTTTGATGGAAGCGCCTGTTTCGTTGTAAGCGTCCATAATTTCGCCTGCGAGTTTTTCATACATATTTCTCTCACCAGAGCGTTTTCTTGCAAAAGCAACCATCCATCTGATTGCAAGAGTTTGTCTTCTTTCAGGTCTGATTTCAACAGGAACTTGATAGTTTGCTCCACCCACTCTTCTTCCTTTGGTTTCAAGAACAGGCTTAACATTTTCAAGAGCCTTGTTAAACACGTCAAGTGGTTCCAGTCCCATTTTTTCCTTGATTATATCAAAAGCATCATAAACGATTTTTTGAGCAAGTGACTTTTTGCCATCATACATCACTTGGTTGATGAGTTTTGTCACGGTTTTGCTTTTATATATAGGATCAGGAAGAACTGGTTTTTTAACAGCGGCATTTCTTCTTGCCATTTTAATTTCCTCCTAAATTTTTATTTTTATTTCTTTGGGCGTTTTGCGCCATATTTGGATCGAGACTGGTTGCGTTTTGCAACACCTGCTGCGTCAAGAGTTCCTCTGATGATGTGATATCTCACACCTGGAAGATCCTTAACCCTGCCCCCTCTAACAAGCACAAGGCTGTGCTCTTGAAGGTTGTGTCCGATGCCTGGGATATAACAAGTTCCTTCCTGCCCATTTGAAAACTTAACTCTGGCAATCTTACGAAGCGCTGAGTTAGGCTTTTTAGGGGTTGCCGTTCTAACAGAAAGACAAACACCTCTTTTTTGAGGGCATTCGTTAAGAAGCGGTGCTTTTGATTTTTTCTCAAAAGTTTTTCTTCCCTTGTTTACAAGCTGGTTAAATGTAGGCATATCCTTCCTCCTTGTTTAGATTTGTCTAAATTGCAAACGCAACTTTATTTTCCTTTTCTTAAACATGAACAACACGATTACGCAAAACTCGTAACTCTGCAAAATTTGTTTTGCAGATCAGTGAAAGGATCGGTTTCACCCCCACTTGCTGTTTGTTTATGCCTTACAAAAAGACAGTCTCCGACAACGAGACTTATATAATATAGCAATTTAAAAACAATTTGTCAAGAAAAAATGTGATTTTTAAGTGTTGAAAATTCAGCTTTTTTTCAGAATAAAAAAACAGGCAAGCCGCCTGTTTTTTTAAGCTATTCTGTTGAGTTGATCAAGAATTCCAGTGGTTGTGGCATAGTCTGTGATGTAGTAAATGCCGAGAGGAACCGGATTGCCGTCTTGGAAGTTTTCAAGATAGCCAAAATTGCCGTCCATTCCGCTGGTTTCAGTGGAAATCGTCATTGTGCCGTTGACGATGCCATAGCTGTTTGTAACATTCATCGCACCGCCCATTTCTGCATAAAGGCCACCCTGAGCCGCCAGCAATTCACTGCTGTCACTTGTCACAGTCAAATCAGCCGCACTTGTGTTGATAAACGCAGCGCTGTAAGATGTGTAGTCGCCGCCAAGCATACCAACCAAGCCGCCAACCATCGCCATCGTTTGCAAGTTTACATCTCCATATGCATAGGAGTTTGTAATCTCAAAAGCGGTTGGTTCGGAATCCAGTTGCAACATGCCAACAATTCCACCGATTATTGCACCATCAATGCCACTTCTAGCAACGATTTCACCAAGGCTTGCACAAGTGTCGATGTAAATTGAAATCCCAGAAGAGGCAAAAACACCTCCTGCGATACCTCCAATGGCTTGCGCAGTAACATCAATCTTTCCAAAGTTGTAACTGTTGGAAATTGATATTGAACTCGATTCCATTGGCATTCCATAAATTCCGCCAGCACCCATCGTCGTTCCTGTAAGCGTGCCAAGGTTATAGCAGTTTGTGATCGTAACGTCCATCATGGATCCAGCAACGATTCCGCCAAGCATGCCTTCTCCCATGCCCGTCAGCGTGCCGTAGTTGTAGCTGTTTGAAATCGTCGAAAACATTGCCATCGTGGTGATTCCGCCAGCCATAGCACCCATCACGGAAGCTCCATTTGCACAGTTGTCAATTTGTGCATAAACTGTGTAAACGCTTAGGCCTGCTGGCATATAATCGCCAAATGCCATAATCAAAGAATTTGCCAAGTTGATGTTTTTGAGAACTGCCAAATTGGAAGCGCTTGAACCTGAAACTATTCCAAACAAAGCCTGCATTGGATTGCTGCTTCCAACGCCGCCAAAGCAGTTTAAACCGGAGATTGTGAAGCCGTTTCCATCAAACACACCACCAAAAGCTGCCATGTCGCCCGAGTCGTTCATGCCTCCAATTGGCTCCCAATAATGCGCTGAAAGATCGATGTTTGCAGTTTGTTTAAAGTAAACTCCACTGTAATAGCAATAAGCACCCAACATTTCATTAATCACATAATCAGTGCCGCCAGTTTTAATCATATAAGAAAGTCCTGCAAGCTCTTCTGCTGACGAAATCAAGAATGGATCTGCTTCGGTGCCCGAGCCTTCCCACTCAGTGTCATAGAAGTCAGGATCTGAAAGCCAGTTTGATGCCGACTCTCCTGTCAAAGTTGGATAACCTTGGTTTTCATCAGCACTTAGTTTCCAAATTGTTTCAAAATCCCAATCAGTCAGCCAGTTTGAAGAGGTTTGATACCAACTCAAAGTTTTGGCCAGTGATTCAAGATTTGAAAGATAATATGCCGTGTCTGTGTCGCTGCCACTTACTGCACCAATGTTTCCGCAGCTTCCGCCATAGTAAGCATAAGAAGCCGACCCCGATCCGATAAGTCCTCCAACATTGGAGCCTGTTCCGGCCACCGATCCAACGTTGAATGAATTCATCGCCACATCAACATTGCCTCCAAGGCCGCCAACATAGTTCGCTCCACTGACATTGCCAATGTTGTAAGAATTAAACGCAAGATCAGCGTCACCGGCCAGTCCACCAACTCTGTCGCCTGTTGCTGTTACATTGCCAGTGTTGTAACTCATCAAAATGTTGCGTCCACTGCCAACAAGTCCACCGACATAAGATGTTCCGCTCACAGTGCCCGTGTTGTAAGAGTTGGAAACCGACGCTCCACTGCCTGCAATTCCACCAACCCTTTCGGTGCCCGACACATTGCCGGCGTTGTAACTGTTTGAAACACCATTTGAAGATCCTTGTCCAACAATTCCGCCGATATAATTTTGTCCACTTACATTCCCAATGTTATAGCTGTTTGAAATGCTGTTGCTGCTATTTCCGGCTATTCCACCAACATAAGTTTGTCCACTTACTGATCCAGTGTTGTAGCTGTTGGCAACATTGCCACCCTGTCCTATAACTCCGCCGACATAGGTGGAACCAATAACCGTGCTCACGTTGTAACAATTCGAAATCGTAATGTAGTTTGAACTGCTGTTATATCCGCCTAAAATCGCGCCAACATTTTGACTGCCTTGGATGAAGGAATCAATTACTCCAAGGTTTTTGATTTCAACTGGATTTGACGAGCTTGCACTCACAATGCCAAACACGCCTCGGTAGTTATTTACAGAAGAACTATTGCTGCTTTCCATTCTCGTGACAAGTCCGGAAATCGTGTGATTGTCGCCGTCATAGTTTCCAGCGAAGTAATGATTTAACGAAACACCGTAGCTATAATAAGAAACTCCAATTGGCTGCCAATAACGGCCAGAAAGATCGATGTTTCCCGTCTGTTTGAAATAAACATTTGCGAAATAATTGTTTCCGCTGACATATTGATTGTAGCGCTCATCTCCGTAGTAAACAACATATGAAAGCCCCGCAAGGTCCGCCGCATCTTCAATCAAAAATGGATCTTCTGCCGTTCCTGAGCCTTGCCAAATGATGTCATAGTAATCTGAGCTGTCAAGCCAACCCTCCATCGGATCAAGATAAGGATAGCCATCGTTGGTCACACCATCAAGTTTCCAAATGGTTGCAAGATCCCACATTCCATAAGTCATATCCCAGTTTGAAGGGTTTGTGAACCAACTTTCGGTCTTAGCGTCAGTTGCAAGAGTTGCTGAGTAAACTGCCTCTGCCGTGTCAGCGCCATTCACACCACCGATATTTCCACAATTACCGCCATAATAACTGTTGTTTGGGCTCCCATTACCAGTCACTCCGCCAACATAGGATCCTGTCCCACTCACCGAGCCAACATTAAAACTGTTCCATGGAAAGCCATAACCAGAAATTCCACCAACATAATCTCCTGCACCAGTTACAGAACCTGTGTTGTATGTGTTTATTATGTTACCTGACAACGCATGTCCTACTATTCCACCAACATTACCGCCAGAACCTACAACAGTTCCGGTGAAATAACAGTTTGATATTGTTGCTTGGTAAGCACCACCAACAACCCCACCTACATTTTGATATCCACGAATGTCTGAATCAATCACCCCAACATTTGTGATAGTGGCTGTATTATTATAATCAAAACCGTGGACACATCCAAAAAGGCCTTGATAATCATATGCGTTGATATTATAACCAAGAGGAGTGTTCACTCCGGATATTATATAACCATTTCCGTCATAATGGCCAGAGAAACGATGATTGACATAATTGCCATCGCGATCATACACTACACCAATTGGTTGCCAGATATGCTCGGATAAATCTATGTCCGCAGTTTGTTTGAAATATGTGTCAGCATAATAACAGTAAGTGTTTGTAAGCGGTCCTGCTCCATAATATATCATATATGAAAGTCCTGCAAGCTCTGCTGCTGTTGAAATCAGGTACGGGTCTTCTTCGGTTCCTGAGCCTTCCCATATAGTGTCATAATATTCAGATTTTGCAAGCCACCAGTTTGCACTAAAATAAGGATAACCATCGTTTATAGACGCATCCAAGCCCCATCTTATACCAAAATCCCATACGCCATAACCTGTCGCCCAATTGTCAGCATTTGTGAACCAACTTTCGGTTTTGGCATCGGTTGCAAGAGTTGCTGAATAAACAGCTCCTGTGGTGTCTGAACCACTTGCTCCACCTATATTTCCGCAGTCGCCGCCATAATAACAGTTGGTTGGGTTTCCGTTTCCTGAAACACCACCAACATAAGTCGTTGTCGATGATGTCGAAGTTACCGACCCAATATTAAAACAGTTGATTGGTGCTCCGCTGCCTGAAATTCCTCCGACAGAACCATTAATTCCTCTCCCAATAACAGGCCCCAGATTATAACTATTCCTTGGATCTCCAACACCTGCGATGCCACCAACAAAACTTCCATCGCTTGTCACAGAGCCTGTATTGTAACAGTTCAAAATACTTAATCCGTTATTACACCTTCCGACAATTCCACCGACATAGTTGTTCGTCCCGACAATAGACCCTGTGTTATAACTGTTTTCTATTGTAGTGTAGCTGCCGGCATATCCAACGATTCCACCTACATATTGGTTTCCACGAACATTTGAATCGATCACCCCAACATTTTTTATAGTAGCCCTGTTGGTTGAGCTTTGTCCATAAACATATCCAAAAAGGCCTTGGTAAGAATAAGCGTTGTCACTTCCTTCTGGTGTGTAGATGCCAGAAACCGTGTATCCATTGCCATCATAATTGCCAGAAAAATAATGTTGTTGAGTTTCTGCTGCACGGTTGTAATAGATTCCAATCGGTTGCCAGTAGTGTGCAGAGAGGTCTATGTTTGCGGTTTGTTTAAAATATGCTCCTGTAAAATAATAGTTGCCATCAACATACTGCGGATACAACTCGCCAGCTTCCCCAGAATAAACCAAGTAGGAAAGATATGCAAGCTGCTCAGCGGTTTTGATAAGGTATGGGTCATCTTGCGTTCCAGTGCCGCCTGCAAAGCTGGTTCCCCTGTTTTCTTCCAAAATCCATGAATCATTTAAATCTTCCGGTGCGGTTCCCAAAATTGTATTGTCAGTGGAAGTTGAAGACAACGGAAAAACCACGGCTGCAAAAACGGCGAAACAAACAAAAAATGCCAGCACGCCGCTTAGCACATGTTTTTTTGTTGTCGATTTTGAGGAGCAATTTGTTTGTTGATTCCACGAAAAATTGCTCGAATTTGAAACTCTGTCAAGGCTTTCTTGACTTGAATTTTGTTTGATTTTTTTCTCTTTATTTTTCATGCTTTTAGTGTATCAAATTTCGTCAAATTTAGTCAAACTTTTTTTATGCCTTTGACAAAAAAATCCCGAGCAAACGCCCGCACGCATTTTTCGCGGGCGGGCAAAAAGCCGGAAAGGCTTTTCCTTGCGGCTTGGCGCAAGGGTTTGCTCGGGATTCACATATTCAACATTTTCAACAACTCTTCTTCTGAAATCATAGTTATGCCAAGGGCCTTGGCCTTGTCAAACTTTGAACCTGGGTTTTCACCAAGCAAAACAAAGTCTGTGTTTTTTGAAACGGAGCCAGAAACTTCGCCACCATTTTCCATGATAAGCTCACTTGCTTTTGATCTTGACATGGTTGGCAGAGTGCCGGTCAGCACAAACTTTTTGCCAGCAATCGGCGAAGCAAAGTTTCTCTCTTTTGGATTGCGCAACTGCACTCCGGCTTCCAACAACGCATCGATTTCACTGAGGTTAGCTGGATCTCTGAAAAAGTCGAACACATTTTTTGCAATGATTGGTCCAATATCACTGACAGCTTCAATCTCCGAAAGTTTTGCCTCTTTGATTGCTTTCAAACTTCCAAATCTGTTTGCAAGATCGGTTGCCGTTTTGCTTCCAACCTCACCAATTCCCAAAGAGAACAAAAACTTGTTTAAGTCAATAATTTTGCTTTTTTGAATGGAATTGTAAAGATTTTCTGCTTTTTTATCCTTAAATTTGTCAAGTTTTAAAAAATCTTGCTTTTCAAGCTTGAACAAATCCGAAGGCTTGCGAACCCCTAAAACATCGATCATCGCCTCAACAGTTTTGTCATTCAGGCCTTCAATGTTGAAAGCATCACGCGTGGCAAAGTGCGTTATTCTGCCCTCAATTTGATCGACACACCCTTCACGATTTGTGCAGAAAAGCAGCGGCCCTTTTTTGATCAGTTTGCTGTGGCAACATGGGCAAAATTCAGGCTCGGAAATTTCTTTGGCATTCTCGGCCCGCTCCGCCAATCCAAGCACCTCTGGAATCACTTCGTTCGACCTTCTGACAAAAACCCTGCTTCCAATCGAAACCCTCTTTCGCGTTATGTCGTCCATATTGTTTAAGGTCGCCCTCGAAACGGTTGCCCCTGCAAGTTCAACCGGCTCCAACACGGCGATCGGAGTCACTTTGCCAGTTCTCCCCACCTGCCAAATGACATCTTGCAAGGTTGTGCTTATCTCTTGCGCCTCAAATTTGTAAGCGATGGCCCACTTTGGAAATTTGCTTGTCCAGCCGATGTCTTCACGATACGCCGTGCTATTCAAACTGATGACAAGCCCATCAATCAAAATGTCAATCTTGTCTTTTATCGCCTCCACTCTTTTTATCTCATGCATGATTTCTGAAATTGAAGAGGTGACTTCAAAATAATCGCCAGTTAAAAAACCATTTTGGGTTAAAAATTCATGAATTTTCACCTGTGAAGCAAAATTTTTGCCTTCGCATTGTAAAACTCCATAGCAGAAAAAGTCCAACCTTCTTTTTGCTGTTTCCTTTGGGTCCAAGTTGCGAATCGCCCCTGCGGCGGCATTTCTGGCATTCTTTAAAGGCTCGTCAGAATGTTTGTTGTAAATTTTTAATGACGAATTCGTCATCATTCCCTCGCCTTCCACAAACAAATGCCCTTTAAACGGAATTTCCAACGGAACAGAACGAATAGTGCGCACCTGCTCAGTCACATCTTCACCAACGCTTCCATTGCCCCTTGTCGTTGCCGAAATATATTTTCCATCTTGATATTCAATGACAAGATGCAGGCCATCAAACTTGTATTCAACAGTGAACTGGGCACCCTCATGCACAGCCTCCATGTCATCTATCCAAGATTTTAGCTCCGCTTCCGAGCGCACTTTGTTGAGCGAATAAAGCCTTTTTGGGTGAGTTTTCTTTTTAAAGCCATCTAAAACCTGCCCCCCAACACGCAGGGTTGGTGAGTTTGCAAGCGTGACGCCGGTTTGCTTTTCAAGATCCACCAAGCTGTAATAAAGCTTGTCATACTCGGCATCTGAAATGGTTGGTGAATCGAGATCGTAATAATTGTGATTGTGAATGTAAATTTGATTAATCAGATTTTTCATCTGTTCAATTTTATCCATCTTATCCCTCCAAAATTGTGAGCGGTGCAATTTCCAGCATCAAGCTTTTCATGCCAAAACCTTCAAAGTTTATATCGCCAACAAGCCCATCATCTGATATGCTTTTAATCTCGCCTGTTCCAAACTTAGGGTGACTGACCTTTTGCCCAACAATATATTTTGATGCATCAAATTTTGGCTTAATTTCTTGAATTTTGTTCGAAAAAACGTCATTTTTATTAAAATTAACCCCGTTTTTTGATTTTTCAAAATCTGAAAGAGCATCACCTTGCGAAAAGATTTGTTTGGGTTTGAAATCGTAAAATCCCAGTTCCTTGCAAAACCTGCTTGGCATCTGATAGGAAGTTTTGCCATACAAGAACCTGCGCGTGCAATGAGTCAAGATCACGCGTTCCTCCGCCCTTGTCACAGCCACATACATGAGGCGGCGTTCCTCTTCCATATCCTCAGCAGAATTCGATCGGCTGATTGGAAAGATGCCCTCTTCAAGTCCAATGATAAAAACATTTTTAAATTCCAGCCCTTTGACTGCGTGCACTGTGGCGATTGTCACATAGCCCCCCTCTCCAATCGTGTCCGTGTCGGAGGTGAGCGTTATGTTTTCCAAATAGCCTTCAAGCGTGGCCTCAGGATTCAGCCTTACAAACTCTTGCACGCCCGCTTCAAAAGAAGAGATGTTCATAAGTTTGTTGAAGCCCTCGTCCGTCTTTTTGTCAAACGCTTCTCTGATTTCAAATTTCGAAATCACTTCGCTGACAAATTCATCAAGCGGCAAATCAAGCTCGGATAAAAATTGATAAGTGGCCTTGAATTTTTCAAGTTTTTTGCTTAAAGCACTGTCCATCTCCAATCTGTCGCTAAGCACGGTTTTAAGCAGACCTTCGCCATCTGCGAGCTTGGAAAGCTTAGAAAGCGCCCCATCGCCTATGCCACGTTTTGGGAAATTGACCACACGCAAAAAAGCCACGTCATCGTCTGGATTGACAAAAAGCCTCAAATAACTTGTCAGCACCTTGATCTCTGCGCGCT
>CALVYS010000022.1 GCA_944372355.1 uncultured Clostridia bacterium | reverse complement strand
AAGCCTTCTTCGCGAGGTCCTTTTCATGCGGCGCTCTTTTGCTGTTTCTGCTTTATCAAAAAGACGAACTCCCCAAAGCTTTTTTCCTTTTGCCTTTATCAAATTATAATGCTCATCTGTCACTGCAAATCCACAGCTGTTGGTGCCGATGTCCAAACCGATATAATATTTTTTGTTCATTTTGGTTGACTCCTTTGTAAAAATTTGTTAATCTTATATTGTCTAGAAAACATATCGCGTTCAAATAAATGTATTTCTAAACACAAGCACATTGGTGCAGGGAAGAGAGTGTAACAGCTCTCTTTTTTCTTTCAATTGTTAATTTTATTGTAACATATTGTTTTTTTAAATTCTAACAAAATTGTTGTAAGAAAGAAAAATAGTCAAATTTCGACAAATAAAAAACTTGGAGCTCTCTCCAAGTTTTACTCGCCAATGATTTTGATAAGAGCGTGTTTGCGTCGCTTGCCGTCAAACTCGAAATAAAAAATTTGTTCCCAAGTTCCAAAGTCAAGCCTGCCATTGGTTATGGCCACCACCACCTCTCGCCCCATGATCGTGCGTTTGAGGTGCGCGTCCGCGTTGTCCTCATAGCCGTTGTGCGCATATTGCTCGTATGGTTTTTCAGGTGCCAGTTTTTCCAGCCATCTTTCAAAATCTTGATGCAAACCACTTTCATCATCATTGATAAAAACGCTTGATGTGATGTTCATGGCGTTGACAAGAGCCAATCCCTCTTTGATGCCGCTTTCTGTTATTGCCGCCTGAACCTGATTTGTAATGTTGACAAGGCCGCGGCGTGATGGCAGGTTAAACCACAATTCTTTTCGATAAGTTTTCATTTCTTCCTCCTAGGAAAAAATTATAACAAAATTTGCTGGCAAATCATAATAAATTAACATGGTAGTAGCACTTGTTGGCGCGTCCGGACGATTGGGCAGCGCTGTGAATGGAATTTTAAAACGTCAGCACCTTGTCTTTGAAGTGGATAAAGAAGGCGGGGAGTATAAAAGCTTGCAAGAGATACCTTTTGAGTATGACATAATCGTAGATTGTTCTTGTGCCGATCAATCGGTGGAAAGCACGTTTGATGCACTTGAAAATGGAATTCCGGTTGTCATAGCTTGCACCGGGCACACGGAGGAGCAGATCAAAAAGATCAAAGAATGCTCAAAAATAGTGCCGGTTTTTCTGTCTTACAACATGGCGATTGGGGCGGAGGTTTTCAAAGAGGCCGCAGATCTGATCTCGCAGCGCTTTGACTCAGATGTTCACATTCATGAAGAGCACCACGCTGCCAAAAAAGATGCCCCATCGGGCACAGCACTGAGTTTGAGGGAAGTGATTTCAAAAAACAACCCGAAGGTTGAAATTTCAAGTGCACGCGGCGGCGATGTGATTGGAAACCATGAAGTCAGTTTTTTTGGCAAAAATGAGATAATAAGGCTTTCACATTTGGCAGAAAATCGCAACGCGTTTGCCGAAGGTATTTGCAAAGCTGCGGAATATCTGCGCTGTTGCAAACCTGGATTTTATGACATGTCGGATCTTGTGGAACATTTTCCAATCAGATCACTTTGATAAAAATAAAGGCGAAAGCCTTTTTTTCTTTGTCAAAAACGACAAAAGCTGCAAATTATGCATGCAAAGCGCTTGAAAAAAAGTTTTTTGTATGATATAATTTAAGCTGACAAAGGAGAAAAGCGTGTCACTGCTGGGGAATTTTTTTGCAGATATAACAAATTGGATCCGAGGCTGGTCTAATGTGACCTTTGCCATCGTGATGGTTATCTTTGTCATTTTAGCAACGATTTTCTTTATCAACCTTATCAAAGGTTTCACAGGATCAAAAGCTAAATTTCGCTTTTTTTCATTTTTGTTTTTGGCTATAATAATAGGGCTGACAGTATATGTCTGTTTGGCGCGCTAAAAGGAGCTTGACCGATGAATCTAATCTCAAATTTGCTGGCTGATGAATTGCAGGCGGATTGGCTGACAACTTTTTTGCCAAATCTTCGCTATGTGCTTTTTTTGATTGTGATCGTGTGTGCGATCATCGTTATTATTGCAGTGCTCATGCAATCCAATTCGTCAAGTGATGGAAATCCTCTCACAGGAATACAAGAAACATATTATGCAAAAAACAAAGGCAGCACGCGTGATGGCAAACTCAAACTCACCACAATCATTTGTGCCAGCATAATTGTGGTTTGCGTCATAATTTACTTCGTGACTGAAATTGTAAACAGAACATGATCAAAGAAAGAATCAAAGAATTGATGTCAAAAGATAGTTTGGTTTATTCAAAGCCGGACAATCTTTTTTTATTTTTGGCCGACAATTTGCAAGTGCCTGTTGAAAAAATCAAATTTGAAATCGAAAAAATGCTCAAAAACGGCGAAATTTTCGAAATCAGAAAGGGCAAGTTTTTGGTGCTGCCTTCGCGAGGATATGTGACAGGCAAGTTTCTCGGTTCAAGCAAAGGTTTTGGGTTTTGTGACATAGGCAGGCAGGAGGATATTTTTATTCCTGGCAATCGCACACTTGGAACGATTGATGGCGACCAGGTGGTTGTCAAACTTTTTTCCACCGACAATGGCGCAGATGGTGAAGTTGTCAAAGTGGTAAAACCGGTTGAGAGGCTGGTTGGCAGAGTGGTTAAGGTCAGCAAAAACTCGTTTTTAGAGCCAGACAACAACAAAATACCTTTTAAAATCCCTTTGATAAAGTCAAAAATCTCTGCAAGGCCAAATGACAAGGTTGTCATAAAAGTCATTCGCAGAACCAATGGAAAGATCAGTGGTGAGGTTATCGAAGTGCTTGGCCAAAGTGATGATGTCAAAACTTTGGAGCTTGGCATAATTCGTGAGCGCAATCTTTATGAGCAGTTTTCAGACGATGTTGAGGCACTTGCAAACAGCTTAAACAAGCCGGTCTCAGCCAAACAGAAAAAAGGCAGGTTGGATTTGACTGGGATTGTCACATTCACAATAGATGGTGAAGATGCCAAGGATTTTGACGACGCAGTTTCAATCAAAGCCCTGCCAGATGACGGATTCGAACTTGGCGTGCACATCGCAGATGTTGGAGAGTATGTCAAAACAGGCTCAGTGATTGACGAGGCGGCTTTTGAGCGCGGGACAAGCACATATTTTCCAATCAAAGTTTTGCCAATGCTTCCAGTTGCACTTTCAAATGGCATTTGTTCTTTGAATGAAGGCGTGGAAAGATTGACTCTTTCTTGCATAATGCAAGTGGATAAAAATGGCAAAGTTGAAAAGTATGACATCAAAGAAAGCGTCATCAAAAGCAAAGCGAGGCTGACTTACACCGAAGTTTATCCCATCTTGCTTGGCAAAAGCAGCACTCCAAAGGCAAATGCTGTCAAGAAAGAGCTGCAAATGATGGGAAAACTAGCAAAAATTTTGCAAGCTGCAAGAGAAAAGCGGGGGGCACTTGATTTAGATGTGCCAGAATCCGAATTTGTATTTGATGAAGAAGGATATGTTGTCGATGTTAAAAAACGCGAGCGCAATGATGCTCATCGTTTGATCGAAGAGTTTATGGTGCTTGCCAATGAAACCATCGCAAAACATTTCGCTTTAAAGCAAATTCCGTTTGTCTATCGTGTTCATGAAAAACCGACTGTGGAAAAAACCAAGGCCGTGCTTGACTTTTTGCATGCTCTTGGGCTCAGCGTGCCACAAATTCCAAAAATCATCTCACCAAGCTATTTTTGCAAGCTGCTTGCAAGCGTCAGTGGCAAACCTTACACTGAGCCTGCGAATAAGATTATATTAAGAAGCATGCAAAAAGCTGTCTACAAAAATCAAAATCTCGGTCACTTTGGTCTGGCACTTGACTATTATTGCCATTTCACCTCTCCAATCCGCCGTTATCCAGATTTGACAATTCATCGCATCATCAAGGAGAGCTTGCACAATCGTGAAAAGTTTGCGCCAATGCGTTTGGAAGAGTTGGAAGAGCTGACATATGAGTCAGCTTTGCAAAGCTCTGAAACCGAACGCAACAGCGAAAAAGCCGAACGCGAAGTTGATGACCTCTGGCTTACATATCTTATGAAAGATCATGTGGGCGAGGTGTTCGATGGCAGAATCACAAGCGTCACAAATTTTGGCGTCTTTGTTGGACTGGAAAACAGTGCGGAAGGCTTGATCAAGATTGAGGACCTTCCGGGTGATGGTTATTTGTACTTTGAAAAATCGTTGGAGCTTAAAAATCAGTCCAGAGTTTACAAAATCGGGGATCCAATAAAGGTCAAACTCATTTCAGCTAATGTTTTCACAAGAAAGATTGATTTTGTGCCTGCAAACACTTAAAAATTATGAAAATTTGCTCAAAAGTTGAAAAAAATGGGCTGAAAATTAAAAAAAATTAAAAAAGGGTCTTGAAATATATAAAGAAAGGTGATATAATGAATAACGAAATGAAGGTTATCACAACCAATAAAAAAGCGTTTTTCAATTTCTTCATTTCAGATTTGATCGAAGCGGGCATCGAGCTGAGAGGCAGTGAGGTCAAGTCCATAAGGCTTAATGGCATGAGTTTGAACGAAAGCTTTGTTGTTATTAAAAATGATGAAGTTTTCCTAAAAAATGCATACATTAAACCATATGAGCATGACAAAATCTCAAAACTTGATGAGCGCAGAGACAGAAAGCTTTTGCTTCACAAAGCTGAAATCGCAAAGTTTGCTCGAAAGGTTCAAGAAAAAGGCTTTTCGATCATGGCAACCAAAGCTTACTTCGACAAAGGCAAAGTCAAGGTCAGCATAGGGCTTGCGAAAGGCAAACATCTTTATGACAAGCGAACCACTGAAAAAGACAATTCCGTCAAAAAAGAGATTCGCAGGGTTGTAAAAGAAGGGGGGCGATAAGGCTTCGACGGGGCAAGGGAGAAAGTGCACAGCGTGTGGTTTCGATGCCAACCTAAAAGGTGTCAAAAAAATAAACGCAAACAATAACTACAAGACTAGTTTAGCTGCTGCTTAACAGTCCGCTGATTGCTCGTTCCACTTTGCTTGCAAATCGGTGTCAACAAAAAGTGGCCGTCGGGAAAGTTTGCTTTTGGCCTTTCCGATTAAATTAAAAAAGCACGCAGGGTTTGAATTTTCGTCTGTTTTTAAAAACCTTGTCAAATCTTAAAGCAGACTGCACACGGAGAACAGCTTTTAAAACTTGTTTCGGACGCGGGTTCAATTCCCGCCGTCTCCACCAAAAAAATGGTGTTTCCAGGAAAATTTCCTGCAAAACATAAAAAAATTAAAAAAAAGAGGTAAAAATTATGGGACAAATCATTCTTCAAGTAGTAATTGTTTTGGGCATAATCATTGCTGGCGGATTCTTGATTTTCTTCCTTGGCGATCTTTTGATGTCAATCGTTGATCCAAAGCGTGAAAACGAAAAGGTTAATGAGAAAAAGAAATCAGAGGCAAAGAGGGTTGTTCAAAAGTTTGAACAGCTTCCAGAGGACGCAAAAGTTGAAGCTTTGGAAAATCCAGCTGTTAAAGAAATCCTCGATGAAGCTAACAAAGAAGAGGTAAAAGAAGAGCCAGCTCAAATCGTTGCTGAGGCATATGTTCCAGCTGAGCAAGAAGCTGAAGCCGAAAAAGATGAGGAGGCAAAAATTGCCGAGGCTCGTGCAGCATTAGAAAGAAGAAAACAAGAAATTCTTCGTCGTATCCAAGCCCAAATGGAAGAAGATGAGGAAGAAGCAGAAGAAACAGAAGAAGCCGAAGAGGAAGTTGAAGAGCAAGCAGCTCCAGAAGAAGAGGTTGTTGAGGAAGAAGTTGAAGAAGCTCCAACCGCTGCAATCGAAGAATCAGAAGAAATCAAAAAACTTCGTGAAGAGCTTGAAGCTGAAAAAGCAAGATATGCAGAGCTTGCAAAACAAATCGAAGAGGCAAAAGAAAGCGGCGCAGAGCAAGTTTCAGTTGCAGCTCCGGCACTTTCAAAAGAAGAGTATCAAAAACAACTTGCTGAACTTCAAGAAAGACTTTCAGCCAATGAAAAAGAACTTCGCGCTTGCAAGAAAGAATATCTTCCACTTGCAAAAGTCAACAAAACTCTTGCAAATGATGAAAAGAAACTTCGCAGAAAAGAAGCTATCGTTGCAAAACAGAAGGTTATGCTCTATGGCGTAAACAACTATGCTGACATCGACGAAGAAAAAGCAAAGAAACTTGCTGAGGAACTTGATCTTCTCGATGGTCTCAAACTTTCAGTTCAACACTGCCATGAAGTTATGGAAAACAACAAAGAGCGCTTCCCAGTGCTTGAAAAAATGTACTTCATTTTGAAAACTCAAAACGAACAACTCAAAAATGACATCATGGAAATCGAACAATCACTCAAAGCATTCGAAAACGAAAGTGAAGAAGGCGAAGAAGAATAATCCCAACACATAAAACAAAAAGCTAGGCAATGGGTCTAGCTTTTTTTTATTTGTTTAACTTTATACATATATAATATTATAATATAAAAAGAAAAACCTGAGCATTTTAGCTCAGGTTTTTTAAACACAAAACAATTTTTAAAATCAAAATTTAGATTATTTAAGTTCAACAGTTGCGCCAGCTTCTTTAAGCTTAGCTTCGATTTCTTTTGCCTCAGCGGTTGGCACGTTTTCTTTAATGGTGCTTGGAGCGCCATCAACAAGAGCTTTTGCCTCGCCAAGTCCAAGACCTGTGATTTCTCTAACAACTTTGATCACAGCGATTTTGTTTGCTCCAACTTCTTTAAGAGCAACAGTGAATTCAGATTTTTCCTCTGCGGCAGGAGCAGCAGCGGCAGCAGCAGGAGCAGCAGCAACAGCAACAGGAGCAGCTGCGCTCACGCCAAACTCTTCTTCAAGAGCTTTAACAAGGTCGCTAACTTCAACGATAGTCAGCTTTTTGATTTCTTCAACAAGATTTTTGATATCAGCCATTTTTCTTTCCTCCTAAAATTATTTGTCAGCGATTGCTTTCAAAGCGATCGCAAGTCCCTGAGTAGGGGCGTTAAGAACTCTAACAAGCGCACTTGCAGGGGCAAGTAAAGTTCCAAGCAATTTGGCAATGAGTTGATCCTTTGATGGAAGTTTTGCCAACGCTTCAATGTCCTTGCTTTCAACGAAGTTTCCGTTAATTAATCCAAATTTGACGTTAAGCTTTTTGGTCTTTTCAGCATAGTCGCAAACGATTTTGGCCGGAGCGACTTCATCTTCGTAACCAAAAGCGACAGCGCTTGTGCCTTCAAGATATTTTTCGGCACCTTTGATTCCGAGTTCGTTAAGTGCAAGGAGCATTAATCTGTTTTTGTAGACTTTGTATTCTGCGCCGTTAGCTTTAAACTCTCTGCGCATTTTTGTGTCTTCTTCAACAGTAAGACCGTTGTAACCAACGAAAGCCACAGATTTTGCTTTTGAAAGCTTTTCTTTGATTTCGTTTACTACAACTTTCTTTGCTTCAAAATTAGCACTCATATTTCCTCCTTTTTAAATTTTGTTTTGTGTTTAATCCAAAAAAAATCTCTTGCGCCAAAGAAAAAGGGAGCAAGAGAGAAGAACTCGAATTCAGCCTTTTTCCTCGGCAAGCAGCCAAACTGGCATTTACGCAAAGCACTTGCTATCTTTGGAAAGATTTAATTTAGACTGTGTTATTATATCCTATTAAAACAGGAAAGTCAACTATTTTTGCGAATTATTTGACATTTTTCTTTGCAGATGCTAAAATCTTGCTGTTAAACAGAAGGAGCTTACAATGGATTTCAAACAAATTGAAAAAAAATGGCAGGACAAATGGTTTAATGAAAAGCCTTTTAAGGCGATAGATTTTCACCCAACCAAACCAAAATACTATGTTTTATATGAGTTTTACAACATCAGCGGCAATTTGCATATGGGCCACTTAAAGGGCACTGTTCCAGCTGATGCTCTTGCAAGATACAAAAGGTTCAAAGGCTACAATGTGCTGTTTCCGATAGGCGGAGATGCCTTTGGTTTGCCAGCTGAAAATGCTGCGATAAAAACTGGCATAAATCCACATGATTTTGTTGCCAATGGAATGAAAACCGTGATTGAGCAGTCTCGAAAAATTGGCCTTTCATTTGATTGGGACAGGACCATCTGCACAAGTGATCCAGAATATTACAAATGGACACAATGGATCTTTTTGCAACTTTTCAACCACGGCAAAGCTTACAAAGAGACGGCCAAAGTCAATTTTTGCCCAAAATGCCAAACGGTTTTGTCAAATGAGGACAGCCAAGGCGGCAAATGCGACAGATGCGGATCTGATGTGGTGCAGGAGGAGCGCCAGAGTTGGTTTTTGAAGATGAGAGAGTATGGTGACAAACTTCTTCAAAATGTTGACAGAATTCAGATGGCGGAGAATTTGAAAGAGGCACAACGCAACTGGATTGGCAGAAGTGAAGGAACCGAAATCACCTTCGACATATACAACAGCGAAGGCAAAAAGATTGAAAAGCTCGATATTTACACAACTTGTGTTGAGACTGTGTATGGCATAACTTTTGTGGCACTTGCGCCAGAACTAAAACTCATCGACAAACTCAAAGCCAGCATCAAAAACTGGTCAGAAGTGGAGGCTTATCGCAAAAGGACGGCTCTTCGCAGCGAATTCGACCGTATGAGCGACCAAAAAGATAAAACAGGTTGCAAACTTGAAGGATTGTATGTTGTCAATCCTTGCAATGGCAGAAAGGTTGATGTTTACATTGCAGATTTTGTGCTTGCAGGCTATGCAACTGGTGCTGTTATGGCGGTGCCATCGCACGATCAAAGGGATTTTGAGTTTGCTCAAAAATTCAATATTCCATTTATGCAGGTGATTGAAGGCGACACCAGCGCTCGTGCTGTTGAAAAGGGAGAATACCTGCCAAAGAACAGCAAACTGATAAATTCTGCCGAATTTTCGGGCATGACAGTGAAAGAGGCCAAGGTCAAAATTGCGGAAAAACTTATAAATATGGGTGTTGCACGCAAAAAAGTCAACTACAAGATGACGGATTGGGCGTTCAATCGTCAAAGATATTGGGGAGAGCCTTTTCCAATCATAAACTGCCCACATTGTGGAGCGGTGGCTTTGAGTGAGAAGGATTTGCCATTGATTTTGCCGGAAGTAAAGGATTACATGCCAAACAAAAATGGAGATTCTCCACTTTCAAAAGCAACCGATTGGGTGAATTGCAAGTGCCCAAAATGTGGCAGAGATGCCAAACGCGAGACTGACACCATGCCAAACTGGGCTGGGTCAAGCTGGTATTGGCTGAGATATGTTGATCCACACAACAGCGAAAAACTTGCAGACTATGAAAAACTTAAATATTGGGGCAGTGTAGACTGCTACACGGGCGGAACTGAGCATATAACAAGACACGTTCTTTATGCGTTTTTCTGGCAAAACTTTCTTTATGAGATTGGAGCTGTGCCAACAAGAGATCCGTTTGTCAGAAAGATGGGCAGCGGTCTTGTTTTAGATGATGAAGGCAAAAAGATGAGCAAAAGCTCCAAAAACGGTGTTTCGCCGCTTGATGTCATTGACAAGTATGGCGCTGATGTGACACGTATGCACCTGCATTTCCTTGGAGGCTATGAGGACAACACACCTTGGACTTATGATGGGATCAAAGGCATAACATCTTTTGTCGACAAGGTTTGGTCGCTTCAAGATATGATCAAGGGAGAGGGAGTTTCCAAAGAGCATAGCTATGAGCTTGCAACCTTGAACAAAAAGGTCAGTGAAGATTATGAAAACCTCAAACTCAACACTGCGATTTCGGCGATGATGATTTTTGTCAAGAAAATAAAAGAAGATGGCTTCATCACGAAAGAAGAGCTCAGACAGTTTTTGATTATGCTCAACCCACTCGCTCCGCATATAACCAGTGAAATGTTTGAGAGGGTGTTTGATGCACAAATAACAGACCAATCTTGGCCGGAATATAACGAAAAAGATCTTGTCAAATCCGAAGCGGAACTTGCGATTCAAGTCAACAGCAAGATCATCACAAGGTTAAACCTTCCGACAAACGCTTCAAACGAGGAAATTCTGGCTCTTGTCAAGGCAGATGAAAAAATCGGAGCGGCCCTTGAAGGCAAAACGATTGTAAAGGAAATTGTGGTGCCTGGTCGAATTGTTAATATAATTGTGAGATAGTGAATATATTATAGTGAAAGAATGTGACAAAATATGAGCCATTTCTCCATATGAAAAATTGATTTTCTTATCAATAATTGTTGACTAAAAACGAAAAATATGTTAACCTAAACTAGGGTTGAGGTATTTTTCAGCCCAAGGATTTGAAATGACTTTTAAAAAATGGAAATATAACTTATTAGTGATCGGACTCATTGCCCTTATAGGTTGCTATATAGGCATGAGTCTTTTTATATTCAATGACACCAATCTTGGCGTTCAACAAGGCGGAACGGGTGAAGTCACTTTGCCTGATGATGATGTGGAACCTCCGGTAATGGACGATGAAGATGATGAAAACGGTGAAGAGGTAATCTTGCCAACCGATCCTTTAAAACTTGTGAATTATGGTCTTAATTTAATCGCAACAGGCAAGGGATACCAAAGCAATTTTTCTCAAACTATGACAAACACGGCTGTTGGAGTCAGTGTTGTGCAATCAGTCAATGGCACAATTTCCAAGGGAGTGAACTCCAATGGTGAAACTGTCTCTGTGGAAAATTTCTATTTTCACTCTGATGCTTCTGGGTTGGCTGCAAGCATGGTGGCAAACTATTATCGCGGAATTTATGTAAATTACGACACAAACGAGGCACAAATTGCATTTACACCAGCATATAATTGGCAGCAGCAAACCTATGATCTTTCACAGGCAAACCGAAACGATTTAACCACAAAAGACAGCGTTTTAGAAGAGTTTGGAGTCATTCAAGGTGAAGGATTCCCAATCACTTTGACAAGTGCAAATGCAAGTGTGACAAGAGATAATAAAGAAAGCTCAAAAGTTTACAGATATATAACGATAAAAGTAAAGCCGGCATATTTGTCAACAGGCTATCAAAATTACTGGCTTTCAAACGGCCAGCTTTCAAATTTGAGCTATGGAAGTGAAGGGGTTGAAATCACATTTACAATCCACAAGGAAACGGGTGCGATCACCCAAATCAACCGTTCAGAGGCATTTACTGCAAACACTGATTACAATGGCATGACTGTAAGTGTGACTTCACAAGTGACAACAACACAAAAATTTTCAACAATCAACAAAACGGTTCAACTTGCTGATTCGTTATAACCACAAATTTTTATGGACAAGTTAAAAAAAGGATACCAAATGAAGACTAAAAGCCTAAAATTTACAATTATGATCTTCTTTGTGTTAGCGCTGATTGGAACATATCTCGGCGTAGGGTTTTTAGTTGCTCCATCGGTGTCTGCAACACAGCCGTCAATAGATGACCCGCTTGATGGGCTTATAGATGACGACGATGAAAATACAGTATCCGATGACGAGGAAACAGGTGACAGTGGAGAAGAAATAATTCTTCCAACAGATGAGTTAAAGCTTATAAATTATGGTTTAGATTTAATCAAAAACAGTGTAGGCTACAAAGGCAGCTTTTCTGTCAATTTTGTTGGAAATGGCACATTAGATGGCACTGGTTTAAAGGTAACCTTGAATCAGTATGCAAATGGAACCATTCAAAAATGTGGAGACGAAGCTTTGGAGGAGTTTTTCTATTATTACGATCCTGCAAACACAGAGTCCTTCTTCACAAGCAATGGCTGGATTTTAAGTGAGTATAGGGGAATTTACACAAATTCTTCAACTGGTGAGGGTTATGTTATTCGAACAAAAGACAGCGATGCTCAAAATAAAACCTACAATTTGAATTCGGACACAGCCAGCTTGGAAATTTCAACATATGAAGATGTGCTTGCACAGTATAAAATTCTTTACTCTTTGCCACTTGCAGTGGAATTTACAAAAGACAACTCTACGATCACTCAAAACAACAACACAAACAAGAAATATAGGATAATAACTTTAAAACTCGACAGCAAAGCTATTCCACAGGAATATTACGAATACTATCACGGCATGATAAAAGAGCTGCCTGTGGCTGACACCTTCTCGCTTTCATTTCAGTTTGTAATCAACAAAACAAATGGCCAGATAGAAAGAATCATAATGGATCAAGCCTTCACTGGTTACATCGTTTTGGCGGGAGTGCTTTCGGCAAATGCCAACTGCACAGCCAGATATCAAATTAATTACAGCTTGGTGAATCAAGCCTTTGATGTTTCAAAACCTCAGGATATATTCCCAGAAAATGGAGAAATTATATTGCCCGAAGAAGAAACCGCTCAGTAAAAAAAACACAATAAAAAAAAACGAGCAACTTGCTCGTTTTTTTTGTTTAAGTTTATTCTTCTGTTCGATCTTTTTCTTCTGTTTGGGTTTGTTGAACCGTTTCGCCAGCTTCGTTTTCCACAACTTGTTCTGTTTCAACTTCGTTTGCAGCTGTTGTTTCGATTGGCGCTTCTTTGTTTTCCTCAACTTCTTGCTCAGGTTCAGCTGCCTCAACAGGAGCTTCGGTTTCTTCATTTGCAAGTTCGGTTGCTTCGGTTGCATCTTCAACTTCTTCAATTTCTTCTTGTTCTTCGTTTGCTTGTTCTTTGTTTTTAACGATGCGTTCGATCAGGTAAGCAACTCCAACCACAAGTCCCATAACTGCTGCGCCACAAGCGATTGAAATCAACATGATGTAAAGTTCGTTGGAATCCAAGATCTCATATGCTGCAAACACGCAAGCGAACCACATCATAAACATAACAAATGGAACGATGATGGTGAAAAGAATTTTAACAAACAATGATCTATACCTGTCTGGGTGTCTAAGTGTGTAAAACACCACCGCGATTGTCAAGATTGAGAAAACGATTCCCAAAACGAATGTTGTCAGTTGAAAAGTGCTCAAAAATTCAAAATTCATAATTTGCCCTCCAATTTATTCATATTTTAGCACACTAATGTTAATTTGTCAATATCTAAATTGATTAAAATTGATTTGTTAAAAGATTATTTTGTTGTATAATAGAATCGTGAGCAAAAAAAAGAAAATTATCATAGGAGTCAGCGTAGGCGTTTCTCTCGCGGTGATCATCGCCGTGATAGTTTTGTGTTTGGTGCTTCTCAGGCCAAGTGAAGGCAAAAATGTTTCAGTGATTCTGAGCGGTGAACAAATTTTTGTTCAAGCTGATGAGGCTGACGAAGATTACACTTATCGATTTAGGTTTGTTTCAAATGGTGAGGAGAGATTGTATGACTCATCTTCTCGCACACTTGACATAACCGAAGAGTTTTGGCAGGGCAATCTCAGACTTGGCGAAAATTACACAATCTCAGTTTGCTATGTTGACAGCGCAGGTGTGCTTGCGGGTGATTATGGAGAGGAGATCATAAGCAGCTTTGCTTTAAAACTCGCTTCGCCAAATGTCAGCCTAGCAGATGGAATCTTGACTTGGGATCAGGTGAGAGGTGCCGATTATTACACAATTTACTTTTCAGTTGGCGATGAGCTTCAATCGATGGCAACGCAAGAACTTTCTTTTGAGCTTTCCGCTTTGCCAGGCGGAGAAAGAAGTGTGGTGGTCACAAGTTGCTCAAACAATGCTAATTACATTGAAAGTCAGCCATCAACTCAATTCACAGCCACTGTAATTCATGAGATTCCAGCATTTAACAGTGCGTTTTTAAATCCAACCACCTGCGTTTTGACGATTGGATCAAGTGAAAAGGTTTCCGCAATAAGGGTTATGGACAATTTGGGCGGCAGCTTTTTGATCGAACAGCTTGACTATGAATATTCAAATGGAACTTGGCTGATAATGGCAAACTTGCGGGCAATTTATCAGTCAGGCACGACTTACACCGTGCAACCGGAAGCAGATGAGTTCAACATTTACAGCTCTTCGCCAACGCGCGTTAGTATGTAAGCATAAATAAAAAAACTTTTAACATACTACTTTCAAGGAAGGTGGTATGTTTTTTAATATCGAAAAAAGATTGCAAAAACTTAAAAAGCAGCTTAACGATTCCACAGATGTTTCCATCAGGGTGATTGAAACGCAGGCTTCTCAAAAGGTTGGGCTGATTTTTTTGCGCAGCATGATAGACAACCAACTCTTTCTTGACGGTCTGTGCAGGCCACTGACTTTGCAAAACGAGAAGGTGAGTTTGGAGGATATAAAATCCAGCCTTGTCAACCTGGCCGATGTAAAGATGGTGAAATTCGACGATACGGCGGACAGCATAGTTTCGGGAAATGTGATTGTTTGTGTGGAAAACAGCTCACAGTTG
>CALVYS010000021.1 GCA_944372355.1 uncultured Clostridia bacterium | reverse complement strand
TGACACCTACTGACACCTGCGGGAGCAGTTTTAGGAAGTTTTAGAAAGTTTTAGACCGAAAGTTGAAGTTATCAATTTTTGGTCTTTTTTTATGCAAAAAGTTGACACCTGCGGCAGTTAAAATTGACGCCTATTGTTTTTTTGACGAGGATAGTGTTCTCTAAACCAAAAAGAAAAAGTCGCTAAATCAAAGATTTAGCGACTTTTGTTCATGGAGCTGCTGACGGGAATCGGACCCGTGACCTCCGCGTTATGATAAGCTTTGTGAAAATGACTGTTCAAATTTAAATAAAACATGAACAAAACCAATTAAATTTTTTATCAAATCAACAAAAATGCGGCCAAAAGATTGACATAATTGCAAATTGCTGATAATATTAAAGGTAGTGTTTAAGGCGGCGCTTTAAACAACGATAATATTGCTGCTGTGGCTCAGTCGGTAGAGCGTCGCCTTGGTAAGGCGGAGGTCACGGGTCCGATTCCCGTCAGCAGCTCCAGAAAAATATATTAGCCCAGACGGGCTTTTTTTGTAAGAGACTGCCTTCCCAGGGCGAGCCTTGGTATCACGCAAAAAGTGATGTGATTTTGCTTTGTGCTCTTCTCCAAGCAAGCTTGCAAATATTCAAATCTTCTTTGTATAATTCTGAAAATATGGTACACTGAACAAAAGGAGTCAAATACATGCTGAGAGATAAACTAAAATCTGAGGAATATTTTATTAATTTCATATACAGTCAGGAAACAGACATCAATGATTATTCTGCTATGTTAATGAATGGTGATGTAAGAGAAAAACAGATCCCGTTTGTCAAAGAATCAAGGTGGCGTTGCCAATTTCATAAACTCATAGCCGAGTACTCGTTGGGGGTACCAATTAACGAGTTGAAAACTGATTTCCAGGGTTTAATTAAACAATCCAATGAATGCACCTATTGGTTAAAGGGTTATTTTAAGCCGATTTCAATTATTTCATTAGGTATCCTTTTAAATGACGCTCAAAGTTTGTCCTTTATTAAGGAACGATTTCAACAAACAGGGGAAAAGAAATGGTTGTTTGATTTTCTTCTCAATTATGGAGAAAAGCCCAATTATTTACCAACGGAAGGTCCATTACGTCGTCTTAAATTTTATCTGAAATTATGTGATGCCTTACAAAATGACAATGACGCGGCATCGGCCATTAGTGATTACCTGTCCGACTGGTATCGTTGCCAAAGTTATGAATATTGGTACGGCAATGACAAAAGCGACTGCGACACTTATTTCGGTTATTGGTCTTTTGAGGCGGGCGCTTTGGCTGCAATTTTAGGGGTTGACCCTGAAAGGCTGAAAGACAAAAAGTATTTTCCAAAGGATTTAGTCGATTATTATAACCAAAATAAACCTCGAAACTGATTGTTACTCTTTTTGCTTGACAACGGTGAGTTAAGTTTTGTAAAATTAATTAAAATTATGGAAGGGAGAATTAAAATGAAAAAAGTGACCAGACCTTTTTTACTCACAGGTTTGATTTTGAGTTTGTTGTGTTTTGTTGCCTATATAGTTTACTGCGCGCTGGCGTTGATTGTTCTTATCACGGGCACAGGAATCATTGAAGGAATAACTGGTGCCATGGCCGATATGACATTGATGATTGCGATTGTGATCATGCTTGTCCCAACTATATTTGGGTTGCTAGGGCTGATATTTTCAGCAGTTTCATTTTCCAGAATAAATTATGATCCACAAAAATTTGCAAACAAAAAGGGTTTGGTGATCACGACATTTGTTTTCGATGTCATTGAGGCTGCATTTATTCTTTTTGGATTGTTTAACGGATTCGATGTCCTTTCACTCATCATGATGCTTGTTTTTGTGCTGGCTGCTGTGTTTATCATGGTTGATGTAAGCAGAAACAAAAAATTGTTGGCCAGAGATCAAGCTCAAACTCAGCAAGTTTTGCCTGAGACGCCTGAGATTCAGAAGCCAACAGACGAACAAAATTCAGAACAGATAAATGAAAAAAGCGATCAAAATTGATCGCTTTTTTTGATGATTTTAAAACAGCTTGTTTTGTAACATTTGAAAAGCCGTGTCAATAAAATGATAGTGTACCGTAAAGGAGGTATACAATGTTTATGAACGGTTGCTGTGGTTGTGGATTTCCTTGTGACGGCACAAAATTTATTATTGCAAATTCGGCTGGTCCAACAGGTCCAACAGGCGCCACGGGTGTTACAGGAGCAACCGGTGCCACTGGTGCGACCGGCGCAACAGGCGCGACAGGTGCTGTTGGTTTGTCTGGTGTAACCGGGGCCACGGGTGCCACTGGTGCGACTGGCGTTACAGGTGCGACGGGGGCAACAGGCGCCACCGGAGCAACTGGGGCAGATGGAGTTGCTGCAACTCTTGCAGTTGGAACAACAACAACTGGTGAGCCTGGTGAGGAAGCCGCTGTTACTGACAGCGGTGTAGGCCAAAATCATATATTTGACTTTGTTATTCCACGAGGCATTCAAGGCATTCAAGGCGAAAAAGGTGAGAAGGGCGACAAGGGCGACAAAGGTGACCCGGGTGAAGCTGGCGCGACAGGTGCCACTGGTGCAACAGGAGCCACCGGAGCGACAGGTGCCACAGGTGCCGATGCCATCGCTCAAACTCTTGCAGTTGGAACAACGACAACTGGTGGAGCTGGCACTGAGGCCTCTGTAACTGACAGCGGCGTGGGACCAGATCATATTTTCAACTTTGTTATTCCACAAGGTATTCAAGGGGACAAAGGCGAAAAGGGTGAGCAAGGCGAGAAGGGTGAACAAGGTGAATGCGGCGCTGATGGCGAAATGGGCCCAACAGGTCCAACGGGCCCAACAGGTCCTACTGGCCCGACGGGTTCAACTGGTTCTAAGGGCGCAACAGGCGCAACCGGAGCGACAGGAGCCACAGGTCCTACTGGCCCGACAGGCCCTATCGGTTTGATCGGTGTCACTGGTCCGACAGGAGCCACAGGTGTTACAGGTGCAACCGGTATGACTGGTGCCACAGGTGTCAAAGGTGCAACAGGTGCAACAGGTGCCACCGGCGCGACTGGACCAAAGGGGCATTGTGCAAATCAATGTTACTATGAAGTTCGCATGGCGTCAAAAAGCGGAGACTATTTCAGCAGCCCTACTTTGCTGCACAAAATGCCGACTTCGGCAGCTGATCTGGAAGTTTCTGGTGACAGCGTTAATGTCAATGAAACAGGTTGCTATTTGATCACAATTCATTGCGATGTTGACACAAGAAATTCAACCAGCACAGGCGGAGGTTTGGAAATCGAGGTCAACGGTCAAACACCAGAGGGCTGTTTGGCATTTGTAAGCAGTGGCAATTATTCATTTGTCACATGGACTGCAATGCAAAATCTCAACGCTGGTGATGTTGTGAAATTTAAGGCCAGCGGCCTTTCAACAGGAACACTCACAGGAGCGCTCAAAGCGATAATAACAAGACAATATTTTGAAGATTAATTTTGTCCGCAAAACAACCACATTAAAAAAGAGGCTTTTTGGCCTCTTTTATTTTGGAAATGCCAAAAGCACGATTTCTGTTGGATACATTCCACCGCCGTAGTTTCGCAAATAGAATTTGTATTTTTTGTTGTAACTGTAAATCAAGCGAGGAAGCTTGTAGTAATGTTCGTTTTTGTGATAAAGCGAGATGAAAAGTTTTGGGTTGTCAACAGTTATGTGTCGCTTGCAACCAATCAAGGCCTTTTCTTCGTCGCCTTCGATGTCCATTTTGATCAAACTGACCTTTTGTTTGACTTCATTGTCCAAGGTGGTGCACAAGATTTTTTGTGCTCCGTTTTTTGAAGTTCTGTTGGCTGAAACACTGCCAGAATTTTCATCTAACCAGGCAAAGCCGGGTTTATTTTTCAAAGCTTTATTGACAAAAGTGATGTTTGAATAATTTTTTAAATTGGTTTGAAGACAATCAAATATGCTTGGAGTGATTTCGAAACAGTAAATTCGTTTGTAGGAATCTTTGCCATAGAAATTTATAAAATCCAAAACCGTGTCTCCTGTGTAAGCACCAACATCGACGAAGACTTCATTCTTGCAATGGGCAAGCAAGTCATAATCGAAATAGTGCTTTCCTTTTTGGCAAATGCTCTGTTTTAGAGAGGTGAAATCATAGTTCAACCAGTTGTTTAGTATGGCAAACAACAAAAACTTTGAGCTGTAATCTTCAAGTTTTCGATAAAGCCAAACAAAATCAGATATATGACATTTCAAAACCTTTGCCTTTTTTTCGATTTCATCAAAATCACCTTTTTCTTCTGAAAGGCTGCCCCAAAAATCATATGTGGCGAAATAGTTTTCAAGATTGGCCTTGATGTTTTCAGGCAAAAAACAAAAACCTTTTTTGATTCTGAACACAAGCTTTTCATATGTTGTGTTTTGAATTTGAGAAACCAAGGAAAAAAACTTGTTGTCTATTTGGTTCATAAAAAATATCCTCCCCATTTATATATGCCTATGTCAGGGGAGGATTGATAACTTGCTCAGAGAAATTTTACTACAAGCTGATGGAGTTTTTGATTCTAGAAAGGCCGTATGCTATTGCTGTCAGGGCGACGACGGCGATCACGCCCTGAATGAGGGCAAGCCACCATGCGGCGCCTGCAAGTGCTGCTTCTGGCATGAAAGTTGTGTAAAGTCCGATGACGAAAAATTCAACCAAAAACATTATAATTGGGTTTTTGCCCCACCAAACGAGTGGGTCGAATTTGATTTTGTAAAACCTGTCAGTGACATCAAAGAAGAAAAACAGGATTCCGCTCAGGCCTGTGCCAACCAAGATGAAAGTTGGTGAGCAGCTGCCCATGTTTATCACTCCGAGCCATTGAACCAAAACCAGGCCAAGTGCGAAAAAGCTCACGCACCAAGCAAAGGCACTGGACTTTTTGCCGGAGAAATAAATGTCTGCGATAAACATGTCGAAGATGAGCATTGCTCCCCAGCCAAAACCTCCGACAACGCCGCCATGAACGATAACATCAAGCCAAGCTTTGTTGTCGCCAATTTGATGGAAGATTGAAAAGGCCAAAGCGATCAAAAATCCACCCAAAAGTTTTACCCATGGCTTGGATTTTACAAAAGGGAATGCCACCAAAATTGCAAAACCTATGCCTTGCAAGGTCACCCAGTAATCATATCTGAAAGCACCATAGTCGCCATAAATGTTTACAAAATCTATGGTTGAGATGATGATGTTCATAAAGCCCAAACAGGAAAGCGCAATGTAGAAGATTTGTTCAGCAACAGGGCCTAATTTTTTCTTCCAGGCAGGAATGTTTGCCAAAAGTCTCAACACAAGGCCGATTATTGCGACGATGGAAAAGGATAATGCCACGTAATCAAATGCGTTCAAGGTGTAGCCACTCATGCTGTCGATAACTTTGTTGCACACTTCCAAAAAGGTTCCAAGGCCGATGATGGAAAGTGCGCGTTCAAGATAGTGCACGATGGCGCGTTTTGTTCCATAAAGTTTTTGCCACTTGACAAACGAGAGCGTGAAGGTGAGGCCGATTGCAAAGATAAATGCTGGGGCGATGATGTCGGCAAGTGTCATGCCTGGCAAAATGACGATGCCGTTTTCAAGAGAGTGATCTGCAAGCCTGGCCAGGAATCCAAGGCTTGGAAAGTTTTTCAAAAATTGAAAAATCAACATGCAAAAAACGCAAAAACCGCGAAAACGATCGATGCTTTTTATTCTTTTTGTAACCTTCTCTTCCTCGGGATTTTTAACCTCTTCGCTTTTTTCAATTTTGACATCAAGTTTTTCTTCTTCTTGTGGCTGCAAAGCTTCTTGATTTTCTTTTGTTAAGGTTTTGCTTTTCATCATCAGCTCCTTATTTCAAATTTTTTGTAATCGATCTTGCCAAAGCTTGTCCTTGGCATTTCGTTTATTATTTCAATTTCATATGGGACGGCGTATTTTATCAACTTTTTCTGACAAAGACTCATAAGTTCACGTTTTAATTTTTCATGATTTACATTTTGGTCTTTTAATGTTATGTAAAGCTTTATAAAAGTTTTTTCTTTGTAGTGATACGCGATTGCACATGCTTCGTCCACATTTTCCTTTTGTTTTGCCACACTTTCCACTTCTGAGGGGAAGATGTTGATCGCGTTGATTTTGATGGAGCGTTTCCTGCGATCGAGTATGAACAAAAATCCGTCTTCGTCCATATATCCCATATCGCCGGTTTTGATCCACAGCTTTTCACCGATGTGCACAAAACCATTGTTTTCATCAAGATAGCCTTTCATCGCAGCCGGCGAACAAACTGTGATTTCACCAATCGTGTTTGGAGGCAAAGGTTTGTCAGTGTCGCTCCAAATCTCGATTTCGCAGCCCGGTATTGCTTTGCCGCAACTGTGCTTGCGATAGTTTTCAAAGGTGTTGGCCGCGCACACGCTGCTCACTTCTGTCAAGCCATAGCCTCGCATCAACCTGGCAGGGCTTTTAAATCTTTTTAAAATTGTGTCAAAGTGCTCTATAAACGATTCGGGCAGCACATCGCCTCCACACCAAAGGTCGATGAGTTTTGAAAGATGCTTGCCATAAAAATTTTTGTGCAAAATCATCTTTTTAAACATGACTGGCACTCCGGCAAAAAAGGTGATGTTATATTTGCGAATGAGTTTGTTGTAATATTTTGGTTTAAAGCTTGGGGCGAGCACCAGGCTGTAACGGTTGGTCAAACAGGTGTGAACCGCAACTCCAAGCCCGTAGGCGTGGAACAGAGGCAGAGCCACCAGACTGAACTCGCTTCCGCCGCCGCGCTGTTTTCTGGTGTACATCTGCTCCAATGAAGTGCTCAAAATGTTTAAAGCGTGATTTTGCAGTTCAATGATTTTAGGTTTTCCACTTGTTCCGCCACTGTGCATGGTGCACACCACATCATCTGCCAAACCTTCATCAGGGGCAGGTATGGCGTTTTTGTCGTGACGAATAAGCTTTGAAAATTTGATGGCCTTTTTGTTTGCTTTATATTTGGAAATTGCAAAAAGAAAAAAGAAAAGCTTTCGAAAAACAAAATAGTTTGAAATCGAGCAGTTGATCAAAATTTGACGCATGCCGGAAAGCTTTTTATGGTCCTTTATCAAAATATCATAAAACATCAAACCTTTTGAATGGGTTTGCTTTAAATTTTCTTTCAAATTTTCCAAAGGGGTGAGGGGGTGAACCAAGTTTGCAACAACTCCGAGCTTTGAGCAAGCATAAAAAGCCACAAGAGCCTGTGGGCAAGTCGGCAGATAAATCGTCAAAACGTCACCTTTTTTAAAGCCAAGTTTTTTCAGCGAGATTGCAAAATCTTCAATGTTGCGAAGAAAGGTTTTCATTGTGATTTTGTGGTTGCTAAAAACAATACAACCCTTTTTCATGTCGCAGCAGTTTTTTAGCATTTGATAGCAGTTTTGCTGATCCAATGTTTGGCTCCTTTCTTCAAAATATATAAGTTAGTATATCATAAAGAGCGCGAATTACCCAACATTTTTATGTGGTTTGACCCGTTTTCTAAAAACCGTCTTTCTGTCATCGATTAAGTAGAAAATATTGAAATAAACCAGCATAAACACGATGTATATGGCAAGAAATGCGCCATAATTGACTCCAAGAATTTCCATAACATCATTGCCTGGCATAAAATACATTGGGTCGCTTTCAATTTTTAAAACGTAGATTTCCAGCAAGGCATAAATGAGAAGGGCCACAAAGCAAATGGCTTCCTTCCAGCAGTTTTTATACTCAAACTTTGTAAATCGCAGTGTGATAAGCAAGATAGACATAACCAAAACCAGCGAATGCGTTGCAATCGAGTAGAGGTTTTCAAACAGTATGTATTCATTGTTGAATCCAACACCAGGATAAGCGAAAAAGACAAGTGCACAGAGCAGGGAAGTGATGCTTGTGAAATTATAGAAAAACTTTTTGTTTATTATCGTGGAAAGCATCAAAGCCCAACATGAGATCGCGCACCATGGCCTTGGAAGCAAAATGTGCATAACAGAATTAAAATCCAGTGTGTCGGCTTTGATAAAGTTGACAATCCTTCTTGTAACTTCAAAAACCAAAATCAAAGCTGCCAGCACCCACAAGACGATGCGCTTTGCCTTTTCGCTTTTTTTGCGCAGGGTGAGGCTGACAAGCAAAATCAAACCAATGCAAAACACCAAAACCAAGATATGCAAAAGCCCCCATCTGCCATTGATGGACGGGTTGGGATAAGAGCTCAAAATCCATTCTTCAAAACTCATTTGTTTTCTTCCTTATAAAAAAGTTTACCCGAAATTAGCAAAAAAATCAAATATAATGTGTTTATTTGGCGAAAAATCGAAAAAATTATAATAAAACCTATAAAAAAACTTGGAGCGTTCTCCAAGTTTTTTTGCCTAAAACTTATCTGCTTTTGTCTAGTTTCCACAACTCTCAAACGAACTTGGCCTTTGTCTACTTTGCTATCTAGAATGACATATCTCTCAAACGGTCGCTCCTTGTTCTGCCCACTTCTTTATGTTTTAGTAGTATCTAGAATGACATATCTCTCAAACAGGTTTGTTCCTTTAAACCTTGATAGCTTTGTTTTAGTAGTATCTAGAATGACATATCTCTCAAACTGGCAGAAACAATTAGAGGTGTAACAGTCAGTTTTAGTAGTATCTAGAATGACATATCTCTCAAACAACCCCATTATATTCTGCTCCCGCAAATGTGTTTTAGTAGTATCTAGAATGACATATCTCTCAAACACAAGTCAGCAGTTCCACGCCAAGCCTTGCGTTTTAGTAGTATCTAGAATGACATATCTCTCAAACTGAACGAAATATAGCGATCCGTTTTAGGCAAGTTTTAGTAGTATCTAGAATGACATATCTCTCAAACGATCTTATCTTGTTAGTTAATTTTTCAATTGTTTTAGTAGTATCTAGAATGACATATCTCTCAAACCTAAGTCTGCCGTGCGTTGTGTAAACATATGTTTTAGTAGTATCTAGAATGACATATCTCTCAAACCTCAAATTCGAGAGATTGTTTAAAGTTATCAGCTTTTTCTAGATATAGAAATAGTTTAATAGAAAAGTTATAAATTGTCAATCAAATTTCGCAGAGGTCTTTGTCAATAATGATTCGATTTACATTGGGCAATTCATATCTTTCTAAGGGGTCGATCAACAACAAATTTAGTTGCAGATATTTTAATTGTTTTATTAGCATATTTAATTCAATTTTATTTAAAAAATTAAACGATCCAACAAGGATAATTACTTTGATGTTTTTTTCTTCGGAATTTAGTTCTATAAATGTTATCAAATCTTCCAAAAAGTCACCAGAATTTATTAAATGTGGTTTAACAATTTTTAAAAAAGTTTCATTGTCAAAATTTTCATTGAATAGTAAAGAAAGATGGCTGGCCAAATCTATTTTGTCTATTATTTTTGATATAGACGCATTTATCGTCGCGAATTCTTCGAAAAAATCTTCTGTTTGTAAAATTTTTAATATTTTTTCATTTATTATGGTTGTAGTTTTTTTAGAATTGGAAAAATTATTAAAAAAGTCATAGATAAAAAGACATTCTTTTGAAATATTTAAGATTTCGTTTTCTGACAAAACAAAATCACCGTTTTCACCTTGACATTGCAAGTAGAGTTCTTTTGTAAGTTTAAAATATTCTCGTTGATTTTCAATAATCAACGATTGAATTTGATTTTGCGAAAAATCAATGTGGTGATTTAGGGCAGGGTGAACAAGCTTCATATTTCAATTATCCTTTCGTTTGAATCAATGACATTGCTTTGAGATTTTCCTTTTAAATATTCAATGCTTGCGTATTGTTTTTCTGTTATCTGCAATAGCTGGATTAATCCATCTCGTGGCAAGTTTTTTCTTATTTGGTTTTTTAACAGCTCTGAAGAATTGCCATTTAAAACCAATCTGGAATAAACTGATTTTTGCATCATTACAAATCCGTTTTTAAGCAAAAATCTTCTAAAATTTCGATAAGAAGTCAAATCCGAATCGGTTAACATCGGCAAATCAAAAAACACTATTAATCTCATAACTCTACATCTCATAAAATTTCATCAGTCCCGCATCATTATCTTCAAGTGCGTTGAATATGCTTTGACAGTAAATTTCAACGGCATTTTCAAGATATTGCATTTTTCCATCAATTCTAACTTGTAGGTTGAAAATTTCTAAAATTTTCATTTTAAAATCATTTTCTTCTGGTGTGAAGTTATATACTGCGCGATCGATAAGGATTCTAAAAGGTTCCATTAAATCGCTAGACAAGTTAAAAAAATTAAACTCATTTTTATGCCATATTCCAATTTGAGTTAAATAACCAAGCTTGGCGATCTCACGGTTAAAGCAGGATAATATTACACTATATCCATAATTAAGTGCACTATTAATAAAATTTTGATCACGGCGTGCAAAACTTTGCCCAAACAAAGCGTTAAAATAAACTTTTGCTGCATGACCTTCTCGATTTGTTTTGTCGTTTTTTAAAACATTGTTTATATATGAATCAAGAAGTTTCGCTTCTTTTGTAAAACCTTTTTCAATTAAGAAATCTCGTTGTTGTTTTATTTTCTCTTTAACAATTTCTTTCCAAACTTCTTCCTTAATATGCTTTTGCCAGTTGATTTGTTTTTTAATATTTGCAACTGAGTTGTAATTGGTGTGATACGGAACTGCCTCGCTTTCAGGATTGTGTTTTTCATCGCAAAAGATTATTTTAACGTCATTTTTTATAAGCTCGCTAATCAAGGCACAAGTTAAAGATATCGCAGTTGAATCCAGAATTAGCGTTGAAATTTCTGGTATATAAATTTTTTTCTCTTCTTCTGCGTTTCTACAAACCAGATAGTTCATTCTCAGATCCAATTTTGATCGATTTTTTATGACCACACACCGAAATCCCATTTCAGCCTCACAGTTTTATTGTTTTTTGCATAATGCCAGTCACAGAACGTAAGACAAGCTTAATGTCTTTGTTGGATATATCTCTGTCGATTGTCTGTCTCGCGGTGTTTGACTTGCCGCCAATCATGCTTAAATCTGCCAGCTCGGCTCCGGTTTTTAAGCGTTTGATTATGCCAATCAAGGCTTTTGCCTGATCTTTTACGTTCAATCTTGCAAATTTTGGTTGCAACTCTGACAACTGCTGTTTAAGGTTTGAAAATTCGCTGTATTGTGGTTTTTCCAAAGTTGTTATGATCGACTTGTAAACATGTTGGTTTTCCAGTCGGGTCAGGGCGAGCTCTCGATTGTTTTCCTTTGTTTTTTTGGAGATGATGACTTTGTCATCTTTTTCAACAAAATTGTCCATTTTCTTTTTTAAGAAATTGTTGTATTGATAGAGCATGCGAATGTAGTCGGAAGTTTTTTGATCCACAAACCATTGGTTTGCATTGTGCAAAACAAATCGTTTTCCAGTTTTTCCTGCCAAAAGATATTCTCCGCCGTTATACAAAATGGTTGATTTAATGTTGATTTTGTTGACAAGCAGAACTGGGTTTTGAAGGTTTTCTTGCAAGCAAATTTCTTCAAAAATCTTTTTATCTTTTTCTGGGGAATTGTAATATTTGCGCACAAGCAATATTGGAACGCCCAAAAGCGATTTTATTCTTCCTTTTTTGCCGTCACTTTCGATAAGGATAAAGTAGGCGATTTTTGCGCTGTCAAATCCGCCGTAGCGTGAAATGTCATTTAAAGGATTGTTTTTGTCACCTTTAAGTGAAATTTTGGCCATTGAACTTTTGTCATTTTTGGCGCTTTTGTAAATGGTTTCGTCATAGAACTGACCGTTTTTAAATGAGTAGCTCATTTGGCTGACCAGGCAAGATGCGTTTTCTTGAAGTGTCGTTTTCACTTTTTTAACATCGTCAATTTTGTGCCAAACAATCTCTCCGGTTGTGCTGTTTTCAACGTCATTGTCAAAAAGTTTTTTCACGTTGGTGGTTTTTTGAGATTTTCTGTTTTTTATTTTATAGAAGTTGCGCGGATCGTTTGTAAAATGGCTAAACACCACGTTGCCGACAACTATATTTAAGTAGGCATCTTTTGTGTGGTGCAAATCGTTGACTTCGCGGCATTTAAGAATGTTAAATTTGTTTCTAAAATCAGAAACCAGATGCGCTTTTGAGTAGACAACATTTCTAGGATTGTCCAAATAAGGTTTAAGCAAGTCGCAGACCGCCTTTATGGTTTGGTTGGTCTCCACAAGTTGCCTTGCAATAAAGTCACTCAACTCTTCACTAGACAACTCTTCTGTTCTGATCAGTCGCTGGTATTTTTTATCTGACATGAGTTTGTTTTTGTTTAATATCTTCCAAAACTCCTTTATTTCCGGTGTGATCCAGTCAAAATATTTGGCGATAGGGTATTTGTCGCCTTTGTCATCATTAAAAGACCTTTCAACCAAAACTTTATTGTCGATGCTGTCATCTTTTAATTTGCTTTGTGGGATAATGTGATCGACATCATATATTTTGTCATCAAAGATGTCGTTGAGATCGATAGGTTTTCCAGTATAGGCAGATTTACCGAGTTGTAAAAAGTAAAGATAAAGTTTTTCGCTGCGAAGCTGCAAATCTTCTCTTTGGCTAAGTTGACTTGCAAGCGCTTCAAGCTCAATGCCAATCTTTTCAACAGCCTTCTTAAAGTCCTTTTGTTCGTAGATTTTTTGCAAAGTTGACTTTCTGCTGGCTTTTCTTCCGTCGTCGCCTTTGGCCTCGTCATGGCGCGTGACTTCCACAAAGATTTTATCTGGCTTGCGGCCCAAAACTTTAACAATCTCGTCAACGACTTTTAAACTTTGCCAAACTCCGCGTTTGACGGCAGGGGAACAATAAAGTTTGCTCACATCGTCATATGTGAGAGATTGTTTGGTTTTGAGGTTGACTTTTTCAAGTTCGTCTTTTAATGTGAGTTCGTCACTTGAAAGCAGTTGTTGTAAATTGAGATTGGTTTGCCAAAGCTGATTCAAAATGTCAGTTATTTCGCCGGTGTTTTTATCGACAAACTTTAACGTTAAAAATTCTTTTGAAAAGGATCCCCAGCCATTGAAACTCAAACTTTTGATTTTGTTGAGTTGTTCTTTTGTAAATCCTGGGTTTTCTCTCGCAATTCTTTTTTCCAGTCTGGCCTTGTCGCTGATGATGGTGCAATATGAAATGATTTTTTCAATTAGATCGATATTTTTTTCAACATATTCCTTGCCAAATATATCACAAAATGTAATATAGCTTCCAAGATCACTTTTAAACGAGCCGTCTATTCCGCCGATTTTCAATTCTGCAAGCTCGCTTTTTGTATAAAGCCCTTCTGACAAAAGAAAGTCTTTCAAATTTTTAATGCTGACTTTCTTGCAAACTTTGAAAAGGTTGTTGAAGATTTTTTGCTTTAATTCAACAGAAATGCTGTTGCCATTCAGTGTTAGTTTGTTTAATTCATTGAGCACGTCATACTTGCTTAACAAGATCGACTTTTTAGGTAGGACGTCTTTGTCATACAAATACGTGCACTTGTTGGTCATTCTTTTTATGAAAGCGTCTTCTGCCTGATCAAAATCAACCAGTTTGTTAAGATTCCAAGGCTTGATTGGTTCGTTTGAGGTTTTCTGTGCCCATGAGAAATCGTTTTCAGCATTTTGGTTGTGGCCAACGGGACCAACAAAGTAGGGGATTCTGAATGAAAGTATGCTTAAAATTTTTTCAGCATTAGTCAAGCCGCTTTCGTCCTTTTGATTTAGGAAGGAAAATTTTGTCGCATTTGTTTCCAAGATTTTTCTGGCTTCTTTGATCAGAAGCTTGTTTGGATAGATCGCGTTTGCTTTTGTGCGTTGCTTAGGGAGAAAGGTGTTTTGTTCTATTTCTTTTAAAATTTCCTTTCTTTTTTCTTCAAAATCGCACAAATCGCACTCGATTTCTGGTTTTTCATTTAAAACGGACTTAACATATTTGTAAAAATCGGCGCTCCCACGACTTTTTACCGTCGGCAAAATATGCTTGACACCGGCAGTAGAGTAGTGGCCAGTGTAAATCGGATAATTGATTTCAATCTCGCCATTTTTCAAAACTTTGTCATTTTTAAACATGTCATGCTTTTTAGATGGATAATATTTTGCAATAAACTCTTTAAATGTTTTAAGTTGGCTTTTGTGAACATCAAAGCTTTCCACCATTGCTTCGCTGATGTAATTGTGTTCGCCAAGCAATTTTTTAAGTTGCACTGCCGAAAAGATTTCTTTCAGCTTGTCCACAACGTTCAGCTGTTCATCGGAGAGAAGTGATTCAAGCTCGGGCAACACGACTGAGTCATAGTCGTCGTCATTAAAGCTAAATTTAAAATTCGATTTGGCATCACCTGGGAATAGATCGTCCAGGTTTACTTTGCCGTCCACAAGAATTTCTGCAATTTTTTTGGAATATTTGTCATTTGCTTGCAAAATTTTGCACATTTCAGCTTTGGTGCTTCGCAAACCAGATTTACTTTTTAACAGATTTAAGATTTCAATTTCTTTGTCTTTGTCCAGTTCTGGGATATGCAACCTTGGCATATCGCCTTCATCAAGGTCGGCAAAATATTTCAGACCGCTGTTGATTGTGTCGGTCAAATCTCTTTCGCTTTCCAAATCTGATTCAAACAAAAAGTTGCCACGTCTTTTAATAATGTTGTGAAGTGCAAGGTATAAAAATCTTACATCTTCTGCTGGGGTTGTCAGAAGATGTTGCCTCAAATGATAGACTGTTGGAAACATTTTATAAAATTCTTGGTCATTGAAAAGCGAGTTTTTCTTTTTGTCATAAAAAAGAGAATCCTTTGAATGCAGCGGATTTTTTAGTCTGCGCTTGTCATCTTCCCAGAGGTTGCTATATTTTAGTCGAGTTAAAAATTTGGAGTCAACCTTGTCTATTTCATTTTTAAAAATGTCTTGAAGCCAAGATATGCGCAATTTTTTTC
>CALVYS010000020.1 GCA_944372355.1 uncultured Clostridia bacterium | reverse complement strand
CAGAAAGCTCGCCCTTTCTATCAAGCAATTTTTGCGTCTGTGCTCTTGCCGCAGAGGCCTGATCACTTAATGCCATCTTTTCATTTTCAGCATTCTGCAAAAATAGACGAAGTTTTTCGGTTTCTTTTTTCAAAGTTTCGATTTCGCGTTCACGGCTCATGATGCCAACCGCTTCACTCTTTTTGCTTCCGCCGGTGATTGAACCCTGTGGATTTATAACATCGCCTTCAAGTGAAACAATTTTAAAGGCATAGCCACTTGCTTTTGACATTTCAATGGCATCAACCAATCTTTCAACGATAACCGTTCCGCCAAGCAATCCCGAGATGACATTGTCAATCTTTGGATCAAAAGAGATAAGCTGATTTGCCACGCCAATGTATCCACGCATATTCTTGATGGAAGATGTGTTTATTGAGCGCGTTTTCATTGAAGAGATCGGCAAGAAAGTGGCCCTGCCAAAATGGTTTTGTTTCAAGTATTCAACAAGCTCTTTTGCGCCCTTTTCATCAAAGGTTACAATGTTTTGAACGCTGGAACCGAGTGCCACTTCAATGGCGGTTTCATATTTTTCAGGAACTTTTATAAGCGAAGCCACCACGCCTACGATATTTTTTGAAAGTGGGCTGGAAGCGGCAGTCAATTTTAAAAGCTTTTTGACTGCAAAGTTGTAGCCTTCAAATTCGGCTTGCATTTCTGTCAAAAGTTTGAGCCTGTTTTCATAAACTTTCAGCTCGGTTGCTTTGTTTTGCCTGTCGTTTTCAAATTCTTGCAAACGTGAAGCAAGCAAAGTGGATTTTGCCAAAGCTTCGCCATACTCTTTTTCACTGGCCTCCAAAGCCCCTTGCGTTTGACTCAACTGTGAGGCTATTTGCTCTCGGCTCAAACTCTGCTCAGCAATTTTTGCTTTTGCGTCGGCAATTTCTTTTTCAACATTTTCCAAATTGCCGCTTAAAAGTTCTCTTTCAGTGCCAAATTTTGATTTAGAACTCTTGGCGTCAGAAAGCGAGCCCAAAGTCTCGATAAACTTTTGTTGAGATTGACCCACTTGGGCCTCATTTATTTCGATTTCATGTGCCGCTTTTTGATAGCTTTCTGAAAGCGAATCAAAAGCGGTTTCAAGCGATGAAAGCTTTGATTCCAATTCTGCCTGTTCAGCTTGCTTTTTGCTTTGAAGTTCGCTTGCAGCCTCCAAAGCTTTCTCAGCATTGGTGAGATCAAGATTTAAGCGGTCGTTTTCCTTTTGAGTGAACAGAATCCTCTCTCTTGCCACCTTGGTTTCACCCTCTTGTTTTTCAAGGTTGACAGTAAGCTCCAAAATCTTTGAATTGATTTTTGAAAGTGTGGCGTCAAAATTATCCAGCCGCTCCATCGCCTCGTTATACTGCTTTGTGGCTTCGTCCATTTCACTGTTTCTCAGCGCCAACTCTTGCATTATGGCATCAAGTTTTACACGAATTTTGTCCTTGAAGTCGTTTGCATTTTCGTATTGATAAATATAGGCATTAACTTCCAAATCTTTGAGCTGAGCCTTAAATTCAAGATATTTTTTGGCATTTTCTGCCTGTTTTCTAAGCGGCCCCATTTGCCTGTCTATTTCAAGCAAAATGTCCCCAACACGATCCAAGTTTTGCCTTGCAACTTCCAATTTGCGTTCGGCATCTGTCTTTTCTTTTTTATACTTGGCAATTCCCGCTGCGTCTTCAAACATGGCCCTTCTGTTTTCAGGCTTGGATTCCACAATTTCAGTCACCTTGCCCTGCCCAATAATTGAATAGCCGCTTTTGCCAAGCCCTGAGTTATACAAAAGATTGGTGATGTCACGAAGCAGGCAGGTGTTTCGGTTGATGAGATATTCGCTTTCGCCTGAACGATAGAGCTTTCTTGTGATTATAAGTTCATCGTAATCGAAGTCGAAGTAGCGCGTGGAATTGTCAAAATGCAAAGAAACCTCGCAATATGAAAGGCTTTTCCTTTTTTCGGTTCCGTTGAAAATGACATCTTGCATGCTGTCCGCACGCAGATCCTTCACCTTCTGTTCACCAAGCACCCAACGAATGGCATCTGCAACATTGCTTTTGCCACAACCATTTGGGCCAACGATCGCTGTGAAGCCATCGTTAAACTCAACCACCGTTTTGTCGGCGAATGATTTGAATCCTGACATTTCAATTTTTTTTAAAATCATTGCTTGCCTGCCTTTTTTTATTTTCTTTTGTCACACCTTAAACAAGATGGTTATCGCCTTCTTTGCACACGCCTGTTCGGCTGAGAGCTTGTCTTCTCCAAACGCTGTGCTGATTTTGTCTTCGTCCATGTAAAACGAGGCCTCATATCCGCCTTCAACCTTTTGAGTCACGTACTTTATAGCACACTTGAACCCGGCTTGAACAAGTTCTTGAAGGCGACTTTTATAATTGTCGTTTTCAATGGACTTAAAAGTTTCCAGCTGAAAGTTTTTCAAAATGAACTTTCGCGCTTGCGCAAGTCCGCCATCAAGATAGATCGCAGCAATAATCGATTCAATCACGTCAGCTTTGACCGCTTTTGGCACAGAGTTTTTCATGCTTTTGCCAAGTTTTATATCGTCCTGCAAATTGAGTCTGTCAAAAATTTGAGAAAGATAGTTTTCCGACACGAAGTGACTGCGAGTGACAGTCAAAAAACCCTCGCCCTCACTTGAAGCCTTAAACAGATATTCACCCACCAGAAAATCCAAAATGCTGTCACCAAGAAACTCCAATCTTTCATAGTTTTCAGTGGATTTTGATGCATGAGTAAGTGCACGATCGCAAAGCTTTCCGTCTTTAAAGTGATAGCCGAGTTTTTCTTCAATCATGCCTTGTCACCTTTCTCTGCCAAAGCAGCCTCAATCTTTTCAATCAGTTTGTTGTTGTGCAAAAGTATGGCCTGATCGATGGAAGAAGCGATGTTTTCTCTTCCACAAGAGCCATGGTTTTTCATGACCAGCTTTTTCACACCCAAAAATGGAGAGCCGCCATGTTTTCCTAAAACGTCCATTCTGCCTTTAAGCTCTTTAAAGGTTTTGCTCATGAAAAGCGCGCCAATTTTTGAAGAAAGGTGTGATTTGATGGAATGTTTGAGCAGTGATAAAACTGCCATAACAGCGCCCTCAGAGGCTTTCAAAAGCACATTACCAGCAAAGCCTTCTGCAATCATAACGTCGACATTTCCCGACATATATTCTCTTGCTTCAACATTGCCAACAAAGTTTAGGTCGCTGTTTTTCAAAAGCGCATAAGCTTCGCGTGTCAAGTCGTTTCCCTTATGCTCCTCCACTCCAACATTCAAAAGCCCAACTTTTGGGTGCTTTTCGCCATACAAAATTGAATAATATGCCGATGCCATAAGCGCAAAATGATAAAGATTGATCGGTTTGCAATCGATGTTTGCACCGCTGTCGCACAAAAGCACATCTTTGCCGTTTTTCTTTGTTGGCAAAACAGGAGCAAGCGCCGGCCTTGTGATGCCTTTGATCCTGCCAATTTTCATAATTGCTCCGGTGAGTATTGCGCCAGTGGATCCAGCTGAGATCAAAGCATCAACATCATCGCGAGTCTTCAAAATGTCAAACGCTTTAACGAGTGATGAATCCTCCATCTTTCTTATAGCTTCGGTTGGCACATCATCATTTGTAATCACCTTTGGTGCGTGCTCTATCTCCACTCTGCCAGCACCTCTGCCAGCGAGTTCAGCTTCAATTTTTTCCTTGTCACCGGTTAGAATGATTTGAATGTCTTTGTGGCGTTCCAGAGCCAACACAACACCTTCAATAATTTCCTTTGGTGCGTTGTCTCCTCCAAAAGCATCAACAACAAATTTCATTTTGAAACCTCACTTAAATTTATCTCTATAAGTATAAATAAATAAAAAAAATAAGTAAAGCGATTTTACTTATTTTTGTTTTTACAAAATGTTGAATGTATTATGTCATAAATCACACAATATGTTGTGTTATGACCTCATTTTTGAATGATTTTTAACCTTAGTTCTTTTTCTTCTTATCCACTTCGATTACGGTTTCGTTTTTATATGTTCCGCATTTTTTGCAAGCAGCATGAGGCGCTTTCATTTCGTGGCATTGTGGGCACTCAACCAGTGTTGGAGCGGTTGCCTTAAAGTTAGCCGAGTTTCTTGCATTTCTTCTCGCTTTGGATACCTTACCCTTTGGAACAGCCATGATTTCCTCCTTATAGTTTTTTACTCTTCATAATTATATTGATTTGCTTGCCTGTTGTCAAGCGATTTTCTCGTTTATTTTGCAAGGCCTGCAATTTTTAATGTGTCTCTCGCAATAAGCAGCTCTTCATTCGTTGGAATTCTGAAAACTTTGATTGCAGAATCTTTGGTTGAAAGCTCTTCGATTGTGCCGCGTGGAAGAGTTGCATTTTTCTTGCGGTCGAATTTCACACCAACATATGCAAGCTTGTCCATCACATATTCTCTTAAATCCTCTTGATTTTCACCAACCCCTGCTGTGAAGACGATTGCATCTGCGCCATTAAGCACCGTCAGCATCGCTCCAACATATTTGGCGATTCGATAAAACATCATATCGCGAGCAAGCTTGGCTCTCTCGTCGCCCTGTGCAACAAGCTCGTTGATTTCGCGCATGTCGTTGGTCTTGCCTGAAATTCCCAAAAGTCCGCTTTGCTTGTTTAAATAATTCACCATCTCCTCTGCGTTTAGGCCTTTCTTTTTGCCAAGGAAGGACACAACAGTTGGATCTATATCTCCCGAACGCGTTCCCATCATAACGCCTTCAAGTGGTGTGAAGCCCATCGTGGTGTCAATGCATTTGCCATTTTTGATTGCTGTGATGGAAGAGCCGTTCCCGATGTGGCAAGAGATGATTTTAAGTTCTTCTGGCTTCTTGCCCATAACACGAGCGGTTTCTTGCATTATAAATCGGTGCGAAGTGCCATGGAAGCCATATTTTCTCACATGATAATCCTTGTAGTCTTCATACTTGATTCCATACATATAAGCCTCTGGTGGCATTGTGGAATGAAATGCAGTGTCAAAAACCACAACCTGAGGCGTGTTTGGCATAACATTTCGGCAGCCAACCATGCCAGCTATATTTGCCGAAGCATGAAGAGGAGAAACCTCTTTGGTCTCTTCCAAATTCTTGATCACTTCGTCTGTGATGAACTCTGACTCAAAGTAGAGCCAGCCGCCATGCACACATCTGTGCCCCACTGCTGCTATCTCGTCAAAGGATTTGATGACTGCCAATTTGCCATGTGTAAGCTTGTCCAAAAGCACCTTCAAAGCTTCTGTGTGATTTGGCATGCTTGCAGCTTCAACAAGTTCGTCACCTTTTGCTTTGTAGCTGATAAAGGAACCTGGCAGACCGATTTTTTCGCAGTTGCCTTTTGCAATAACACTTTCATTTTCCATCTCAAAAAGCTGGAATTTAATCGAGCTTGAACCTGCGTTGATAATCAAAACTTTCATTACTTTTTCTCCTTAACCTGTAAAACTGTGATTGCCGCGGTTGTGACGATGTCCTCCACCGAGCAACCCCTGGAAACATCGTTGACCGGTTTTTTCAAACCTTGCATAATCGGCCCAATCGCGTTGAGTCCGCCGACCATTTGCATGGTTTTGTATGTGATGTTGCCAGAATTCAAATCTGGAAAGATCAAAATGTTTGCGTCGCCTTTAAGCGGACTGTTTGGAGCTTTCAACTCTGCAACTTCTGGCCTTAACGCAGCATCGATTTGAAGCTCTCCATCGCTTATGACACCAGGTTTGGAAAACATCTTGGCAGCCGTCTGCATTTTTTCAACACTTTCATGCTTTCCACTGCCCTTGCTGGAAAAAGACAAGAATGCAACTTTTGGCTCATCTAAATCCAAAAATTTTGCTGTTTCAACGGTTTGTGAAGCGATTGTCACAAGCTGCTCAACAGTTGGGTTGATGACAAGCCCGGCGTCTGCAAGCAACAGATCTTTGCCCTTTAAAAAGTCGTTTTTGCCAAAGATCAAAACTGAGGAAGTGACAAGACCGTCCTTCTTTGCCGTTTTAATGATTTGCAACGCCGGACGTACCGTGTTTGCTGTTGAAGTTTCTGCGCCGCAAACCATGCCGTCTGCGATGTCCATATCCACGATCGCGGTTGCAAAGTAGTATGGATCCATGGCGAGCTTTTCAGCTTCCTCCATGCTTATGCCGGACAGCTTTCTCTTTGAAAAAATATGTTTTGCCACTTTGGCTTTGAGTTGACTTGTTTTTGGATTCATGATTGTGAAATCAATCAAACTTTTGTCGCGAATCACCAGACTGGATTCATCGCCAATCAAAATTGGATTGCAGATTTTTTTCTTTTTCAAAATCTTTGCAGCTTTTATTATCCTGTCGCTAAAACCCGCTTCTGGAAAGACAATGCTTTTGCCCTTTGCGCGAGCTTTGGCGTATAACTTTTTCAAATTAAACATTTTTATATTTCCTTAAATTATAATATTTTAAATTGGTTTTTAGTAAACATAAATAGTATAAAAAATTGTTGATTGGCTGTCAAATGGTTTAGAGGTGATTTTGAAAAATTTTAAATTTTTGCCAACCTTTTTGCTGCTTGCTTTGGTTTTTAGCATTGCTGTTTCGCCTGCAAGATTCATCTCGTCTGCCCTCAATGGTTTGTCAGCATTTGCAGTCAATGTGCTGCCCTGCACGCTTCCCTTTATGATTCTGACAAAGCTTATCATCGAACAAGGGCAAATGCAGGGATTTTGCAGATGTTTTAAAAAGCCCTTTCAAAAGCTTTATGGGACAAGCCAAGAAGCAAGTTATGTTTTTTTAATGAGCATAATGGCTGGCTATCCAGTGGGTTCAAAAATGACCGCCGACCTTTATGAAGCAGGAAAAATTTCCAAAACCGACGCCTTTCGAATGTCGGCGTTTTGCTCAAACTCAGGGCCGATGTTCATCATTGGAACAGTTGGAACGCTGCTTTTAAACAGCCCAAAAGTTGGTGGAATTTTGTTTGCTTCTCATGTGCTTTCAGCTTTGCTAAACGGGCTTTTATATCGAAAGATAAAAGCAAAAGACTCGGAAAAATTGCCGCAAAATTCAATCGCAACCACGCCTGCTTCATTTGGCGAAGTTGTCACCTCCTCGGTTAGCGCAGCACTCAATGTTGGTGCGATCATCTGCCTGTTTTTTATTATTATCGACGTGCTGTCGCCGATCTTTAATCTGCTGCCCAGCTCGCTGGTTCCGCTTGCAGAAGGAATGGTCGAATTGACAAGAGGTTGCATCGACAGCGCAGCTTTGCAGACAAATCTTGCTGCCATAATTTGCAGCTTTTTGATCAGCTTTGGTGGATTTTCCACGATAATGCAATCTAATGCGATGTTAAAAAAACTGAAAATGCCTGTTTGGCTGTTTTCAGTTCAAAAATTTTCACAAGGATTGATTTCTGCCGGCCTTACGGCGATCATGCTTCTGCTTTAAAAACGAGACTCGTGATCGATTTGTCTTTGAATGATGTCGTCAAGCTCGCGAAGGCTGTGCCTGATTGATTTGATTCCTTTTGCTGCATATTTCAAGCCGCAAACCAAACCATTTAAAAGGTCAAAATCCTGCTCCATGCAAGCGATTATTATCGAATGGCAAATTGAAATACAATCGCGGCGTTGAGAATCCAGCCTCTCCTCTTCAAGTCTTTCCACAATCTCCACTGCCGCATCTTTTGCCATGACAAAGGTTTGGCAAATGCCACTTGGATCGCGGAGATAATTCGAAGCACGCTCGATTGGAAATGGCACGACTTTGAGTTTTTGCTCCGGAGTGAGTTCGACTTCTTCTTCACTTTCTTCTTCATTTTCGATTATGTTGATGCTTGGCGCTTCCACGTTGAAAGCCTCGCTGATAAGGTCTCTAAAAGGCACTATCACGGTTTGCATAAACTGCTTGCCGTCAAGTCTTCCCTCATCGTTGAAATAAGTTAAAATCAGATCGTCAAAAGAAATCTTTCCGTTGCCGATGTCTGCCAGAATACAAAACACAAGAGCCAAGATTTTGAACTCTTCTTTTGGCATGACAAAAACCTTTTTGCCAGAGGCGTCTTTTGTGAACGCCTTTTCAAACTCTTTTTCTTTGTTGAAGCTGTTCATGCAATCAGACAAAAGTTCGTAAACCTCAGGAGTGCTTGCGACGGCCTCCAAAAGTTTGTCAATCTTTTTTTCTGCGAAAAGCAATTTGCTGCCTATCAGATCGTTGCAAAGTGCGATTAAACTTTTAACTTCCATAATTCAAACCTCTTATATATTTTAGCATAATTACAATAAAAAACAACAAAAAATTTGCAATATTAAAAAAAAACTGCTATTATTTAAGCATGGAAAATTTTATCTCAGATGAAGTCAACAATGAAGAGAAGGTTCGCACAAAGCTGACCCTGTTGTTTTTTATGGAAAAAATGGAAATTCCTCTTACAAAAAACTCGATTTTGGACATCTGCTCGATTGAAAATGATTGGATAAGCTACATGGACTGTGTTGCGATCATTTCAGAGCTCAGCGACTCAGGTTTTATATACAAAACCGAAAATGCTGAAAATGACGAGCTTTACTCCATCACCTATGCTGGACGAGAATGCCTTGCTCAACTTTATTTGCGCGTGCCATACGAACTTCGTGAGCGCATGACGGAATATGTCAAACAAAACAAGCTTTCTGTCAAAACCTCGCAGGAATACACTTCCACCTATGTCAAAAATGAAGATGGCTCCTACACTGTTACACTTCGCATTTACGAACCATTGATTTCAACTCCGATGTTTGAAATAAAAATCAAAGCTCCATCTCGCCAAAGCGCCATTGAGGCCGATCAAAAATGGAAGAGACAAGCGCCAAACGTTTATGAATTCGTTTATGAAAATCTTGTAAACACGGACTAAAAAAAGCTAAGAAAACTTAGCTTTTTTCTTTTATCTTTGCAATTTCGCCGCGCGCAATGGCATCGCATCTGTTGTTAAGCTCGTTGTCTGCATGGCCCTTGACTTTGTGCCATGTGACTTTGTGACCCTTTAACGCTTGTAAAAGCCTTTGCCACAGCTCCACATTTTGCACAGGCTTTTTTCCTTTTGTCACCCATGCATTCATCAGCCAAAAACTTATCCAATCCTCTAAAAAGGCGTTCACAACATATGCTGAATCACTGAATATGTCAACCTCGCAATTTTCTTTCAAGGCTTCCAAACCATTGATGACACCCAAAAGCTCCATGCGGTTGTTTGTGGTGAGCATCTCTCCTCCTGAGAGCACCTTTTCATGTCCACCGCTTTGAAGAATGGTCGCCCACCCTCCAACGCCAGGGTTGCCAGAACATGCACCATCTGAATAAAGCACAACCTTTTTCAATCTTCCAGCCTCAACTTTTTTGCAATCTCTTCAAGGTTTGCCTTTTGTGTTGCTGGGGTTAAAATCAGGCTTGCGCCATCATCTTGCTTTCGTGGAATCACATGAACGTGAAAATGCAAAACCTCCTGCCCTGAGGCCGGTTTGCAGTTGGAAACGATGTTCACCCCATCGAAGCCTTTTTGAAGATAGTGCGAAGAAAGTTTTTTTGCAACAGACATGACCTCTTGAAAAAGCTTTTCATCGCATTCATCTAAATCTTTCACATGTTTTTTTGGAATCACCAAAGTGTGACCTGGCGCTTTGTTTGCAATATCTAAAAACGCAAGCACCGTTTTGTTTTCATAAATTTTATAACAGCCAATTTCGCCTTTGACAATCTTACAAAAAATGCAGTCTTCCATGTGGACCTCCTTTTGTTATTCTAGCATATTTTTTTTTATTTACAAAGAAAAATAGGCCACTGGGCCTATTCTCTCTCAGCCAAAATTTTTGGCACATTAAGTTCATAAAATTTTTCTGTGACAATGTCTAGTTCATGCCTTGCATCTTTGAATTTGTCTTCAAAGGTTTTCAAAACCTTTTCAGGAGTGTTTGGTTTTAATTTGTAAAAACCCTCTTCGGTTTTGACACAAATGCTTTTGTTTTTCTCAAAGTGATCAAACGGATTAAATTTTTTGTCGTTGAACAATCTGTCGACAACCCTTTCAAGAGTTTTTGTTGAGCTGTTAAAGTCCGCACCCTTTTCCTGAGCAAGCAGGCAATCGTTTAAGAATTGGTCGCAAAGCGTGAAGGCGACTTCAATGTCGCGAACTCTCTCTTCACGAGTTTTTGGTTTTGCAGACTCGACAGGTTTGTCTTCTGCTTTGCAAACTTTCATCGCTTGTTCAAGCTTCTGAGTTTTTTCCTCTTGCATCTTTTTGGACTCGCGAGTGCAATATTCTTTTACAAAGCGTTTTATAGGATACAACCCTTCCATCAGATTTGTAAGCTGCTTAGGAATGCTTTCTGCCCCTGGCAACAAAACCATTTCTCTGTTTTTCTTTATGTAATCGATAAAATAATTTACCAAATTCATTTGCTTGGCAAGATCCTCCAATCCTTCATCTGGAATCAAGCCTCTAAAATTGTTTATTTTCAAATTTTCAATCAGCATTTGTCTGTTATTCGAAATAATTTTAAAATCTGAAAACCTGTCTTGTCTTGACACATACTCCACTATTTTAATTTTCAAATCCAGAAAAATAATTGGGTTGGAATAGCGATCATCCTGGCTGAACATTTCAATATATTTGCCAATGCTCCCCAAAACGCTTTCAAACGATTCAAAAGTTGCAAGAATTTTTTTAAAGCTATCTTCGCCCTCATAGATGAGGTCAACAATTCTGTTGAAATCTTCATCAGTGAGTTTGTCAAAAATCTCTGATGGCAAACCTGTGTTGTTTTTAAATTTCATCATATCCCCCTAAAACCAAGTGAAAAAATTTTATAACAAAAAAGCCTCTATGTCAAGAGGCTTTTTGATTAAATTTGAATTAATTTTTTCCATCATTGAGATAGAGAATTCCAAGCGTGCCCTCTCCGCAATGGCTTGTGATCACACTGCCAGCAAGGCACTCTTCAACATGGTCGAAAATATTTTTTGATTTGACATATTCTACGATTTCATTGAGCAAATTTTCGTCCATTCTGGTGTGCGCAATCAAACAGCAGTCTCTTCGCGGATTGTTGTATTTTGACAAAATCGTGTCAACGTATTTTTTCAGCACCACTCTCATCGGCCCAACCTCTTTGCCTGTGTTGATCAATTTGCCATTGACAACTTCCAGCCTTGGTTTGATTCGCAAAAGTGTTGCCATGGAAAATGTGAAGCGAGAGCACCTGCCACCTTTGTGCAAAAAGTCAAGCCGTTCAACCATGAAAGAAGACTGAACATTTTTTGCTGCATCGGTCATGTTTTTGACAACCTCATCTAGGCTTGCGCCTGCCCTGTAAGCGGCAGTACCGCTCATGACGATAAGGCCTGTCCCGACTGACAGAGCACGACTGTCGATAATCTTGACTTTGTCTTCGCCAATCTCCTTGGCCGCCAAGCATGCATTTTGATAACAAACTGAAAGATCTGCGCCAATTCCGCAATGCACAATCGCATCAGCATCTTTTAAAAGGTTTGTAAAATATTCCTTAAAATCTTCAATCCCTCTTCCTGCTGTTTTTGGAAGCTCGCCAGTTTTTTTCACGTATGCAAAGATGTCATCAGGCGTTATGTTGACTCCATCAAAAAACTCATCATCGCCCAAATTGACAACGAGTGGCAAAACTGAGAGATCATACTCTTCAATAAAATGCTTTGGCAAATCGCAAGTTGAATCTGTTGAAAATTTAATCTTCATAAAATCCCCTATTATCCAAGTTTTATTTTCATCAAATTTATTGCATTTGTTTCTTCTTCCGTGCCAGGAGAGATGGTTGCAATATATTTTATTATATCTTGTTTTTCATTTTCTGACAAATTATTTATATATTTTTCTTCAATTTCTTTTCTTCCTGCAAGCAGCTTTTCTTTGTCTTGCTCCTTTTTAAATTGAGAAAAAACTTCGACATACAAATTTAAAATCAGTTCTGCTTTTTTTATCGTGCTTGCGTTGAAGGTTTGAAGTTTTTCCTTTGGAACTGTGGTGCCACCAACATAATTGGATTTCTTTTTGTCCACCCTTTCAATTTGCACTCTTGCATAATTTTTCCCACGAAAGATGTAAACTGCAAGGCCAATTCCAAGCCCAGAGAAAATCAAATTTGAAACGATGTTTAAAATATACATGGTCCTGTAAGAAGCGTCAGATAAGAGCATTTGATAAAGAGAGAACGCCTGACCAAAAGTCACTCCATTCAACGTTGAGATGATCAAAAGATCACAGATTATGCTTGCCACCAGATTCAATACCACAACAACCAAGATGTTCCAAACATAAAACTTCCAATCCAGCTTGTAATAAAACCTCAAATAGCAAGCTCCCGCCCCAAGCATCGAAAGCAGTGCAATGTAGCCAACAAACCAGCCTTGATAATACATGAGTCCCCAAACCATCGCCCCTGCTGCCGCAGCCAGAAATGATGTCAGCATGGCAAGTGGCAAATTTTGATTTTTCATAAACACCTCTGAGTTTGATTTTAACACACCCTAAACTTTACTGTCAACTTTATTTATGCCCGATTTTGCCTAAAATAGACCAGCTCACTTCTTTACACTATTGTCCATTTCGCTCAATTTGTCCATCATGAGTTGCGAAGGCTTCCAATAAATATAAAACAGCCACAAAATCATGTTGAGAAAATAAATTATTTGCACAATCAGCGCCGCCATTTGCAAGGCCGACTTCACTCCGCTTTCTGAAACAAAGATGGTTGCAAACAAGCTGGTTATCAATATAAAAAACGAACACAGCGTTTCAATGATTATCATGTTGATGACGTTTGTCAAATCCAGCATCTTCTCATCTGATTCCTGCACATATTTTTCCACACTTTCAGTGTCTTTGTAGTTGAGTTTTAAAACCTTCAATTTGGTTTGCAGAATCTGCCTGCGTTTTGATGAAAGAATTGGCAAAATAAAAAGCAAAAGTGCAATGTTTATTGAGATAAAACTGAAAGTCGTCGTTTGAATGATTGCTGCTTGTTCGGCACTAAAAACTATGGACCGTAAAACCAAGATTACGGTGAGAAAAAGATAAAGCACAAGATTGAACAGCGGCATGAGTTCAGCCCACGAAATTTTTGACTTCAATTTTTCTCCTTTGTGCGAATTTTGTCGAAACTTGTTTATATTTTAACACATCAAAGAAAAAAAGATAATCAAAAAAGCATGGTTTTCACCACAGTTTTGTCGGCTAACTTAAACTTTGCCGAGTTTTAAAAAAACTTTTCCATGGATCAGGCTTTTTAAGCCTGACTAGCGCTGAGTGCAAATCAAACTGAGTTGGGCTGGTGGTGTCAAGCTCTGACCAGAAAATAGGCATTGAAACAGTGGCCTGCTTGCGAGCGCGAAGCGAATACGGACAAATGCTTGTGGCGCCTCTGCCATTTCTCACCCAATCGACAAAAATTTTGCCTTTGCGCGAGGCTTTTCGCATATTTGAAGTGTAAAGATGCGGCCATTTTTCTTCCATTAAAACGGCCACTTTTTTGGCAAATTCAGAAAATTTTTCCCAGTTTGTCTTTCCTGAAAACGGCACCACAATGTGATAACCTTTGCCTCCACTCGTTTTCAAAAAACATTTTAACGAAAGCGAGTTGAGAATGCTTTTTAAATGTTTTGCGCCTTGCCGAACCTGGCTTAATTGCAACCCTTCATCTGGATCCAAATCAAAAACTAAAATATTGGGATTTTCAAGTGCAGTGACCTCACTTGCCCAAGTGTGAAACTCAATGCTTCCAAGCTGCGCTTCGCTTATCAATCCCTCGGGAGAGTCGATATAGAAATATTCTTCCTTTTCACCCTCTGAATTTTTGATACACTTTCTTTTAACTTCCGCTCCTTCGCCTGTTGGGTGCTTTTTGTAAAAGCATTCACCCTGCACGCCACTATTGCAACGCACAACGCTCAACAATCGATTTTTGACATATGGAAACATGCGAGCAGCTGCCTGCTGATAATAGCTTGCAACGTCAAACTTGGTCGCATTCTTTTCAGGAAAAATCACCTTGTCAGGGTGAGAAATCTTCACACCCATCACCTGTTTTTCTGGTTGTTTGAGTTCAACATCGCCTGCCCCTTTGTCCTCCCTCAGCCCCTTGAACGACGCCTGCCGCAGCAGATTGTCTTGGGTGAGCTCTGCAAACTCTATCTCCGCGACAAGCTTTGGTTTGACCCAAACAACCTGCTCTTTTGAAGCAAGCTTGAGAGCATCAAAAAATGGTGAAGTTTTGCATTTTAATTTTTTAAAAAGGTTTAAAAGGTGTTTTGAAAAATCCTCTGTTATTCCACTGCCTGCGCGGCCATAAAAGATGAGTTTGCCATTCTGATAAGCGCCAAGCATAAGCGACGCAATTTGGCCAGGCTTTTTTGTGGATAAAGAAAAGCCTCCTATCACAAATTCTTGACGCTTGCGGCATTTAATTTTGACCCAATCACCGTTGCGCGAGCCAGAATAAAGGCTGTCAAGCTTTTTGGCTACAACCCCTTCCAGCCCCAGCTTTTGCGCAGCTTCAAAGCACTTTTCTCCGTTGCCTTGCACATGCTGAGAATATGAAATTTGTAAAGACGCTTTTTTTAAAAGTTTTTCAAGTTGAGCTTTTCTATCTTTCAGCGGCAATAATCGAAGATCCTTGCCATCTAAGGCCAGCAGATCAAAGACAACATAAACAGCGCTTCCCGAACCGGTTTTTATATGAGTTTGAAGCAAGCCAAAATCACTTCGACCACTTTCATCTGGCACAATCATCTCGCCGTCCAAAATCATCGCTCTGCCATTCGCAAGCTTTTCCAAAGCCGCTTTAACCTCTGGAAAGTTTTGGCTGTAATCCTTAAAGTTGCGGCTCAAAAGTTTGACCGAGTTTTGTTCGATAAAAGCCATGATGCGAAAGCCATCATATTTGATTTCAAAAGCCCATTGCTTCCCTTTTGGAATTTCGCTTTCAAGTTTTGCAAGCTGAGGTTGAAATTTGCCAGTGGGGTTTTTGCTTTTGGCCTCAACAAGCTGCTTAGATGTCATGCCAGAAACCACGCTTGATGGTCTGCTGGACGAAGAGGACTTGGCATGCTCGTCTCTGTCTTTGATAAGCAACCAATTTTTTTCGTCTTTCAACCTGACAAGTGCCCACTTACCTTTTAATCTCTCCCCAAAAAGTTCAAATTTAAGCGAACCTTTTTTCAACCCTTGATTAAAACTTTCAAGCGCCACAAAGGTTCCCTTATCCCAAATGATCACCGAACCTGCCCCATATTCTCCTTTTGGAATCACTCCCTCAAAGCTGGCATAATCCAAAGGGTGGTCTTCAACATGCACGGCAAGCCTTTTGTCGGCAGGATTCATCGATGGCCCCTTTGGCACAGCCCAACTCAAAAGCACTCCGTTATGCTCCAAACGGAAATCATAATGCTTTGCGCGAGCTTCATGATATTGCACCACAAAGATCTTTTGCTTGCGTGCTTTTTTTCTGCTTTTCCCCTCAGGCTCAGCGGTTTTTGAAAAGTCCCGTTTTTCTTTATATTTTTCTAAACTCATACAACTGATTATTTACAAAATAAAAAATCTCACTCAAAGAAAAGAATTTTTGTTGCAAAAAACCAACAATTATGCTAAACTAACAAAGTCCGTTTGCAGAGGTGTCAGAGCGGTCTAATGTGCACGCTTGGAAAGCGTGTGTGGTGAAAGCCACCTCGGGTTCGAATCCCGACCTCTGCGCCACATCAAAAAAAACTGCGCTCTTGTTCTGGCCGTGCTGAACGCACGGCGTGGAACACTTTCGCTTGTTTTTTTTGCTTCGC
>CALVYS010000019.1 GCA_944372355.1 uncultured Clostridia bacterium | reverse complement strand
CAAGCCCCGCTAAATTGCCTCAACCTTCTTCTCCTTGCCTGAAACTCACCTTGAAGTGTCCGACAACAATGGCAATGTCAGTGTGAGTTTTGATGCCAAGGATCACATAACCTACTCCTTCTTTGACGATGACGAATTCTTGAACAAGGTTTCTGGTTTTTCTGGCGAAAAAAACTTGCAATTTAAAATCAAAAACAATTTAAGAGTTTCATATGGCTTCAATGACGAAAACCAAAAACAGGAAATTTTCAAATTTTCAAGCATAGAAAACCAAAAAAAAGAGGAAGCAACTTCCTCTAAAAAACGAAAATGGTTTATTTAAATTATTCCTCTTCTCCAAGCTCGGTTGGAAGACCATCGTTGGAGACTGCGGCCTTGATTTTGTCCTCAATTTCTTTGTAAATTTCTGGATTGGCTTCAAGATAGGCTTTGGTGTTTTCCTTGCCTTGACCGATTTTTTCGTCATTGTAAGCAAACCAAGAACCGGACTTTTTGATTATGCCAAATTGCAATGCAAGATCTACAATGCAGCCGGTTTTTGAAATGCCTTTGCCATAGATGATTTCAAACTCTGCAACTTTGAATGGAGGAGCGAGTTTGTTTTTGACAACCTTGACTTTGGTTTTGTTTCCAATGACATTTGCACCATCTTTTATCGCTTCACCTTTGCGAACATCAAGCCTTACACTGGCATAGAATTTGAGCGCCTTGCCACCGGCGGTGGTTTCTGGCGAACCATAAATCACGCCGATTTTGTCACGCAACTGGTTGATGAAAATGACTGTTGTGTTGGATTTGTTGATGGCCCCTGTCAGTTTTCTGAGCGCCTGGGACATCATTCTCGCCTGCAAGCCCACATGGCTGTCACCCATCTCGCCGTCGATTTCAGCCTTTGGTGTGAGCGCTGCAACTGAGTCGACAACCACAACATCGACGCCGCCAGAACGAACCAACATGTCGCAGATGTTGAGCGCTTGCTCTCCGTTGTCTGGCTGAGAAATATACAAGTCTTTCAACACAACCCCAAGCTTTTCAGCATAGCTTGGATCCAAGGCATGCTCCGCATCGATGAACGCAGCAGTTCCACCAAGTTTTTGCGCCTCAGCGATGATGTGCAGTGACACCGTGGTTTTTCCAGAAGACTCTGGGCCATAAATTTCAACCACCCTGCCTCTTGGAACGCCGCCGATTCCTAGCGCCAAATCCAAAGTCAAGCAACCTGTTGGAATGACATCAACTTTTTGATTTGTTGCGTCACCAAGTCTCATAATCGCGCCTTTGCCATATTGCTTTTCAATTTGCATAAGCGCTTCTGTAAGTGCATCTTCTTTGCTCAATTTCTTTTCCATAATCTCACCTCTTAATCTTCAAATGTTTCCTTATATTCTTCTTCACTCATCAAAATCTCATGCAAAGTGCCCTCTTCATCAGAGATGTAGCCAAGTTCCTGCATGTCCGCAACGATTTTGTTTGCGCGTTTTTCATCGATGTTGAATCTTTCAGCAATTCCTCCTGCGCTGACAACCCCTTCTTCGATAAACTCCTTCAAAACCGATGGAATGATCATGTCATATCGCATCTTTGGCTCTTGTGCTTTTTCGGCTTTCAAAACCGACTTGTTTTTTATGATGTAGTTGATGCCAGAAGTGATTGTGAGAATTGTTGTAACCACCAACAACACCAAAAGCACGATGTTTATCACTGTGTAAGCAGCATCTTTTATGTTTGGATAAAATTCGGCAACCATGAAGGCAAAGATCATATAAAAAAAGATTGTAATGTCTTGGAAAAAGGCCTTGATCTTGCCAGATTTGTCCGCAGCCATGACAAGATTTTTTGTTGCTGCAATTTGCCTGAACGCGCTTATGATAAGCTCACGCGCAAGCATCAAAACCGCACAAACGATGCCAAGCCAAGCTGGTTGAACAATCGCCATTGGTTCTCTAATTCCTCCCAATGCCGTTATAGGATAAGCCACAATCAGCAAAAGCCCTGTTGCCACCAGCACTTTGTCTGCGATTGGGTCTAAAAACTTTCCAAGGTCTGTCACAAGATTGCGTTTTCTTGCTATTCTTCCATCAATGTTGTCAGTGATGGCGGCGATTCCAAAGATGAGCGCTGCCACAAGTTTTCCATATGGAATAAAATCTGCAAGAAAGAAAAACAGCACAAGCGGAATCAGACAAATTCTTGAAATTGTGATTTTGTTTGGTAAATTCACAGAATCTCTCCTTTATAAAAATTTCCATCAAAACCGGTCAATGTTGCCGAAACAATATTTCCCACTTCGATATTATTATTATTATCTATAATTTTGACACCAAAGTCAACTGATGGAGAGAGAAATTTGGTGTGACCGACGAAAGTTCCATCTTCTTGATCAAATTCGTCAATCAAAACTTCCACGCGCTTGCCAAGAAGGGCTTGTGCTTTTTCAAAAGCGATTTTCTCTTGCGTCTTTTGGGCTTTTTTAAGCCGCAATTTTTTTGTAAATGCGCTTTTTTGACCCTTCATATAAAAGCTGACAGTGCCTTCTTCTCGTGAATATGGGAAAAAGCCAGCATAGTCTAGTTTTGCAATCTCCAAAAAGTTTAAAAGCTTTTTAAAAGCAGCTCTCGTCTCACCAGGGTGACCGACAATGAATGTCGTTCGGATTTTTATGTCTGGGTGATAGGTTTGAATCTCCCTCACCAGTGCCCTGGTTGCGGCTTCACTGTGTCGCCTGCGCATGAGTGATAGCATCTTGTCGTCGATGTGCTGCATTGGAATGTCTAAGTAATTGCACATCTTTGGTTCGTTGTCAATGAAATTTAAAAGTTCGCGATCGATCATTTCAGGATAAGCATAAAGCAATCTGATCCATTCGATGCCCTTGATTTTGGCAAGCCTTTTTAAAAGTTCAACAAGCTGTGGTTTGCCATAAAGATCGATGCCATAGCGAGTGGTGTCCTGTGCGACGATTATAAGCTCCTTAACTCCTTTTTTTGCAAGCAGTTTGGCCTCGTCGACCAGCTTTTCTATTTTTTCGCTTTTGTAAGGTCCGCGAATGCGCGGAATCGTGCAATAAGCGCACACATTGTTGCAACCATCTGCGATCTTCAAATAGGCATAAGCACCAGATGTTGTAGGTATTCTTTCATAACTCTCCCTACATTTTGACTTTTCCACATAATAAAGCTGTTCAATCACATTGACGATTTTGCCGTTGTCTTGAAATTTTACAACTGCGTCAACACTCGGAAAAGACTGCATAATTTCCTTGGAATGTTTGCTTGGAAGGCAGCCTGTGATGATGATTTTTTCAAGGCTGCCTGCCTTTTTAAGCTGCTCCATTTCCAATATATTTTCAATGGCCTCTTCCCTTGCCGGTTGAATAAAAGCGCAGGTGTTGACAAGCACAATGTCCGCTTCATTTAAATTTGGAGTCAATGAAAAGCCGTAGTCTGAAAGCAAAAACATCATCTTTTCCAAATCGACTCTGTTTTTGTCACAACCAAGGCTGATTGCTGAAATCTTTTTTTGTGTGAGTTCTTCTTTTGTCATAGCTTCACCTGTCAGTCGTAATTGTCGCCAAAAATTTGGTAGTATTCTTCCAAAGTGATGTAGACATTTCTCGGTTTGGCTCCGTCAGCTGCCGAAATATAGCCCATCTCAGTCATTTGATCGATGATCTTTCCTGCACGAGGATAACCTATGGACAACCTGCGTTGAATCATTGAAGTGGAAGCTTGACCGCTGTCAATGACCATTTTCAAAGCCTCTGGAAGCAAAGGATCCATGCCGTTGCCACGCTCGTTTTGTCCATCTGAATGATTCTTTGGTGCATTGTTTATGGCCTCTTGAACCGCTGGATCAAACACAGGCTCATTGTTTGTTGAAACAAAGTTTACGATGTCTGAAATTTCACGCGTTGTGATAAAGCAGCCTTGAACACGCTTTGGTGCCGCTGAATATTCCTGTGGAGCATAAAGCATGTCACCATGACCAAGCAGTTTTTCTGCACCTGTCATGCCCAAGATTACATCTGAGTTCACCCTGCTTGCAACCTTAAAGGCTATGCGTGATGGGAAGTTGGCTTTGATGCCACCAGTCACAAACTCTGCCGTTGGACGTTGAGTGGCCAATATCAGATGAATGCCTGAAGCCCTCGCCTTTTGACCCAGCCTTATAATGCGGTCTTCAATCTCCTTCTTGCCTTGCATGATGAAGTCTGCAAACTCGTCGATTATTATCACAATGTAAGGCATCTTTTTCTTTTTGCCGTTCATCACTTCTGGTGTGAAGTTGTATTCATCAATATCTTTCACCCGTGCTTCACGAATGAGTCTGAAGCGACGCTCCATTTCATCAAGCGCCCATTGAAGAGCGTTGGCGGCTTTTGAAACATCGGTGATCACTTTTGGAACCACCAAGTGTGGAATGCCCTCATATGGAGTGAATTCAACCTGTTTTGGGTCGATCAAAAGCAATCTGCAATCATCTGGCGAAGCTTTGTAAAGCAGCGAAATGATGATGTTGTTGAGCATCACACTCTTACCAGAACCGGTGGTTCCGGCGATCAATAAGTGCGGCATTTTGTTGAGCGCGCCAACTTTGATGTTCCCTGAAATATCCTTGCCCACAGCAAATGTCAATGGAGATTTTGCAGAATTAAATTCGTTTGAAATCAAGACATCTCGCAAAGAAACTGTTGCAACTTTGTCATTTGGCACTTCGATTCCAACCACATTTCTGCCTGGAACCGGTGCTTCAATACGCACGTCGCCGCCATTGGCCTCCAAAGCCAATGCAATGTCACTTGAAAGATTCAAAATCTTTTTGACAGTTATGCCCATTGGCATTTCAAGCTCATATCTTGTTACGGCTGGTCCTATGACCACATTTTGAACTTTGGCTGGAACGCCAAACTCTTGCAAGGTGTTTTCAAGAATGACGGTTTTTGTTGCGATGTCATCATCAAGATCGCTCATGTCAGTCGAACGCGTTGTGACGAGATCGATTGGCGGCTTTGTGTAATTGTAAGGTTTGACATCTTCTGTCGCTTCTTCCTGTTTTTCAGGTTCGGAATCCGAATCAAGATTGACAAATCTGCGCGACCTTCCCTCCGCTCCTGCGGTTATTCTGTCGGCAAGTTCACGCTCTGAAAGTGGTGCGGTTTGCGATTCTCTGCTAAATTCACGGTCGCGATTTAAAGCCCTGTCGGTTCGATCGATCCTGTCTGTTCGATCAAGCCTGTCGGATCTGTCAGGTTGACCAACAGCTTCACGCTCCTCTTCCTTTTCCACGTCTTCCATAGAAACCTGGCTGGCACGAGTGAAATTGCTTTCTTGAATCACCTCTCTGATGATGTCGTCGGCCTCAGAGACGAGCTCTTCTGGCTGAGCAGTTGACACATTCATCGGAGTGGAGTCCGAAATGATTGGATTTGAATTTTCGCGTTTTAAAGCATCGATGTTTCGATCCATTTCACGTTTGAAAACATCGTTTGTCACACCATTTCTGGCATATGATCTTGCGCTTTCTGAAAAGAATTTGTTCACGTCGAGTTCTGGCGGTGTGAGAAGATATTTTTTTAGCTCCTCACCTTCCAATTTTCGTGGATCCGGCTGTTTTGGTGTTTCCACAGCAATAGGCTCGGCAAGCGTTCGACGAGACAATCCAAGTTTTTGTTTTATGGTTTCTTGTTTCGAAAGCTTTTGCTCTATGTTGCCACTCATCACCACATTGACTTCCGGCTGCGGTTTTTCTTCCTTCACTTCTTTGATTGCAAGTTTGACAGGCTTTTCTTGTGTGCGTTTTTTGCGAAGGTAAATAAGCGCGTCGATGTAAAGTGCAAGGCAGATCACAAAGCACACGCAAAAGATGACAAACGCCCAAACATAGTTTGTCATGTAAAGAATCGACGTTGTGAAAAGCCCAATGATTATTCCACCAGCTGTGTGTTTTTTGAGATAGTTGGAAGCAAGATAATCTCCAAATGAGCCAGACTTGTCACCCACAACCGCAAGCTGAATTATGCACAAAAGCAGAAAGATTGTCAGATATAAAAATATGGCATACTTTTTTGAAAGCTTGTATTTTTTGTTGTTTAAAAGCGCCACCCCGCCTAAAAAGACCAAGATGAAAATTGGATAAGCAAAATAGCCAAAAGTGCCAAGCAAAAAATCTTGCATAAAGCCCACAAGGTTTGTCAGTAAGAAGAAAAACATAAGACAGGCAACCACTATAAGTGTGATGCCTGTTATTTTTTTTGCACGTGGTGAGACAGCGTGACTGTTTTTTCTAACTTTATACTTTGCCATGATACTTTATTATATCATAGAAGAAAACAATTGACAAATATGTTTTTAAGAAAAAGCGTTATTTTTTTCACAAAATGTCAATTTTCAACTCCCGAAAGATTGTCTGACACCGTGACGAGTTCAAATCCCTGGCTTTGAAGTGTGTCGATGATTCTACCAAGCGCATCTCTGGTGCACTCGGTTGGATGCATTAAAATCAAGTCACCGCCCTTTGCTCCGTCGATGGCACGATTATAAATCAAGTCCACATCTTGATCACGCCAATCAATCGTGTCGCGAGTCCACATGATGGTTTTGTAACCAAGTTCGGAGGCCACTTCAACGGTTTGTGAGTTGTAAGCCCCACTTGGTGGTGCAAACAGAGTCATGTCGATTCCAAGCATGCTTCTAACCAAAGAGTGCGTGGTGGAAATTTCCTTCTTAGAGCTTTCGCGAGTGAGCTTGTCGTGATCCTTATGCGAATAAGCGTGATTGCCGATTTCATGTCCGGCTTCCGCCATAGCTACAAGCATTTCCTCGTTGTCAGCCACCCAAGTGCCACCAACAAAGAAGGTGACTTTTGCATTCTTTTCTTCCAGCGTGCTGAGCATATCCGCAAGATATTCAGTGCCCCAGCAGACATTGATCATCAAACTTATTTTATGGGAAGAGGTGTCTCCTTGATAGATGGCTCCCTGACCAGCGCTTGTCTCTTTGTTGCCACTACCAAAAGTGACTCCAAAATAAACTGCAAGCCCTATCAACACAAGCAGACAGGCTATGCAAATGTTTACGATATATTTTCTGAATACAAACACATTTAACTTTTTCATGCCATAAATTTATGACGATCAAAAAGTTTATAGAACCTTTATTGGATCATTTTTGACTCTTGCGACAAAATACACAAAAAAATTGCCAAAAATTTGGCAATTTTTTTTATTTCTTTTCAACAAGTTTCATATCAACGCGGCCTTTGTCATCGATTTTTATAACCTCAGCCACAACTTTGTCACCGATTTTAACCACGTCCTCAACCTTTTCAACGCGTTTTGATGAGAGTTTTGAAATGTGGATCATTCCCTCTTTTCCGCCAAGCGTTTCAACAAAAGCGCCGAAAGGAAGGATTCTGACAACGGTTCCCTCGTATTTTTTTCCAACTTCCAAATCTTCAACGATTGCAAGAATGATTGCTTTGGCTTTTTCTGCCCTTTCAACATCTTCACAGGAGATGAAAACTTGGCCATCATCTTCAATGTCAATCTTGACACCAGTTTGATCAATGATCTTGTTGATGGTTTTTCCACCTGAACCAATGACATCTTTGATCTTGTCTGGATCGATCATGAAGGAGATGATTTTTGGAGCGTATTTGGAAAGCTCTTTTCTAGGTTCGCTTATCGTGTCAAGCAGCTTTTGCATAATGAAAAGTCTGCCCTCTCTTGCCTGCAAAAGTGCAGTGTGCAAGATTTCTTTGTCAAGGCCATGGATTTTGATGTCCATCTGAATTGCAGTGACACCTTTTTCTGTTCCGGTGACTTTAAAGTCCATATCACCAAGGAAATCCTCCAAGCCCTGAATATCTGAAAGCACGGCAACCTTTCTGGATTTTTCATCTTTGATAAGACCCATGGCAATTCCGGCAACCGGAGATGAAATTGGCACGCCGCCGTCCATCAACGCCAAGGTTGAACCGCAAACACTGGCCATTGAAGATGAACCATTTGATGATGTGACTTCGCTGACAAGCCTGAGCGCATATGGGAATTCCTCTTCTGATGGAATAACTGGCTCCAAGGCTCTTTCAGCAAGTGCACCGTGACCGATTTCTCTTCTGCCTGGACTTTTCAAATTGCGAGCCTCTCCTGTTGCATATGGAGGCATGTTGTAGTGATGAACATATCTGTTTACTTCTTCATCATCGAGGCCTTCAAGTTTTTGCATATCGGAAACTGTGCCAAGAGTGAGTGAAGTGAGAACCTGTGTTTGGCCTCTGGTGAAAACCGCAGAGCCATGCACTCTTGGAAGCAGGCCAACTTCGCACCAAATCGGCCTGATCTCTTTCAGAGTTCTGCCGTCTGGTCTGATGCCTTTGTCCAAAATTTTTGCTCTGACCTTTTCTTTGGTCATTTTGTAAAGCACATCACCGATAAATTTTTCCTGTTCTGGGAAGATTTCGGCAAAGTGAGCTTTTACGTCTGCATCAACTGCATCTTGACGAGCTTGCCTTTCTTGTCTGTCAAAAGTGTCAAGTGCGTGATCAAGAAGCTTGTCGGCATAGGCTCTGACCGCCTTGTCGATCTCTTCTGGGATCATCTCATATTTGATGTTTGGATTAAGTGGTTTGCCAATTTCAGCCTTAACTTGCTTTATGAATTTGACAATCTTTTTGATTTCTTCATGGCCGAACATGATGGCATCAAGCATAACTTCCTCTGGCACCTCTTTTGCGCCTGCTTCAACCATCAAAACGGCTTCTTCGGTTCCGCTTACAGTCAGCGCCATGCGAGATTTTTCGCGCTCTTCTTGATTTGGATTCAAGATGAACTTGCCATCGATAAGTCCAACTTGAACAGAGCCTGTTGGGCCCTCAAAAGGAATGTCAGAAATTGAGAGTGCAAAGCTTGAACCAAGCATTGCAAGCACTTCTGGCGCGTGATCTGGCTCAACCGAAAGTGCAGTTGCAACCACTGACACATCGTTATAAAATCCCTTTGGGAAAAGTGGACGAAGTGGTCTGTCGATAAGACGAGATGTCAAAATCGCCTTGTCAGATGGCCTGCCCTCTCTCTTTTTAAAGCCCCCAGGAATTTTGCCGACTGAATACATCTTTTCTTCAAAGTCCACGCCAAGTGGGAAGAAGTCGATGCCTGGGCGAGGCTCTTTTGACATGGTGACATTCACCATGACAACTGTTTCGCCGCAACGAACGAGGCAGTGGCCGTTTGCCTGTTCAGCCAACGCACCAGTTTCAAAAATAACCTTGTCTCTGCCTATTTGAATTTCAAACTTTTTTCCGTGAATCATAATCTTCTCCTTTAAATTTTAAAAAAGGGAGCAAAAAAACTTTGCACCCTCCCCTTTTTAATTGTTATTTAACATCTCTGATGTTAAGCGATTTGATAAGAGCTCTGTAAGCTTCAATGTCCTTCTCTTTGAGATAAAGAAGGAAGCCTTTTCTCTTTCCGACCATTTGAAGCAATCCTCTGCGTGAGTGATTGTCTTTGTGGTTGGATTTGAGGTGCTCTGTCAAGTGATTGATTCTTTCAGTCAAAAGAGCAACTTGCACTTGAACTGAACCAGTGTCATTTTCAGACTGTTTGTACTGGTTGATAATCGCTTGTTTCTTTTCTGCGTCCATGATTTAACCTCCATTTTTAATTTGCCACCCGAAAGCGAAGCGAAGCGTCAGAGGCTGTCGTTTTACTGCGCCTTGGGTCAACTCGACTGTGATAATATAACATAATTTTGCCAATTTGTAAAGCGATTAATCAAACATTTTCAAAAAGTTTGAGTTTTCTTTCGATCATCTCGTCTATTCGCTCGATGTAATCCTTGATAAATTTAACATTCGCTTCGCGCTCAATGCGATTTTCAATGCTGAAAATGCGCTTGGTTATCGCGCCCGCGCCAACGGCGATGATGGATGAAGTCTCCTCCATTGAGTCGATGTTAAACTGGCAGATGTCGTTGTCTCGGAAAAATCCCACGTTTTCCAACCCACCAAGTTGATATTTTTGACGATAGAGATAATATGGCTTGTAGCCGGCGTCCATAAGCAGGTTTTCACTTTGAGAGAGAAGTTTGCTTAAATTTTTAAACCCGAGCTCCTCATGTGAATCGAAAAGATTGCTGCCTCGTTTGAGCGAAAGCGTGTGAATTGTGATGTTGTTTGGATAGAGATCTAAAAGCGTTGAAAGCGTTTTTTTAACAGCAGCGCTCTTCTCTCCTGGCAAACCCACGATCATGTCCATGTTCACCTTAAAATCTTTTTCTAGGGCCAATGAGTAAGCATTGAAAACATCTGCCTTTGTGTGTTTGCGTCCGATTCGTTTAAGCGTGGCATCAGAAAAGGTTTGTGGATTTATGCAAATTCTGTTGACGCCATGCTTTTCAAGCACATCAAGTTTTTCTCGCGTGATGGTTTCGGGCCTTCCACATTCAACCGTAAACTCATTGACAGGAAAAGTGACCTCACTCAAAAGCCTGTCAAGCTGCTGCGGCTCTAACACTGATGGTGTGCCTCCGCCGACATATATGTTCCTAACTATCAACGCCTTGTCAGCGATCATCGCCTTCATTGCGCGTATTTCTTTTATAAGACAATCTATGTAAGGCTCGATCAAGTTCTTGACTTGCGAGAGTTCGTTTGAAATAAAGCTGCAATACAAGCACCGCGACGGACAGATTGGAATGTTGACATAAAAATCAACAAGGTGATCGTTTTGAATGATGCCACGCTGATTTTTTAATATCTTCGAAACAAGTGAGGCCTTTTCATGGGAGATTTTAAACTCCCTTTCCAAAAATTCAGTGACTGCATATTCCTTGGCCTCGCCGCTTTCTATCGCATGCCTGGCCAGAGCTGTTGGCCTTATGCCAGTAAAACTCCCCCATGGAAGCGTCTTCCCTGTCAGCGCCACCAAGGTTTGATACAAACCAAGCAAAGCATAGCGCTTTCTCAAACTTTTTTGCACAAGCTCGCTGCCCACTGGATCGACAAACTCATACTCAAAGGTTTTCCCATCGACTTTAAAGATTTCATAAAGCTTTCCAGCACGCATCTGTTCATGAAAAATTTGCATGTCAAAATCTCGGTCAAAAAACATGACCAACATCTCTTCAAAATCTTTCTTAAATTCGGTGTTTGTTTCAATCATTAGTTTATCCTGCTAACCTTTTTTACGCCCTTAATCTGTGAGAGCATGTTTGTAAGCTTTTCCACCTCATCGCGATTTTTTACAAACACAACGATGGAAAACTCCATTTGATCCACACCTTCTTTCGCTTCAAAGGCACGGATTGGAAATTTGGAAGACGAAAGATTTGAGGTGATCTTGTTGATGATGCTTCCACTTTTTTCCGTTAACAACTTTATTTCAACCACAAAATCCTTTTGTGAACGCTCCTCCCATTCAACATCGATCAAACGAACAGGATCCAAGTATTTGAGGTTTTGACAGTCCTTTCTGTGAATGGTGACCCCTTTACCTTGTGAAATGTAACCGATGATCTGGTCACCCGCAACTGGGTGGCAACAACCGGCATATCTGACAAGCAAGCCAGTGGTCCCATCGACCACCACTCCATCGTTGTTGGTTTTAAGCTTGATTGCATCTCCGCGCTTTTTCAACAAGTCGTGATCTTTTAAATATAGTGCGATAAATCTTCCCACCACCTGTGCTGCCACAAGCGAACCAGACCCAATGGCTGCATAGAGCTCGTCCATTGAGTCCATGGAATACTTGAACAACAGTTCGTCGATATATTTATCTTCCAAAAGCTGACTGGTTGTAAATTGTCTGGCCTTTGCAGCCTCTTCAAACATGGATTTGCCGTAGCCAATGTTTTCCTCTTTCATTTCGGTTTTGAAAAAGGATTTGATTTTACTGCGCGCGCTGGAAGTTTTGACATGGCTGAGCCAATCCCTGGAAGGGCCTTTTGAGTTTGGGTTTGTGATGATCTCCACCACATCTCCGTTTTTAAGTTCTGTGAAAAGCGGTTTCATGATGTTGTTGATCTTGCCGCCAACACAATGATTGCCGATTTCAGAATGAATGGCATAGGCAAAATCGATGATCGTGGAGCCGAGAGGAAATTCAAGCACCTTACCCTTTGGCGTCTGCACAAAGATTTCACCTGTGTAAAGATCGGTTTTCAACGACTCAACAAAATCCTCAGATGAAAGACTTTGGGCTTTGTCCAAGATCTCTCTAAACCAGCTTATCTTCTTGTCAAGCTTTGCCATTTTGTCGCGATGTTCTTTATACATCCAATGTGCTGCCACACCATATTCGCATTTTTTGTGCATGTCAAAAGTTCGAATTTGGATTTCAAGTGGCCTTTGATTTTCCACAATAACTGTGGTGTGAAGAGTTTGATAACCATTAGGTTTTGGGTTTGAAATATAATCCTTGACCCTGCCTTGTAAAGGTTTGTAAATCGCATGCACCTTGCCAAAAACCAGATAGCAATCCTCCACAGTGTCCACCAAAACTCGCATTGCGATCAAGTCATAAATCTGTGCCAAGGTCACATTTTGCGCCTTTATCTTTCTAAAAATTGATGAAACGTGCTTCTGCCTTGCCTGAATTTCGCCATGAATGTGAAGTTCGTCCAAAATATTCTGCAAGCGATGTTTTGTGATTTCAATCTGTTTTTCATTTTCATCGCGTTTGAGCTCAATGGAATTTACAAGCTTTTCATACATCTCAGGATTTTGATATTTAAAGCAGTAGTCTTCCATTATCGATTTCATGGAAGAGAGCCCAAGCCTCTCTGCAAGCGGAGCAAACACCTCTTTGACATTTGAGACAAAATCCTTGTCATATTCAGAGAGCGGTTCTTTTAAATGCTTGACATCATACAAGATGCCGGCAAGTTTGATGATGACAACCCTCAAATCCTTGCCAAGCCCTATAAACATCATACGGATATCCTCCGCCTCCTCTGCACGAGTGAGATAGCGAATATCCTTCAAACTTTTAAATCTTTCAAAAATCTGCTCTTCATCTTTTGTAAGCTCACTTTTCAAGCTTTCGGCTTTGACTGGATTGACTTTGTAAAGCTGATATGCCAAAAAGCCAAACACCGAGCTTTTGTCGAGTTTGAGTTCGATGATAAAATCGAGAATTTCATCAATTCGCTTTAAATCGGTTTCATCATCAAGCAACTTCAAAAGCAAAAGTTTTTCTCTTTCTTGCAATTTGTAATTGCTGGTGATTTTTTTCATAACAAGAGGTTTTTTCATGTTTCCTCCTTATATATATTCTTGATCAAACTAAGTTTATTATAAATCTTTGATTCGGTTAGGTTGCGTTTTTTATCTTTTATTGGTGCGAATTTGAAATATGGAGCATAACTCACAGACAAAAGCTGCAATTCCTTGAAAACTTCAATGGCCACATAGACATCTAAAAATTTGTATTTACGCGAAGCGAAAAGCTTGTCGTAACAATCAAATATATCTGAAAATATCATGCCCGATTTTGAAGAAAGAATAGAATAAATTCTTCCAAAATTTTCTCGCGAAAGATTGAGCTGATTGTATCTTGAAAGCTTTCCATTTTTGTCCACTGGCACAAAAATTTCAGCCGAGGTTTCTTTGCCAAGTTGAGAGATGTAGCCTTCCTCTAAAATTGGCGAGAGAAAAACTATGCGCGAAAAGTTTTTCGCCCATGCTGTGCCCATTGGCGACAACAACAAACTGTTGTAGCCCGCACAAAAGTTGTCGCACATGCCATAATAATAGATGCCTTGTCGAGAGTAGGTTTTTGCAAAATTGACATATTCATAGCCATTAAAAGCCACAAAAGCTGTTCCAAAAACCGTGGAAGTGGTGGCCGAAACAAATTCTAAAAGGTTGCCCTCTTGATAGAAATTGTAGTTTGCCTGAGAAAGCTTGTCATATTTCAACTGTTCCACTTCGATTGGAAAAACAAAATTGTTTGCATCAGGCGTTATGAATGACCCACCATCGAAATGCGAAACTATCCCCTTTCTTGCGCCCTCTTGAAACTCAAATATAAAGCTTTTTTGACGCGAAAATCTCAACGCTTTGGCCATTGGCATATAGTTGAAATAAACAAGTGGAAAATCTTCGATTTTGATTTCGGCGTGCTCTGGATATCGCTTCATAGGCTGAATCGAAAGCTCTTGCGCAGTCAACCTGAATTTCGGCGTTGGATTGCCGCAGCCACACGGCTCTAAAAGTGCGAGTTCTTCTAGAAATTTTGGAGTGATTTGCTGAACTGTTATGTCTGCATCATAGTAAGCGATTGGCATGAACGCTTGCTCGCTGACCTGCTCAAACATGACAGCGTTGATTCGCTTTGTAAACTCGGCATAATCCGAGCGTTTGATTGTCACTCCTGCCGCCATCGAGTGGCCGCCATATGTGACCAAAATGTCGCTGAGCGAAGAGAGCACAGAATGAATGTTGATGTCATCTATGCTTCTGCCAGAACCTTTCAAAATGTCGCCTTCTTGCGAGAACAAAAATACCGGCCTATGAAATTTGTCAACCAGCCTGGAACAAACGATGCCAAGCACTCCTTGATCCCATTTTTTTGAAGCCAAAGTTATCACTCGCAATTTTTTCATATCCATTTTTTCGAGTGCAATGATGGCCTCGTCATAAATTTTGTTGCAAAGTGCCTGTCTTTTTAAATTGTGGTTGTTGATTTTTTCCAGCAGTTTTTTGACCTTTACTGGATCGGTTTCCAAAATCAAGTTCAGTGAGTCTGCGGCATCGCCCATTCTGCCCGAAGCGTTGAGCTTTGGTGAAACCTTAAATGATATGGCAGAAGCCGAAGGTTTGGAAAGCGAAATTTTGTTTTCTTTCATCATGGCTTTGAGCCCAATCGGCAGATGCCTTTCAAAAAGCTTTAACCCTTTTGTGACAATCGTGCGATTTTCGCTTAACAGAGGAACTATGTCAGCAATAGTTGCGATTGCAGCAATCGGCAGCAAGTCTTCGCAGCCTTTTTGCCCCAAAAGCGCTTCACTTATCTTATACGCAAGGCCAGCCCCGCAAAGCTCACGAAAACCAAAAGCTTGGCCATCCTTTTTGGCGTTTAGCACCAGAGTTTCTGGAAGCAACTGAGGAAGTTCATGGTGATCTGTTACGATGATTTCAACGCCCTTTGATGCGGCATACTCAACTTCATCATGACAGGAAATTCCGCAGTCAACAGTTATTATCAGATTTGGATTGAATTTTTCAATAACCTTGTCGATCGTGGCATTTGTGAGCCCATAGCCATCTACATATCTGTTTGGCAAATAGTAGCCAGCTTTTATTCCCTTTTTTGCCAAAGCTTTAAGCATGATTGCCGTTGCGCAAACGCCATCGACATCATAGTCACCAAAAACAACGACTCGGTCTTGCAGCTTTGCGGCAAGTTCAATTCGCTCGCAAAACTCACGCATTCCATCAAGCAAAAAAGGATCCGTGAATTTGGTTGGAGTGAGAAATTCTTGCAAACCTTCACTCGTGTTTATGCCGCGCGACAAAATTATCTCCATAACATATGGAGAGATGTGAAACTGCTCGGCAAAAACATCGGCACTCGATGCGTCTTTGTTAAAATATCTTTTAAAAATCATCTTACGTTTTTATTATATCAGATCGTGAAATTTTTCCAAACGAAATTGACTATTGACATTTGGCAATTTTGTGTTAAAATTAACAAAAAGGAGACATATGCAATCATATAAAATGTTGCAATTTAACAAAAGATTTGAAGACACCAAGGTGTTTTATTCTACCTATTGCAAAAAATTGGATTTTTACATGAAAAAATTTGACGAACTGGGCAAGCTTTTGGAAGAGAAATCAAGTGACAAAGATCAGGATAAAGAGCAAAGCAAAAATCAAGAAAAATTTTACTATTCTTATTTCCAAGACATGGCCAAGATTTTGGATTATATGAAAATTTGCATGCAAGAAAATTCTAGATATAAAAATGACTATATGCAAGCAATAAACATGATAGAGTCCCACTTCACTTCTCCAAATCCCCCAAAATTCGATGAAGCAGACGCGTGCGTGTTTATGTCAACTTTTGAAAACTTGTTTGTGACTCAGGATCTGAAATTTGAATTTTTCTATCACGCTTTCAATATGTTTAAAAATGGCTTTGATGCTTACAGCGGAACGAGCGGAAAATTGGAAAAACTTGTAAATGAAGAGTCTGAGTTGGTTGATGCCTTATATCAAGACCACTACCACAATTTGGTTCATCAAAAAATATTGTGCGATCTGCTAACCCCAGAGGCTTCTAAAATCTGTCCATTTGTTGCAGTTGAAAAGCCAAAGCCAAGTGAAGAAGAAGAAATTAAAAAATAAAAAAAGAAGGCTAAAATTAGCCTTCTTTTTTTGCAATCAATAAAAAGGAAATAAAGTTATTATAGCTAAGAAATTGATATGAACCAAAGTGGTAAACTTTGGTGACACCTGACTGTTTGTCTAAATGCCTC
>CALVYS010000018.1 GCA_944372355.1 uncultured Clostridia bacterium | reverse complement strand
CTTCCTCAGCTTGCTCTTCGCCCTCTTCTTTTTTCATTGAAACGCCTTCTTTTGCTTCAATGACAGCGTCTGCGATGGCAGAAGCGATGAGTTTTACTGAACGAATTGCGTCGTCATTGCCTGGGATCACATAGTCGATGCCTGATGGATCGCAGTTTGTGTCAACAAGGCCAACAAGTGGAATGTGAAGCGCTTTTGCCTCTTTAACGCAGATATGCTCGGTGCTTGGGTCTACAACGAAAATCACGCCTGGCATTTCGCGCATATCTTTGATACCGCCAAGATTCTTTTCAAGCTTGTCACGCTCCGCCTTCAAAGCTGCAACCTCTTTTTTTGGAAGCAGGTCAAATTCGCCAACCTTTTCCATTTGATTGAGTTTGTTGAGCCTTTCAATCCTTTTCAAAATTGTTTTGAAGTTTGTCAGGCAACCACCAAGCCAACGATTTGAAACATAAAACATTCCGCATCTTTCAGCTTCTTCTTTAATGGCGTCCTGAGCCTGTTTCTTTGTGCCAACAAAAAGCACATTTTTTCCCGAAGCAACGACATCACGAACGAACATGTACGCTTTGTCGATGAGTTCACTTGTGGTTTCCAAATTGATGATGTGAATGTCATTTCTTGCAACGAAGATGTATGGCTTCATCTTAGGATTCCACTTTCTGGTTTGATGACCGAAGTGAACGCCGGCTTCAAGGAGCTGTTTCATTGAAATAACCGACATTGTTTTTTTTCCTCCTTTAGTTTTTAGTCTTCCCCGCTCCGTTTTAAGCTCTCCTTCACAACCTGCACTTGCCAAGACCCATAAGGCGAAGCACATAGGCAACAAGAAGGAAATGGGAATTCGGGTGATTATTTGTCTCAATGACGAAGAGAGTATAGCATATGACAAAAAAAATTGCAAGCGTTTTAGCCTGCAATTTCCTTTAAATTCTCGGAATTTTGATTGTCAGTTGAATTTTCTGATTTTGATCCTGATTTGACTTTTCGTTTTGGCGCAAAGGCCATAGCCCAAAGTCCCGGAACTATGAATATTGAAGAATAGAAACTTGCCAAAATTCCTATTGCAATTGACACTGCAAATATGCGCATATCACTGATGCCGATCACTGCAAGCAGCAGCATGCAAACAACTGCCAAAAATGTTGTAAAGACGCTGCGTGAAAGGGTTTCTTTTACGGAAGCGTTGGCAATTTCAAGATTTGATTTTCCTTCAAATTTTCCAGACTTTTGATTTTCTTTGATTTTGCTGAGAGTGACAATGCTGTTGCATGCCGAAAAACAAAGAATGGTGACAAGCGCTGCGATAAAGGTTGCACCTATCGGCAAGCGCAAGATTAAAACGATTGCTGAGGTGATCAAAATGTCGTGGAAGAAAGTGAGAGTTGCTGCAAGCGAACTTGTGATGCCAAAGCGAAGAGCAAGATAAATTGCGATCAAAACAAGAGTGGCAATGATTGCGATAAAGGAGTTTACGATAAGCTCGTTTGAAGCGCTCGGAGTGACGATTCCGCCGTTTGCAACGGCTTCTGGTGAGTTTGTTAAACCGAGCTCCGCAATCAAACTCTCTTGAATTTGTGAATTGGTTTGAGTGATTTGCTGAGTTGTGGCGCCACCAGCATTTTGATATTTTACAACCAATGCCTGGCCGTGGTAAACACCAAGTTCGGCGATGTCCATGGTTGTAACTTGATAGGTTGCGCCGCTCACATCAAAGTTTGAAAGCACGTTTTCCACTTTTTCTTTAAGCGCTGAGAAATCTCCGCCATCGTCTAGATTGTAGCTTTCAGCATCTTCAATAATCTGTTCGTTGTTCGCATAGATGGTTATTATCGAACCGCCTGTGAAATCGATGTTGAGATTAAACCCGATGGTGCAAAGCAGAATGATTCCAACAATCAAAATTGCGATTGGTGCGATGATGAACCACTTTAAATTTTTGCAGAAATCAAATTTGGAAGCTGCAATGGTTTCGTCAAAAGAGAAACGAGATTTTTTAAATTTTTTCGTCATTGTTCTCACCTCCTTCTGACAGTGTTTGCTCGGAGGAAGGCTCATATGCAAGCTGCTCACTGAGAACTTTTGATCGTTTGAGACCCATGCGTTTTGCATTGGTTGAATTGAGCGGCAAATACCACTTGATCAAAAATCTGCTTACAACTAGCGTGCAGAAAGCCGCCACGATAGTGCCTATCAAAAGCACCATAGCAAAACTCTTTATTGCTGTTGTGCCAAGGATATAGAGCAAGATTGAACTGATAAGCGTTACGATGTGAATGTCTAAGATTGGCCAAAGTGATTTTTTGAATGCGTTTTTGACTGAAAGAGGCACCTTTTTGCCAGAGGCATATTCCTCTCGCACCTTTTCAAGCACGATGATGTTTCCTGCTGCCAGCAAAATCACTGAAAGCAAAACTCCTGCTATGCCAGGCAACGACATTTCAACAAATGGAACTGCTTGCAAGAAGAATGCAAACAAGATTGCAAAAATCACAGTGGAAACACATGCCATGAGCCCAAGTTCGCGATAACGAACGCAGAGCACAATCATTATTGCAAGCACTGCGACACCGATTGCGATTGCACTGAACATGATGGCGTCTTGACCAAGAGATGGAGAGATGTTTGCAGTTTCTGAAAGCGAAAGTGAAGCTGGATAAAGGCCGCTTGTCAAACGAAGGCAATATTCAGCTGCTGTTGAGCTTGTGACAACTCCACCAGAAACAAACAAGGTGTTGGCGCTTGCAAAGTTTGAAGACGAAAGAGAGATCGCACTTTCCTCACCTATAAAAGCATAGATTGTGGTGCTGTTTGAAGCTTGTGAAGAAAAATTGTTGTAAATTTCGCTTGCACTTGATGAAAAATTGATGGCAATGCCGATGTCTGTGCCGTCTTCATTATAACTTAGGTAAAGATTTGAAATATCTTTGCTTGAAAGATAGGTGCCGGTTGGATTTGAAACATCAAAATCTTGATTTGTTGAAAGATAAAAACTCACAGGTTGTCCAAGAACTTCAAAAACGCTGGTTGGATCGTCTTCCTGAGTTGGAATTTCCACTCGAATTTTGTCGCTTCCCTGTCTCACGATTGTTGCATCAGAAAAGCCTTCATTGTAAAGAATGCTCCCAAGCTGTGAAATTGTCGAGTCGATTGCGCTGTCCAAATCGCTAGTATTTGCAGTTGAAGAAAGCGAGGCTTCATAAACAGCAGAAACACCTCCCGACAAATCAAGGCCGAGAGGGATTGCATTTACAAAACCATTATATCTATACACCGTTCCGGCGACATCAAAAGATGCGAATGTTAAAACCAGCCCAATAACGATGAAGATTGCTAAAATTGTAAATTTCAAGATCGAGCGTTTTTTAGACATTTAAACCCCTTAAAGATTTTATACTTATCTAGTATACAAGTTCAAGGGGCTGGTGTCAAATGTTTTTTTGTTTTACTTGGTAGATTTTTTCAAGTTTACACAAATAATTCCGCAGATTCCACCGATTATGCTTCCAAAAACCACGTCGTTTAAAAGTGTGCGGTCAAAAACAAAACTTCGGTTGAGTGCTGAAAAAACAAGAAAGGCTGCAAATGTGTAGATTAAGCCAATCAGAAGCCCACTCACAAGGCCCATTTCTTTTTGTTTTTTAAGCCCAAGCAGCACACCAACAAAGATGCTTACACCTTTTATAACCTGATTTATCGGAGTGATGAGATTGTCAGAAAGCGAGGTGAATTTAAGCAGAAATGCAAACAGCAAAATGCAGACCAAGCTTATGCAAAGTGCATAGACACTTCCCTTGACTATTGAAAGAAAAACGCCTTTGCCTGAACCCTTTTCTTCCAATCTTTTTGCCTTCATCTTCATATTTGACTCCTTTGCCAAAAATTATACTAACATATAATTATGCGGACAAGTTGGAGCATATGAAAAAAAGCGTGGGTTTCACGCTTTTTTGTTTTCTGATTTTTTGCTTTTTGGTTTGGATTTTGGCTTTTCTTCCGTGTTTTCTTCCACGGCTTTTTCTGCCTCAGTTTTTTCAGCCTCCTCAGATTTTGCCTCAGGTTTTGCAGCCTCTTTTTCAGAGGTTTTTGTGATGTCTTTTGCAACCGGAACTTCGTCTTTGATCACTGAATAGATGGCATAAGCATCAATGGTCATGTAACTTTTATAGTTTCCAGAACCAGTTTCAATGGTGATTTGTTTGGAGTTGCCTTCCAGTTTGATGTCGATGATCTTGCCATAAACTCCACTTGTTGTAAGGATTTTGTCACCTCTTTTAAGTGAGTTTGTTTGTTCGGTGATGCGTTGATTTTCTTTTTTGTTTTTTGTGAACATCAAAATTGGATATGCAATAAGCAAAACTGCAATAAGGCAGATTAAGATGATTTGTGTTGTGTCAAGGGCAAGTAAAGTTGACATAAAAAGATCTCCTTTTAAATTTTATATGCCGATTATAACATAACAATTTGTTTTGTCAAAACGATTTTGAGGTTAAATTTTGCGAGTTTTGACTTCTTGCAAAATTCTTTCGACAAAGTCTGCAAGTTTTAATCCGCTTTTGTTTTCATTCCCTCTGCCACGAATCGAGATGGTTTGATTTGCCACCTCTTCATCTCCGATGATGATTTGATAAGGAATCTTCATGGTTGCAGCTTCACGAATCTTGTAGCCAACTTTTTCGTTTCGGTCGTCAAGGCTGGCACGCAAACCAACAGATTGAAGTTGAGCCAAAATTTTGCTGCCATATTCATTTGCTCTGTCGGTGATTGGAAGTATGCGCACTTGCTCAGGAGCAAGCCAAACAGGAAACGCTCCTGCGAAGTGTTCAATTAAGATGCCCATAAATCTTTCTATTGACCCATAAACAACGCGATGGATCATGATTGGCCTGTGTTTTGCTCCGTCTTCACCAGTGTATTCAAGCTCAAAACGTTGAGGCAGTTGGAAGTCAAGCTGAATCGTGCCACATTGCCAGGTTCTGCCAATGGCATCTGTCAAATGGAAGTCGATTTTTGGCCCATAGAACGCGCCATCACCTTCATTTACAACATAGTCAAGATTGAGTTCGTCAAGTGCCGAACGAAGAGCATCGGTTGCCATCTCCCAGTCCTCATCACTGCCCATGCTGTTTTCTGGACGAGTTGAAAGCTCAACGTTATATTTGAATCCAAACAAGCTGTAAACCTCATCGATGAGTTTGACAACGTTTTTGATTTCGCCTTTTATCTGCGCAGGTGTCATGAAGATGTGAGCATCGTCTTGTGTGAAGCATCGCACCCTCAACAAGCCGCCAAGCTCACCTGACTTTTCGTGTCTGTGCACCAAACCAAGTTCGCCCACCCTCAATGGCAGGTCACGATAGGAATGTGGTGAATTTTTGTAAACCAAAATTCCACCTGGGCAGTTCATAGGTTTGATTGCAAAGAGAGTGTCATCAATCTTTGTCGTGTACATGTTGTTTTTGTAATGATCCCAATGTCCAGAAGTCTGCCACAAATGCTGAGAAAGCATGATTGGCGTGGAGATTTCTTTATACCCTGCTTTTGTGTGCAGGTCACGCCAATAGTCAATGAGCAGGTTTCTCACAATCATTCCGTTTGGAAGATAGAAAGGAAATCCTGGACCTTCTGGTGAAATCATAAAAAGTTCAAGCTCTTTGCCAAGTTTTCTGTTGTCTCGTTTTTTGGCCTCTTCAAGCATAGCCACGTGTTGAGCAAGATCTGCCTTGGTTTTGAAACCATAAGCATAAACCCTTTGCAGCATCTTGTTGTTTTCATTGCCGCGCCAGTAAGCGCCATTTACCGCATGAATTTTGAAAGCCGCATTTTGTAGTTCACGAGTCGAACCAACATGTGGACCGCGACAAAGATCGACAAAATCGTCTCCCAGATAGTAAAGTGAAATTTCCTCGCCCTCTGGAAGTTCACGAATCAGCTCCTCTTTATATTCGTTTCCTTCAAAAAGTTTGGCTGCCTCCTCTCTTGAAACCACTTTGCGCTCAAATTTTTCGCCTTTGTTGATGATTTCTCGCATCTTTTTCTCTATGACAGGAAACTCCTCTGGCAAAATGGATTCATCAAGGTCGATGTCATAATAAAAGCCATCTTCGATTGCTGGACCGATTGTCAGTTTGGTTTTTGGGTGCAGGCTCATAAGCGCCTTGGCCAAAACGTGCGCCAATGAGTGACGCATGGTGAACAATTTTTCGTCTTTTTCAATTTTCTTTTCCATAATTCCTCCTCAGGGCAATAAAAAACGCCCTTAAAAATTTTTAAGGACGATCAAAAAACCGCGGTTCCACCTTAATTGCACAAAAATGTGCCACTTTTGTTTAGTTTTCAGCTTCAACGCCGCAAGTGGTTTCGCCATTCCCCTCCACCAAAAGTTTTGCACCAACCAACTTTTCTCTGTATGCTTTTAGGGACGCTACTTGTCTTTCAGCTCTGCTTACGGATATAATATATTCCAATTTTTCAAATAAGTCAAGCAAAAAAACAAAAATAAAAGTGAATTATTCGCTTCTCAAATCATCTTATGATTGGTGTGATGTTGGAAAGCGTTTGAATGTGAAGGGTTTTTGATGAATGAAGATTAAGCCGGCGATCAAAAATGATTTTTAACAAATCGGTGGCGTGGTTTTCGTTTTTGTAGTAAAAATTGATTTTTTGAGGCGAAAGATCGATGAGCGAGGAGATCAAGGCGGATCCGCCCATCATCTCACCTTTTCTTCCCTCTTCACAGATGCAATATTTTTCGTCTTCTTCTTCAATCACATCGATTTCGTCTTTGCAGATGTCAAGATTGTCGATTAAAAATTTTAAAAGATCGTTGAAGGCATCGGTTGAAACCAAATAGTCGCGATTTTCGTTGGCGAGGCGAACGAGCTCTTCCCATTTGTCTCTGAGTTTTGTCAATTTGAATTGATAGAAGGATTCAAGATACAAATTTCCATCAAAACGAAGATTTTTGGAAATTAAAAAATAGTCGGTTTCCTTGTCGAAGTTTATAAGTGCTTTTTTAAAAGCGATCACGCACATCTCATCTTGGCTTGGAAGATAGAGATGTTTGTTTAAAAATTCGGCTTTAAAATATGTGCAAATAGCCAAACTAACCGTTCGCAAAATGACGATTTCGGTTTCTGGACGCTCTGACTTTGGAACTGCCAGCACGATCTTGTTGAAAGCGTGCTCCTTTGTCAAAACCACAACGCTGTTGAATTTTTCAAGATCCTTTCGCAAAATATTGAAAAGCGAAGATGCAAGTTCGCTGTGAGATCTTGAAATATTGATTGAATATTCCCACATAAAAAAAGCTCCTTTTTATCCAGCTACACTTATTTGTATGCAATGGATAAAAAATTACTCGCACTTAAACATGAGTTTTTTGTGTAATTTTGTATGTGAGAAAAAAAAGACGACCTGATGGTCGTCCTTTTTTTTGAAAGGTTACTTTCTTGAAGCTGACTTAGATTCTGATTTTGCAGAATTTGAGCAAGCTCTTTCGCTTGAAGCCTCAACGTTCTTGTTTTGAGCGCTGTTTGAAGACTTCTTGCTTTGTTTAGCAGATTTTTTGCCGAACATAACTTTTCACCTCCCTATTTTTCAGGTTTCCCTGTGCTTTTATTTTGAGCAATAGAGGTGAAAATTATACTAGCTTTGCAAACTTTTATATTTAATTTTTTGGTGTTGTTTTCTTTTTTGTTGTTGTGGTTTTTGCAGCTGGTTTTTTGGCTTCGGTCTTTTTCTTTTTTGCCTTTTCAGCTTCTGCCTCTTCAACAAGGTTGTAATATTGATCAAAGATTGAAATTGCAATTTCCTCGTTTTCTTCAACTCTTAAAATTGCATTGCCGTCTTTGTCCTCTTCAACTCTAAACACGATTGCTTCATCATCTGCCACACCTTCAATTTTGGTGATTGGTTTTAAGATGCAGTAAAGTTCGTCTTCTCCATAAGGGATAACTGCCACTTGATCAAATTTAAGTTGGCGGCCATTTTCGTCAACCATGTAAATTGGTGCGGTGTTCTTTTCGTCAAGAAGCACATCAATAAGGTCAACTTTAACGATTTCCTCCTCTTGATTTTCAGGTTTTTTGCTTTTTGCTGCCATGATTTTTCCCCTTTTATTTTTTTGTGTTGAGATAGTCTTGCAAGATGATTTGGGCTGCAACTTTGTCCAGCAACTTTTTGCGCTCTTGCCATGGAAGGCGGGCTTCTTTTAAAAGCTCCTCAGCTTCCAACGAAGAAAATCTTTCATCGCTGTAATCCACTTCAAGATTTGCAAGCTTTGCCAGTTTTTCTCCAAAAGCGAAAGTCACTTTTGTGCGTTCCCCTTCTGTGCCATCAGCATTTAGAGGAAGGCCTATGATGATTTTTGTTGCTTCTTGATTTTTTGCAAGCTGAGACAAATATGCCAAATCTTCCTCTTCCGTTTTTCTGTGATAGACCTCGAATGCCGAAGCTATCGTTCCAGTCAAATCGGAAAATGCGATTCCTATTCGTCTGTCGCCATAATCAAGCCCCATGTATCTTTTGCTGTTAGACTTTATCATCTTTATCATTATAACCCAGAAAAATAAATTAAGTCAAACGATTTTATTTGCATTCCAAAAGATTTTTGCCAAAATTAAGGCTTATTGGCAGAGGAACTTTGAGTTTTATCCAGCTTTCCATTGCCTCATGTAAAATACGAGCAACGCTTTCTTCTTCACCAGGAAAAACATCTAAAACAAGTTCGTCGTGAATTTGCAAAATCAGCTGAGATTTCAAATTTTCCTGCTTTAACAGTTTTTCAACTTTCAACATGCTCATTTTGATGATGTCGGAAGCGGTGCCTTGAAGCGGCATATTCATGGCCACTCTTTCACCAAAAGTGCGCAGGTTAAAGTTGGAAGATTTGAGTTCAGGAATGCGTCTGATTCTGCCATATTTGGTTTTTATATATCCATTTTCTTTTGCAAAAGCGATGTTGTTTTCAGAAAATTCTTTAACTTTTGGATATCTTGCAAAGTATGAGTCAATATAATCTTTTGCGCTTTTTCTTGAAACCTTAATGTTTTGCGAAAGCCCATAATCGCTGATGCCATAGATGACTCCAAAGTTGACGGCTTTGGCCTCACGGCGCATGCGTGGAGTCACCTGATCGGCTGTGACATTGAAAATTTGACATGCTGTTGCGGTGTGAATATCCTCACCTCGCTGATAGATTTCAATGAGCTTTTCTTCACCAGACATATCTGCAAGAAGTCTGAGCTCGATCTGATTGTAGTCGGCACTCACCAAACTTCCGCCTTCAAATTTGGAAATGAAAATTTGACGCAAAACCTTGCCTTCATCATCGTTTGTTGGAATGTTTTGAAGGTTTGGATCCGAACTTGAAATTCTTCCAGTGTTTGTCAAAGCTTGATGAAAGCTTGTGTGAATTATGCTGCCCTTCTCTGCACATATGCGCTTGTAAACATCTATGTAGGTGGACTTCAATTTTTGATATTTGCGATATTGAATTATCTTCTCCACAATCGGATGTGAATATTTGAGTTCTTCAAGCACATCAATGCCAGTTGAACGCTTTTTGTTGGCATAGGCGACAAGGCCGAGTTTGTCAAAAAGAATTCCAGCAACCTGTTTTGGCGAGTTGATGTTGAACTCCTCGCCCGCTTCTGCAAAAATCTCCTGTGTGAGAAGAGCCAGCTTTTCAGAAAACTCTTTGTCAAGCACGTCAAGGCCGGCCTCGTCGATTTTAAATCCGTCCCTCTCCATGCCGAATAAAACTTCTGCAAGCGGAAGTTCAAGATTGTAATAAAGATTTTCAAGTTGAGCCTTTTGCAAATCCGAAACAAAAATTTCCTTCAAATGGAACCACTCGTCACAAGACTCTGGCAAAGCATAGCTGGCCTCGCCTGTGTGAAGCAGATAGGAGGCAAGTTTTAAATCAAAAAAGTTTGTGAGTTTGACTGAAAGCTCGCTGAGTTTGTGCATGTCGCTCTTAGCAGACATCGTCAATTTTGTGACAGCCGAACTTTCAAAAATCGGCTTCAATTTCAATATCAAATCACCGAGAGATATGTTTGCCATAAACATGTCAAAAGTCGGACTCAGATAGTAAATTTTTCCGGTGTTTGTCGAAAATTCCATCTTTTCCAAATTGTAAGCCAGTTTGTCCTTGATCGAAGCAATGAAAGCGTCGATCTTTTCCATACTGTCCAAAAGCACGCGCGTTTTGTCTTCGACAATAAAGCCATCACCAAAAAGATCGTTGCGTTTTAACAGTGAACCGAAGACATAATCTTTGAAAAAGTTTTGAACCTGTGCAGAAAATGGAAAGTCATAGCTGAGGTTTTCAAAATTGACATCAAGCTGGCAATCGGTTTTGATGGTTGCAAGTTTATAGGAAAGATAGGCCATATCCTTGTCGTTTTCAAGTTTTTCTTTGAGTTTGCCACTGATTTTGTTTATGTTTGCATAAACGCCGTCTAATGAACCAAATTCGTCGATAAGTTTTTGAGCGGTCTTTTCTCCCACGCCGCTCACACCTGGAATATTGTCAGAAGCATCGCCCATCAACGCCTTCAAGTCAATCACTTGACTTGGTTTAAGGTTGAACTGGCTTTTCAGTGCGCGCTCATCAATTTTGTTGACAACAGATACGCCTTTCATGGTCAGCCAAACCTCGGTGTCTGCACCGATGAGTTGCAACAAATCTCTGTCACCAGAGAGTATGATTTTTTTGCCACTCACCGTCTTTGACGCTGTGCCAAGAATGTCGTCGGCCTCCACTCCTTCCTGCTCCACAACGGTTATGTTCATAAGATTTAACACTTTTTTTATTTCAGGAAATTGTGCGATAAGTTCTGGCGGAGTTTCCTTTCTTGTGGCCTTGTAGCCCTCGAACAACGAGTTGCGAAAGGTTTGTCTGGCGTGATCAAAAGCCACTAAAATGCCGTCAGGTCGCTCTTCTGAAATTATCTTGACCAAAATGTTTACGAATCCAAAAATGGCACCAGAAGGCTTGCCTTTGGGGCTGGTTAAAAATGGCAGAGCGTAAAACGCACGGTTTGCCAAGCTGTTGCCATCTATGAGTAAAGTTCTCTTTTCCATACAAGCATTTTATCACATTTATCAGAAAATAAAAAATCATTTTGAGAAAAAAAAGAGCTTAGATTAACTAAGCCCAAAAACATCTGCAAAGTAGTCTGGAAACGCCACGACAAAAACATAAAAAATTGTGACGAGAATCAGCAAAATCAAAAGCACAATCTTTAAAATGTTGCCGGTGAAATTTGTTATTGCAAATGCAAACAAAAGTGCGACACCGCCATACATCGAAATATATCTCAGCGCCTGACCCCAAGCTCCCAGAGCCGACAAATCCGGCACCGCAGCTACATAGATCATCAGCGCGATGTAAGCGATAACTGCAATCGACAAAGCAAAATAAATGATTTTTTTCATTCAGCCACCTTTTTATTTTTCCTCTCTGCCCTTTCTAGTTTTCTTTCGAATTTTAGAAGCTTTTTTTCTTCTTTTTCTCGCTCCTTTTCCTCTTTCAATTTTTCTTTTTCCTCTTTGATTTGTTGTTTTTTCAAAGTGATCACGGTTTTATCCTTTTTCACCTTAGTTTTTTTAACCTTGCTCTTTTTGGCCTTTTTGCGTTTTTTAATGGTCATCTTCTTAGAGCCATCGTCAGGCATGCTTTCAAGCAAGCAATCAGGATTTGCAAACATATCCTTCCAAAGTCTCAAAGATTTTGCAAAATAAAAGCCATCTGCAACTCTTTCGTCCATTGTTATTCCAAGATTCATAACTTTTCCAAGTTTCAGCTCTTTGTTCTTTTCAACCACAGGAGCCATTTTTTCCTTGCCCATCGCGACAAAAAGGCTGCAATTTCCAAATTCATACAAATGGTGGTGAATTGCATCGATTTTGATAGATTTTAAATTTGTCAAGAAAGCACTGCAATGAAAACAGCTGTCTTCGATCAGCGACTTTGGCATCATGTTGTGTCTGTCCAGCCATCTTACAAATTTTAATGCAAGTCTGAAAAGCCAGTTTGGCATTTTGCCAAGCGCACCTGCGGTGTCGGTTGTGCCATAAACAGAATCTGGCGCGATGTGTTTTTCAATGGTTGAATCCACATAATTTTTCACCTCTTCCAAACTTTCCCTGCCTGTGAAGTGAAATTTGAGGTCGACATCTTCGCCGTCATCAGCAAGTTTTTTCTTGACAACCATGCAAATAGTTATGTCTTTGTGCTCGTAAATCACATTGTGATTGACAAAGTAATTGAGTTTTGGCCTGAGATATAACAACCTGACAAGCGAAGTCAACATAATGTGCGTGTAAGTGTAATTGTTTCCAAGTTTTCTCTGCCTTGAAATAAATTCGTCCATCGGTTCGCATCTAACCTGCTCTGTGCAATAATTTGTGGCGCCAAGGCGCGTTGGCATGAAAAATGGAGCCGCTTTTGTGACTGCATCTAATCCTTTAACTTTGACTCCGTCGCTTCTTTTACTAAACATTGTTTTCTCCTCTAAATTTTTTTCTGACAAGGCCTTTTTCTCTGCCATTGTTTTTTGGTTTGTAATAAATGTGATCTTTGATCGCATCAGGCAGATATTGTTGCTTGCAATAGCCGCCATAATCATGTGGATACTTGTATTTGCCGTGCCCATCTTCATTGGTTGATGGGTGGTTTTTCAAGTGGTTTGGAACGTTGTCATCTCGCAAGGTCACAGCATCTTTTTCAGCCGCATTCATTGCCAAGAGCACGGAGTTTGACTTTTCTGCCTCACAGGCATAGATGATTGCGTGTGAAAGATTGAGCATGGCTTCTGGAAGGCCTATCTTTTCCACCGCGGTGTGTGCAGCAATCGCAAGCAGCAGAGCGTTGGAATCGGCCATTCCAATGTCCTCCGAAGCATGAGCGATGAGCCTTCTGGCAATTATCAATGGATCGCAGCCAGCTTGAATCAGCCTTTGAGCATAAAACAGTGCTGCGTCTGTGTCCGATCCTCTTATGCTTTTGCAAAATGCTGAAAGCAGGTCGTAATGCATTTGAGTGTCAACTGAAAGCGGTTTGCGATCCAAACATTCAGCGATCACATCTTCATCAATCAAGATTTTCTTGTTTTTGCCAATCGGTGTCGTGTTTGCTGCAAGTTCCAGCGCGCTGAGAGCTGTTCTGGCATCTCCGCCGCAAACGTCGCTCAAAAAGTCCATCGCTTTGTCTGTCATCTCGATTGGCAAATTGCCAAGGCCGTTTTCCTTGTCTGAGATCGCCCTTTTTAAAGTTTTTTTGATGTCGGAGCGAGAAAGCGGTTTCAACTCAAAGACCCTGCATCTGGAAACGATGGCGCGAGTCATGGAAGTATACGGATTTTCTGTGGTTGAACCTATGAAGAAGATGTAACCCTTTTCAATCGCTTCAAGCACGCAATCGCTTTGACTTTTGCTCCATCTGTGGCATTCATCAAGCAGAAGATAGGTGTCTTTGCCAAGCAGCATCTTGTCACGCTTGGCCTTTTCAATCACCGCCTTTGCATCTGCAACGCCAGAGGCAACTGCGTTCAGTTTTTCTATGTTTGCATTCATCGATTCCGCAATAATATAAGCAAGGGTGGTTTTTCCTGTGCCAGGCGGACCGTAAAAAATTATGCTGCCAACATTTCCAAACTCGATTGCGCGGCGCAATATCTTTCCCTTTCCAATAATATGCTCTTGCCCAACAAAGTCATCAAGCGTTTTCGGACGCATTCTTTGCGCAAGAGGAATTCTCAGCTCACTCATAGATATGAGTATATCACAAAACTTTGATTATTACAACAATTTAATCTAACATTTCAATTTTTTAACGTAAAATCGCTGAATGCCTTAAAAAATCAGGCGAAAAGCCTGATTTTGGTAATTTTGACAAAATTTGATAAAAAATTGCTATTCGCCTTTTAAAACAAGGCAATCCGAGGTGTTTTTGAGTTCTTTAAAACTTAAAAAATTTTTTCCAAAAAATTTTGTTTTTCCAATTTGCAAAAAGCCCTGTCCCTCGCCCTTTTCAACCGAAATGGTTCGCCAATGGCTGCCAGTAAAAAATTGAATGCTACTCAAATTTGCAAACCCGGCAAAGCTGAAACCTTTGCGCGACTCAATCATAAACTTCTCTTTAAGCTTGCCATATTCGATCTCGCTTGCCTTGTCTTGCTCGCCTCTCAGCCATGCCATATAGATTCTTTCTGGAAGCGTTTGATTAAGCAGTCGTTGTTCGGCTTTGTCAGAGCTTTTTATTCTGAGATTGAATCTTTCATTTGTCTGTCTTTCGGCTTCTTTTAAAAACATTTCCATCTCTCCCTGGCCAGCAAGGCTGAATTTGAGGGTGCCATAGTTAAAAAAATGAACACGTTTTTGTTTGGGCTTTAAACACACCTCACAGGAAACATTTATGCATGCATGAGTGCTGCTCTCCACCCCATCTATGCACGAAAAAACAAAATTCGCTTTTCTAGGTGTGAAGTTGAAAAAGCTTTTCTCGCAAGAAAAAAGGTCATAAACCTCAATGCAACAGGCGCGTTTTTGAAAATAGTAGTAACTTTGCTTTAACGGAATGTTTAATGACAGGCGAATTGACTTTGGTTTGTCAGAAGTGTTTAAAAATTCGAAATAAAAATTCCTGCCAGAAAGCACAAATTCTTTGACATAAAACCTCACCTCATCTGCCATGCCACTTGCTTGCAAGTAAAAATCGTGCATACACAAATTTTGCCGCATGCCATCGATTTCCACAAAAGTTTCTTCGGTTTTTAAGTGATAGGCCGAGCAAGCTTTGTAGTTTATGTTCAACTTGTTTATATCTGGATTGTTTTTTAAAACCAGGGCCCCCAATTTCTTTTCCGCTTTTAGGTTTTCTTCTGGCAAGATAAGATTGAAATCACAAACGCTTTTGGCGCGCTCAAAACACTTAAAAAGCGGCCTGGTCATGGTTTTGTCAAACTTAAAAACCGGCAAACTTGGATCCACCCCGAGTTTTATAAGTTTGTCAAAATCCACATCGGTTGAGTAAAGCTTGGGCGCGTGAAAGCGCAAGCGATTTAAAATAAGATTTGTCATATTAAAAAGATAGTCGCGTTTTTTCATATCCTCATTTTTGACAAAAATAAAAAAAGCAAACATTAAAGTTTGCTTCCGATCAGTTAAACATAAGCCGAGTTCTGTGTTCTGTGGTCATCTATCTAGGCCTGTTGTTGCCAGCAGGCTCAAGCGTTTCTTTTGGAAGGCGTGAAAGACAGCACATAGCCTTCGCTTAAACTTGCATCGGGTGGGGTTTACAGTGACGGAAGATGTCTCCACCTTCCCGGTGAGCTCTTACCTCACCTTTCCATCCTTACCCTTGCGGGCGGTTTATTTCTGTTGCACTTTCCTTAGAGTCGCCTCCACCGGCCGTTAGCCGGCACCCTGTCTTTTGATGCCCGGACTTTCCTCACTTTGCTCATCACAAGCAAACCGCGACCACAAGTTTAACTGACATTTTATTATATCACATACTCAATTTTTTGTCAATTAGTTGACAGTGAACAGCAGTTTTGGCACAGGTTGCTTTTTGTCGCTGACAAAGCCCTGAATTTCACCATCTTGTGAGATTTTTAAAGCAACGCCATATTTTGCAAGTGCCATGGCAGCCGCCTTTCTTCCACCACCGCTGATTGAGCCCGCCTCGATTTTTAAAATTGCACCAGCAGTCACAATAGTTCCGTCATAATCCACGATGGTTGCACCGTCCATTGCCGTGATCTCCTCGCGAATTTGACGACCAAGCTCATGAAACTTTTTGCCTTGAATAATTTGCTTCAAACAAATCGTTTTAAAGCAACAGTTTTTTGCCAAAAAGTCTTCATAACTGTCGCTGTAATACTGCTTTATTCCTTCTGAGCGATTAAGATTGTAAAGCTTGTCTGCCTCTTCGAGCTCTGACTGTTTTTTCATTTCATAATATTTTTCATCTAAGATATCAACTGGATTGACATGCGTTAAAGCCTGATAAGCCGCATCTTTTTTCAGATAAACGATGATTCCGCCAGAATACTTAAACGAGCAGTCAAGCGCTGTCAGATAAACCGCCCTTCTCACTTCACGCAAAGTGTGAGCGGAGCGATATGAGAGCAACTGAATCACCTCTTCGTGACTGTAAATATTCCATTTTCCTCGACGCTTTGAAAACATCAATGTTCTGTTTTTGAAAATCAGCAAATCTCCATTTTCAGTGAGCACGATGCCGATTTTTCTGTCGCCGCAATATCTTGCAACGAAATTGAATTGGTTTGGCGCCGTTGTTGCATAATTTCTCACCTTTGAAAGTGAAACATATCCCATAAGATAGCCTTCGCGATTGAACTCAACAAAGGAATCCTTGCCGTCAGAAAGCAGCACGAAGAAGTCGTTTGATATGATGTTTGAATAATGCAGCTCGCGCTCATCCACATTTTCAGACAAATTTAAGATGATGCCAAAATCCACGTGTTTGCCTTCATAGGTTCGGTTGCTCCATCTTGTAAGCGCGGTCACAAGCCCAAGCATAACAGAAGCCGCAGAAGAAGCCACGCTGTCGCAAACAGCTTTTTCAATCGCTTTTTCTTGAAGTGTCAATTCGTAAGTTGGATCAAGCCCCGCAGTTTCTTCAATTTCGCTGAGCTCTTTTAGAATGTTTTTTAACAGTGAAATTTCAAAAGGCTGATAAGCCCTGCCACGTTTGATGACGAATCTGTAATCCGCTGCTTTGTTTGGTTTGATTAAAATTGAATTTTGTTTTCCAAGTGCGATTTCTGATTCTCTTGCGCTGGACTCCTCTTCACCCACTAAAATCGAACCGGTGAATAGAGGCAAGATTAGGTTTGTCAGCACAACATAGAATTTATCCTTTTCCAAAAAAATCGCTCCTTCTAATCGCATTTTACATTATAAATTACAAAATTGCAATCATTTTTTCAAAAATCGTAATAATTTTTTGTCAAATCACCTTTAATAAGTTCAAGCGCTTTGGCTTCTATGCGT
>CALVYS010000017.1 GCA_944372355.1 uncultured Clostridia bacterium | reverse complement strand
CGATCTTTACGGTCATAAAGATCGATGTGCTCCGCATCTTTAACCACCATAAGTTCTTTTGGCTCCTTGGCCTTTTCAAAAACCTGTTCGCTGAAAAATTTTGAATGAGCTCTGTCTCCCACAATCAGCAAAATAGGCCTTGGCGAAATTTCATCAACATAGTCAAGGAGTTTGAAATTCATAAAAGCCAGATTGCTTGTGGTTGTAAAACCTCCCCTGGCATATGGGTGATGTCCGCGCTTTAAAGCGTAAAACCTAAACCATTCTGCATCAGGCTCCTTCAAAGACTTTGGCACGCTTTCAATAGGCTGCTCTGGAAATGAAGGAATATATTGCGGATAGCCGTTTTCGGCATCGACCCAGCGCTGCATTGAAAGTGCCTGTTTGGTTTTTAAAACGGTCTCTGCGTCCATATTGAGCCTGCTTGCAACGGTCATGTCATACATGCTTGCCGTTGCAACAGCTTTGATTCTTGTGTCAACTTGTGCAGCTGAAAGCGCAAAGCCACCCGAACCACAAATTCCAACAGCACCAATGCGGTCTCTGTCGACAAAGCTTTGCAAACCTAAAAAGTCAACGCAGGCGCTAAAATTTTCCACAAATATGTCTGGTGAAGAAACATTTCTTGGCTCTCCTCCACTTTCTCCCATAAACGATTGGTCAAATGTGAGCACCACAAAGCCTCTCTGACTCAGTCCATCAGCCCAAACACAAGGGCCTTGTTCTTTGACACCACCATATGGCGCTCCAACGATCAATGCTGGATGCTTTTTCTTTTTGTCTAGTCTTTTAGAATAGTAAAAATCTCCGGCCACGGCAAGACCATAGCGGTTAAAAAATCGAACGTGCTCTCTTTCAATTTTGTCGCTTAATTCTGAAATGTAACCTAACATATTTTTCCTCCCATCAATTCAATTTGTCATAATAACTGTCATCAACCGGCTCCAACCACTCGTTGCTTGCATCTTTGGCTGGAATTTCAATCGAGATGTGTGTGAACCAGCCATCTTTTCTTGCACCATGCCAATGCTTGATTTCCGGTGCGATGTAAACCACATCTCCTGGAACAAGCTTGCGCACAGGCTTTCCCCACTCTTGATAATAACCTTCGCCATCAGTGCACAAAAGAATCTGCCCACCTTTGTGATGGATATGCCAGTTGTTTCTGCAACGCGGCTCAAATGTGACGTTTGCCACTCCAACACCCTGTGTGTTGAGCATTTTTAAATAGCTGTTCCCAATAAAGTATTGAGCAAATTTTTCATTGGGCTCGCCCTTGCCAAAAAGTGAATCGCCTTCGCTTAGAGCTTGGTCTGCGTAGACCTCTCTGACCATAGGAAAGACTGCCCAAGCGTTTGGCCAGCCAGCATAGAAAGCAAGATGAGTGACAAGCTCCACCATCTCTTCCTTGGTCACCCCGTTGTTTTTTGCATTCAACAAATGAGATTTTAAAGAATTGTCAAAAATCCCTTTTGTGACCAGTGCTGTCACTGTGATCATGCTTCTGTCATGCAAGGATAGTTTTCTGCTTCTCGACCAAACCTCGCCAAAGAGAACGTCATCGTTGAGTTCGGCAAATTTTGGTGCCAAATCTCCCAAATTTTTTCTGCCCGCTGTTTGTTTTTTCATTTTTCATCTCCTTTTCTCAACATTTTCTTTTCTTTATCCAAAATTTCCGTGTAGTAAACATCGATTTTGTAATCCAGCCTCTTCAAAGCTTCTTGCATCTGTTCAAGCTTTTTTACAAGCGAATTGCGCTGATCTATCAAAATCTGTCGCCTTTGCTCTGCCGTTGAATCGCCCATCTCAAAAAGTTGCATATACCTTTCAAGCGTTTCAACACTTAGCCCTGCCGCCCGCATGCACAGCACAAATTCAATGTTGTCAAGCTCTCTTTGCCCATAGCACCTTATGCCGTTCTTCCTTGGCACCGGACGCAGAACGCCGATTTTTTCATAATAACGCAAAGTGTCCTCACTCACTTGATATTTTTCGCTAACCTGTTTGATTGTCATTTGCTTTTGCCTCTCACCTCCCATTTTTAAATATTATAAAACTTGGAGTTAACTCCAAGTCAAGCGATTTTCAACTTTTGCTATATCAAATTTAAAAAATTTTTAAGGCACAGAATAATAATTTTTTGCATAAAAATAATTGACTAAATTATTAAGTTATGATATTTTAGTTATGTTCCCAATGGTACCATAGCCAAGTGGTAAGGCAAAGGTCTGCAAAACCTTCATTCCCCGGTTCGAATCCGGGTGGTACCTCCATTTTTTTATTATCACACAAGGACAAGTTGTCAAAAATAAAGCCGTCAAAACTGATTTAGGCAAAAAGTCTTGTGAACAACAGTTATTTCATGCTGGTGTGGCGGAATCGGCAGACGCACAGGACTTAAAATCCTGAGAGGGCAACTTCGTGTGGGTTCAAGTCCCACCACCAGCACCAGAAAAAATAAAAGTCCCTTAAAAGGGACTTTTAATCAATTATATTGAGAAGTGATGCATCAAGATCAAAATAATTTGTAGACAAAATACTTTTTTCAAACATTTTGTCGTACCAATCTAAAACCTTTTTTATTGTATTTTGTTTGTCAAAATCCTTTTTTAGCACATACGCACAATCTAATTCAAAAAAATTGTTAAATCTTAAAAAACAAATACATTCGTCGTCAAAGGCAACAAAATCCCCAAATCTTAGCAACTCGTCGTCAGTACTTACTCTTATTTCCTGGCCAAATTCTTTTGAAATATGATAGGTGTAAGCTTCAAAACTTAAATAAGTTGACAAAGGCTCCTTTACATAACGCAGCCTTGTGTTTTTAACCTTCTCTTTCAAAAAGACATTGTCTTTAATAACTTCGTTTTTAAACTCATTAAAAAATTTTTTTAAATTTACATAATCTTTTGCAAGAAAAGCATTTAACGCATCATTATCGCCGTTTACATTGTATTCTTGCAACGACTCAACTTTGCAAAATTTGTATTTTAATTTTGGCCAGTAAAAATCAAAAATATTAAAATAATCGTCAATGCTTATTCTTTTTGCATTTTGCAAAACATCATCAATCGTCATATTCTGGCTCCTCTAAAAAACCATTCGTGGAGCGGAAGACGGGGTTCGAACCTTTTTGAACCACTCGCTGTCGCTCGTAGAAGGTTCGCTGGTTTCTAACCCCTTTCCTCACTCACGCGGCATCCACTAATTAAAAAAATCCCCTGTTCGAGGATTTCGTGGAGCGGAAGACGGGGTTCGAACCCGCGACCTTTGCCTTGGCAAGGCAACGCTCTACCAACTGAGCCACTCCCGCATAAGGTTTACATATTCTTCGCATCGCCTTTTTGTGACTTTGCCCTCTAATAATATCAAAAACTTTTTAAAAATGCAACTGTTTTAATGAAAAATTTCAAAACAATTTCCGTCAAGCGCCCGCTACACACGAGCGCTATGACAGGTCAGATAAATTATTTGATAGCTTCTTCCAAGTTCTTGCAACAAATCATGCATGTTTTTCATGGTTTTTTCGTCCAAATTGACGAAAGGATCATCAAGCACTATAAAAGGGAGCGTTTTCTTAAAAACGCTTTCAATAAGTGCAAAGCGTTTGCAAACTGCCAGCAAGTCGCGTCGGCCTTGACTTAAATACTGTCTCTCTTTCAATCCCGTTTGCGTGTCTATTTTCAAATTTAAGTCAAAGTCAACACGAGGATTAAGATTTTCCGAAGAAAGACGCTTTAAAATTTCAACAAGCTTTGCTTGCATAGGTTCTACAAATCTTTCTGATATATTCTGTTTTGCTTTAAGCATAAAGGCCTTGACATTCATTATGGTCATGATCTTGCTTTCGCAGGCTTCTTTTAATGATCTCAAATTTTCTTCTTCAAGCTGCAAATCATCAAGCTTTTCAAGCACAAAACTGATTTCTTTTTCCACGGTTTTTGCCTGCTCTTCCAGCACGGCAATCTCTCGTTGCAACTTTGCCTTTTCCTCAAAAATCAGCATTTCGCCGCTCTCATCACTCAACCTTTCAAGTTGCGTTGCAATGTCTGCAATTTGCTGATCTAGCTCTTCTTTTTGTTTTAATAATTGCCCATCGCCCTTCAATTTGGCCGATAAAACGGCGAGCACAATCATCGCACAAACGCCGCCACCTAAAAGTGCAGCAGAGATTGCACAAACGGCCAAGCTTTGATAAAAAAGCGCCAAAACCACAATCATTGCAACACAGATCGCAGCCAAAATCGCACTTGCAAACACCAAGCCTTTGCGTTTGCCTGCACGTTTTTGTTGAATGCTTTCAACACGTTTGAGTTCGGTTTTTTTTGCGACCATTTCCTCCGCCAATTTGGCAGGCAAGTTTTTGTTCGCACGCTTCAACGGTTTGATCTGTTCAAGTTGTGCCTTTCGTAAGCTCAGTCCCTCTTGTATGACGGCCTTGTTTTCTTCAAGTTCGCTTAATCTGGCTTTTTGTTTTTCCTGCTCCTCTTGGCATGTGCGAATCTGCATCACGCTTGGCGTCTGTACTTTCAAAATTTTCAACTTTTTGTCCAGATTTGCGTTCGCCTTTTCGTAGGCTGCCAAATCAGCATTCAGCCCGTCCGCACCGGTTAAGAAAGCTCTCACCTCATCGTTTATGTTGGCCTCCAAGTCCCCTTGCGGAAAAAATGTGGTCATAGTGAAAGTGTCGCTGCCAACACCAAACAATTCCTCACCTATTCGAACAGAGAAATCACGGCTTATCGCACCGGTTTTCACATCGACAAGCTCAAAGCGGTCGCCCTCTGGTGTTTGTGCAAAAGTGCGTAAAATGCGATAGGTCTTGCCATTGTGTTCAAAAATCAAACTGCCGCCATACACACCGCCCTGCCATGGTGCAAAACGCGACCTTTCGGCCTCATAGGGCTTGGATCTTCCGCGCTTTTCCATGCCATAGAACATCACCTTCAAAAAGCACGCAAAAGTCGTCTTTCCCCAGCCGTTTGGCTGGTTGATAGAGTTTAATCCTTCTGAAAAAATGTAGTCGAAGTTGGAAATCTTGCCAAAATTTTCAATGTGACAACTGAGAAGTTTCATATCTCCACCTCCTCGCCGCGCAGTGCTTGAATTCCAATTTTTATGTATTGCTGCTTGTCGTGATCTGATAAATCTGGCTCGTCCATGATCAGATTGATCATTTCGGCTTTCAAAGAAAGCTTCTCCAACCTACACTTTTCAATGTCAATTCGGATTTTGGACTCATCGCGAATGTCAAAATAGAAAAACCTGTTTTCGAATTTTTCTTTTAAAAGGTCCAGACGTTTGTCAAGATCTTCGTCGCATTCGCCTTTCAAAAACACTCGCACGCAATCATCTTGACTGATTGATTTAAGAGCTTCTTCCACCTTGGCTTCAAGAGCCTTGTAATTTTGAATGTCATCAAGTTGAACATACACATCTAAAAAGTTTCTTTTGACGGAAAAATTCACCCGCCTCCAAGCCAACTTTCCGTCGACGATTTCAATGAGAACAAACCCTCTTGGATAGTCGCCAAAACCATATTCGGCACCGTTGCCAGCATAAACCCACTCACCTCTGTCATCAATTTTTCCATTCATTCTCTTGTGAATGTGCCCAAGGGCAAGATAGTCTATGTTTTTGTTTTTTATGTCTTTGACTTCAAATGTCAAACAGTCGTCAAATTTGGACGCGGAAAGATAGGCATGCAACATCATAATGTTGAGCCTGTCTGGATCATATTGAATCGACTTGACAAAATCGTTGCGAGAATATTTGATGACACTGCTGCCGCCGATAACCACCTCACCAAGGTCATACTTTTCAAACTCAACTGGAAAAATTGTCAAGTTTTTCGGAATGTCCTCGTCGAACATAGACTCATGGTCGTGGTTGCCAAGGCAATAGAAAAACCTTATCTGCGGAGCAGAGCGGATGCATTCGGTGACGAATTTGAACGTGGATTTTCTGACAACCAATTTGTCAAACAAATCGCCACATATCATGATCACCGACACGCCGTTTTGCTGAGCATATTCAACCATGCCGGCAAAAAGCTGCAAGGATTCCTCTCGCAAAAGTTTGTTTTTTTCGTTTCCAACACGATTGTAGCCACCTTCAAGGTGAAAATCCGAAACATGAATTATTTTCATGCTTATATTATATCAAAGAATTTCACCAAGGCAAAACAAAAACGCCCCAGAGGGCGTTTTGTATGTTTCAATTAAAATCTTTGAGAAACCACATTCCCCGACGCCGTTGGATAGAGCGGCATGTCGAAAAGTCCTGGGCAAGCGTTCACGCCGGTTCCTGCATGGCATGGCGGAATAACCGGATAGCCATAGGAAGGCACAAGCACATCAACCACTGCCGTCACCCTCAGAATCACCTGCAAACAACCAGTTACAGTGAAGGTGCTATCTGCTGTGTAAGAGCCGATTTCACTTGAAAAGACTGCGCTGGCAGTGATGTTGATTGGAGTGACAGAAGGTTGAGGAACATAGAGAATGACATTCTTGCTGACAGTGATGGTGGATCTGCCCGTGCCAAGCACGCCATTTGCATCTCTGTAAGTTACGATTACAGGAATGGTTATGGTTGCGCTGACATTTGCATAGTTAGGGCAGCTTTCCAATCTGTCTACAACAAGATCACTGACCACTGCTGGCTCATTTGGTGCATTTACAGCGGAAATATAAGTAAGCGGTGTTGCTGGGCCTGCTGGGGTCAAATCTGTGACAGCAAGAACGATTCCAGTTTCTGTGCTCTGCGAAACACAAGCATCGAAAACTTTTGTCGTTTCAATCAAGATTTTTTCGCAAATCCCGTTGAGCGGATTGCCCATCAAAGGCCCCGGACGACTTGGATTTGTGTTGTTGATGAAAAAAGACATTTTCCTACCTCCTGAATTGTCTACACACTTTAAGATATGCAACAAGTCAAAAATGTGCTAACTTTTGATGATTTCTCCCCTGAATTGTGAAAAAGATGTGAGCACCTCATACTCAATTTTATGTGTCCACTTTGCCATAGCCTTGGCATCATCAAACATCAAAACCTCGCTTCCCACTTTGACATTGCCGCCCGTCACATCAACAAAACAAGCGTCCATGCAAAGCGTCCCAACCACTTTGAACTCTTTCCCTTCAATCTTAACCCTCAACTTTCGAGAGCTGTTTCGGTCAAAACCGTCGCCATACCCAACACCAACTATTGCCAAAGTCGTGCGCCTTCTTGCCTTAAATGCGCCTTCATATCCAGCCCTCTCTCCCTTTTCAAGCGATCGAATTTGCAAAACTCTGGATTTCAAAACCATCGCTTTTTTCAAGTTTTTGTCGCCATAGCCATATAGCCCTAAGCCGACTCTTAAAATGTCGCCTGGCAGATGTTTTGCCCCACTTCCGCCAAAGCAGGATTTAAAGTTTTTTCCTAAAAAATTTTTAGCTTTTAAATAAAGCTCATATTCTTTTTTTGTAATTTTTTCTTTATCGGTTGACGAGAAATGAGTGGAAAAACCTGCAAATTCATGATTTTTTATCAATTTTTTAAGTGTTTTTAACAAATTTTCGTTTTCGCAATCTATTCCAAAGCGGTTCATGCCCGTGCTGAGTTTTATAAAGCACCTTTCCGTCACTTTCAATCTAATCGCCTTTTTCACATCAGAAAGGCTGACAGCTGTGAGAAAATAGTGCTTGGCAAGAGAGAAGTCTGACACCCTGCCTAATATGAGCACCTTTGCATCTTTGTTCACGCTTTCAACTCGTCGCGCCTCCGACTCATTTGCAACGCCATAAAAGGCCGGCCTGTTTCCAAGAATTTTTACAACCTCTTCAATTCCATGGCCATAGGCATCTGCTTTTACAACGGCACAAATTTGCGGTGCGAAACTGTTAAAATAATCCAAATTAAAATGCAACGCCTCACAGGACAAAACTTTTTTGTTCATAGAAATTCTATATTATTTTTCCAAAAAAATTGTCACAACTCTTCAAAAGCCTCGGCAACCGTTTTCTTCACATCAATCGGCGCAGATTGCAAACCATTCAAATAAAACAGATATTCGATATTTCCACTTTTGCCGGCAATCGGTGAAAATGTAAACCCCGAAATCTTGATGTTGAAACCCTTTAAATATGTCACAAAATCGTCTAGCAGCCTTTCGTGCAGTCTTTTGTCTCGCACAATTCCTTCTTTTTGTTTGGCTATTTCTTTCCCACATTCAAACTGAGGCTTAAACAACAAAACGGTTTCGATCAGTCCATAATTTTGCAAAATCACTGGCAAAATATGCCTTAATGAAATGAAGGAAACATCACTGACAATCAGATCAACATCTTCAAATTTTGGTGCTTGACGAAAATCCATGCCGGACATTTCGACAACTCTTGGATCGCGTTTTAAACTTTCATGCAGTTGGTCTTTTCCAACATCTAACGCATAGACTTTTTTTGCTCCGCCCTCCAACGCCACTTGTGAAAAGCCGCCTGTCGACGCGCCAATATCCAGCACTGTCCTGCCAGAAAAATTGATTCCAAAACTCTTCTTTGCTTTGACGAGTTTGAGCGCGGCACGTGAAACATATTCATGGCTCTTCAAGATTTCAATGCTTTCATCTCCGGCGATTTTAAAGTCAGCATCTCGCAATTTGCCATCAACAAAAACTCTTCCCTCTTCTATCGCTTGTTGCGCCTTTTGTCGAGAAGAAAAGTATGCTTTTTCAACCAAATATTTGTCCAATCTTTGCATTCTTTTAAAATTTTAGCATTTTTGCCGCAATTTTCAAATAAAAAAACGGGTCAAACCCGCTTTTTTGTTGTTTTATTCAAGACTTATCAAATAATAGTAAATTGGCTGACCGCCATATGCGACAGTGACTTCGCATTCAGGGAATCTTTCAGCAAGTTTTTCTTGCAATGCAAGCGCTTCCTCTTCCTTGATGTCCTCACCATAGAAAAGTGTGATTGTCATGACATTGTCGTCCATCATCTTCGCAACAAGCTCTTCTGTGGTTTGTGAAACCAAATTGCCCTTGGCCAAAATCGCCTTGTCGTCAAGACCGATGATTTCGCCTGTGGTCAAATCAAAACCATCGACGTGAGTGTCACGAACTGCATATGTCACAGAACCAGACTTAACGTTTTTGATGGCATCGTTCATAGCCTCGGTGTTTTCTTCCACCGATCCATCTGGATTGAAAGCAATCGCAGCTGAAATGCCTTCTGGCATGCTTCTTGTTGAGATCACAACAAGGTTTTTGTTTGTCAGCTCGCCTGCCTGTTCAGCTGCCAAAATGATGTTTTTGTTGTTTGGGAACACAAACACTGTTCGAGCAGGAACTTTGTCAGCAGCAGCGGCAATGTCGGCCGCACTTGGATTCATGGTTTGTCCGCCCACGATGATTTCATCAACCGCCAAATCTTTGAAGATTGCAGCAAGGCCATCACCAGGAGCAACCGCCACGATACCAAGATTTTTGACTTCCTCAACTGCGCTGGCCTTCTTTTTGAGCTCTCTGTTTTGTTCGCGCATATTGTCAATTTTAACATTTATAATCTCGCCAAGTTCGAGGGCAAACCCAATTGCTCGGTTTGGTTCATTTGAGTGAACATGCACTTTGACGAGTGACAAATCGCCCACGCAAATCACACTGTCACCAATCGACATCAGCTTTTCACGCAGTTTGTCAATGTCGGCCTCGGTGGTCTTTTTATACATATGCACAACCATAAACTCAGTGCAATAGCCAAACTCGATCTCTTCAAGCTTGGTGATGTCAGCGATGACATCGTCAACCGATTGGGTTTGTTTTTCATCATCAAACATGATGTCAAGGTTTTCCTCACCCATCAAAAGCTTGTAAAACCCTGTGAAGATGATGATGATTCCTCTTCCACCTGCGTCCACAACTCCGGCCTTTTTCAGAACCGGCAACATTTCAGGAGTTTGTTTTAAAATCTCCTCACCAGTTTCCAACACTTTTTTGAAGAATGTTTCAAAGTTGTCCGTCTTTTTGGCAACGTTGACAGCGTTTTCTGCCATAACTCTGATGACCGTCAAAATCGTGCCTTCCTTAGGCTTGGTCACCGCTTTGTAGGCAATGTTTGCCCCTTCTTGCATAGCACGAGCAAAGGTTTTGGTTGTGATTTCACTGTATTTTTCAGTAACCGAACAAAAACCCTTGAATATCTGTGAAGTGATAACACCGCTGTTGCCTCTTGCTCCTTTAAGAGCGCCTTTGGCAAAAGCTGCACTAAGCTCGTCTACATTAGCACTAACACACTTGCCCACTTCATTAACAGCGGACTTCATGGTTAAAAACATATTCGTTCCTGTGTCTCCATCTGGAACTGGGAAAACGTTGAGCGAGTCAACGTATTTTTTGTTTTGTTCTAAAAGGCTGGCGCCTGCCACAATCATCTTACGAAAGGTAGGGCCATTTATAGACTTGATCATGTGCTCTCCTATACCCTAACTCCGACAACATGAACGTTGACAGAGTCTACTATCATTCCTGTAAAGTTTTCTACGCTGTATTTGACCGACTTTTTGAGCGACTCAGACACAGCGCTTATTGAAACACCATATTTCATGATGCAATAAACGTCGATAAAAATTCGATTGTCTACATTGTGGATTTTGATGCCGCGAGAATATGACTCCTTGTTAAACAGCTCTTGCGCACTGTCTTTAAAAGATTTCGGCACAAGATCAACCACGCCATAACAATCGAGCACGGCAAAACCAGCGACAACGCGAATAGCATCGTCACTGATTGAGATGTTGCCATAATAATTGTTTGTATCTACGGTCAAAATCTTGACTCCTTTTGCTTAGGTCAAATTCATTTTACTATATCAAAAAAAATTTTTCAAGCAAATTAAGCGCTATTAAAAAACTTTGACAAAATTTTTACGATTTTTGTTGCATTCAAATTTAGTTTATGCTATAATTGCTATGCTTAATCAGAAATCGGAGGTGAAACTGTGTCAAAAGTTTGCGAAATCTGCGGACGCGGAAAAATGGCAGGAAAAAACATCAGCCATGCTGAAAACAAGTCAAACAGAACTTTTGAGCTTAACTTACAAACAACGACTGTTGAAGTTGATGGAAAGCAAAAAAAAGTTAAGGCCTGCACAAAGTGCATCAAAACCGCAAGAAAATCAAAGTAACCTCACGCCTCTGTTTGTGAGGTTTTTTTTATTTCCCCCCAGCGCTTTCAAGCACGCAAAAATGCGCGCTTGACCTGCTGCCAAGCAGGCTGGTTTTCGCGCGAGCAAAAACAAAAGCGCTGGGGTTTTTGTCATAAATTATTCGGCATCTTTTTTTACAAAAGGTTTCAAAAGCGGCCTAAGCCATTTTGGCGCTTTAAAACAGATGATTGTAAACTTTGCCTCTTTATCTTCTTTTTTCATGTGAGTTTTATATGTCAAAAGCCTTGAAAATGTGAAAATTGCCTATTGACTGTCCGGCAAATTTATAGTAAAATGAAGCCGAGGTAAACAATGGACAACTTTAAATATTTTTCAAATCTAAACAGAACAAGGCTCATAGGAAAAATTGTAAGCGACCCTATGAAAATGTACACAGATGCATCAGGTCGGGATTTTTATGTTTTCTTTTTTAATTGCCCAACTGCCAAAAGGCCTAACGCAATTCCAATCAGCCTTTCCGCCGACCAAATCCCTTTGATTGAAGAGCTCAAACAAAGTGGAAACAAAGTTTTACTCTACGGCAAATGTGAAAGTTTTCACTCGCAATCTGGACACTTTTATGAATACATAGTGACGCTGCAAATGGCGTATCCTTACAAAAATCAATACAAAGTTGCAAACTCATTGGCAATTGGCGGAGAGATCATGCGCACTCCACAAATTTTGTCCATGCCATCAGGCAAAATGATCCAAAGATTTTTGTTAAAGACGCCTGCGCAAGGCAGCCATTATTCAGTGTTTTCAGTGAGTGTTGCAAATGAAAAAATTGACAACACTTTATGGGCAGAACAAGGCGACAAAATCGCCTGCAAGGGTCATATCACATATCACACCTCTTCTGAAACCAGCGTGTTGCGAGCTCATATGGACATCGTGTTGCCACAGGCGCAGATGAGAGAGGAGCACTGGGCAGAATTCAACAACCCAGACAGCGACAACACTAAGTTGACCGAACTTTTTGAACAGAATCACTTCAAATTAAATGTTGAAAAATAAAAAAACGGCAAACGCCGTTTTTTTTGGTTAAAGCAAGATGCAAATGATTCCGCCTCTTCCCTCGTTGATGATTCTGCCAAGGGTCTTTCTCATTTTATGTTGTGCATCGGCTGGCATCATGATGATCTTTGAGTTGATGTTGTCGCCTATAAGTTCTGACAAGCTCTTGCCAAGCAAGTTGGTTTGCCAGATCGCCTCTGGGCTTTCTTGGATTTGCATTGCAAGGTCGCTGACAAGCTCGCGGCTCTGTTCTTCGGTGCCAACAAGTGGAGTCACTTCGGTTGAAACGTCCACTCTCAAAATGTGCAAACTTGGAGCGCTTGCCTTGATTTTGACTCCAAATTTGGAGCCCTGTCTAACAAGCTCTGGCTCTTCAATTTCAAAGTCGCTCTCTCTTGGAGCCACGATGCCATAGCCGGTTTCTCTCACTTGTTCGAGGGCATCTTTGATCTTGTCATATTCGAGTTTCGCAATAGCAAGCTCTTTGATATAGTTTATAAGTTCAAAATCATCGTGAATTTCGCAGCCACACTCTTTTGACAGCACGCGATAGAACAACCCTTCTTTTGGTATCACATTGAACCTGACGGTTCCATCACCCATCTCAACACTTGAAAAGGTCACAGGATCAAAGGATTCGCTTTCTGTAAATGCGATGCGCGATTTGTCAATATCACTGAGTTTTGACATTCCTGATGCAAACTGACGCATCTCTGAGGCGATCTCTTGAATGATTTCATCGTCAAAGTCGAGTGCTTGCAACCAGCGAGGCATTTGCACCTTGATTGAGGTGACAGGAAATTCATACAAAAGTTTTTCAAAAACCTTGTCGATGTCAGCCTCTTTCATTTCAAGAGCGTTTAAGGCGATGACAGGCACGCCATATTTTTCTTCAAGTGATGAAGCCAGTTTTTTGGCCTCAGCCGCAGTTGGAGCTTTGCAGTTTAAGGCAATGACAAAAGGCTTTCCGCTCTCCTTCATTTCGCTGACAACTCTTTCTTCGGCTTCAACGTAGTTTGGTCTTGGAATGTCCGTCACCGAGCCATCAGTGGTGACCACAATGCCCACCGTTGAGTGCTCTTTCATAACCTTTTGTGTCCCAAGCTCAGCGGCCTGTTCAAAAGGCATTTCCTCGTCGCTCCAAGGTGTTTTCACCTTTCTTGGTGCGTCATTTTCAATATGCCCCATTGCCCCGCTTACAAGATAGCCCACACAATCAATCAACCTGACCTTCAAGTCCACCCCGTCATGAACGGTGATTTTTACCGCTTCATTTGGAACAAACTTTGGTTGCGTGGTCATGATCGTTTTGCCATCTGCCGATTGAGGAAGTTCGTCGATGGCTCTGTCTTTTGAATATTTGCCGGTGATGTTTGGAAGCACGAGTTTTTTCATAAACTCGGTTATAAACGTCGATTTTCCAACCCTGACCGGTCCGACAACGCCGACATAAATTTCGCCGTTCGTGCGTTCGCGAATGTCGTCGTAAAGCTCAAACTTTTCCATAAAAGACCTCCAAAGTTATCATAACTTATGAGGCTTTTGTTTAAATTATAACCTGCAAAACAAAAAAAAGAGGGCTGAAAACTTTTGCCCTCTTTTGATTTTACTGCGGTTTTTCTGTTTGATCTTCCTCTTTGTCAAGTTCTTTTTGCTTTTTTGCCTCTTCTTCGGCTTTTGCTTGCTCGGCTTCCGTGATCACAATCTCTTTTTCAGGCTTGATTTCCGCCTCTTCCACCTTTTCCTTTTTTCCAAAAAGCTTGTTGACTTTTTGCTTAAAGTTGGTTGCGTTTTCTGTGCCTTTGACAAAACGTGTTATGTTTGCCCTGTGCATTATCACGCACAAAATCAAGTTGAATGCGATCAGAATGATGCAGATCCACCACCACATAGGCTGCAAAATTGCCAGACGAACGATCCAAGCAATTCCAAGTGCAAACACAAAAATCAAAGATGCCAAGAATGCGTAGTCGACAAAATACAAAAATATTGCACATATAAAAAACATTATAATTCCAACATACCAAAGCGGACTGAACAGAAAAATTCCAAACAAACTCGCAACACCCTTGCCGCCCTTAAACTTGTAAATGACAGGAAAGTTGTGGCCAACAACCACAGAGGTTCCTGCAACCAAGAATGCTAGTTCAAAAAGGCCGTAAGGCGCGAAGATATATCCACAAACCATCGCTGCCACGCCAGCTTTTAAAGCGTCAAAAAGCAGCGTCAAAAGTGCGTAACCAATGCCATAAACTCTGAGCATGTTCATGGTTCCCGGATTTCCACTTCCCTTTTGCGTGATGTCTTCATGCTTAAACAGCTTGGCGAAAACTCTGGCAAAACTGACATTGCCTATAAAATAACAAACCACCACGACTAATATCAGCCAATAATAAATCATCACTCCTCCTCCTTTGACTTGACGATAAATTTGATAGGAGTGCCTGAAAAGTCCACTCGTTCACGAAATCTGTTTTCAAGATAACGAAGGTAAGAAAAATTTATAAGTTTTGCATCATTTGTGAAAAGCACAAATGTTGGAGGATTGGTTGAGGCTTCGGTGATATATTTTATCTTTGCCTTTCTTCCACCTTTTGCAGGAGGCTCAAAACTCAAAAGCGCATCTGAAAGCATTTCATTAAGTTGGCCGGTTTTTATGCGTTTGCAAGAGTTTTCATAGGCCTTCAAAACGGTTGGCATCAAATCGCCAAGCCTGGTACCCTTCAAAGCCGAAATAAAAACTGGAAGATAATAATCCATGAAAGCGAGATCCTTGTCAAGATTTTTTATTATCTCGTTTCTGTCGCCTTCATAAAGGTCGACTTTGTTGATGGCAATGACGCTAGGCTTGCCTGCCTCGTGAACATAGCCGGCAATGCGAACATCTTGCTCGGTTAATTTTTGATCGGCAGCAAACACGATTATAACGACGTCTGCGGTGTCTATCGCTTTCATAGTTCGAAGCACACTGTAACCTTCAACCGACTCCTTTTCCACTCCACGCTGACGGCGCAAGCCCGCTGTATCAACGAGATAGTAAGTTTTTTTGTTGAACCTAAAAGGTGTCATGACAGCGTCTCTTGTGGTGCCTTCCACATCACTGACAACCAAACGCTTTTGACCAAGCAGCCTGTTTATAATGCTGCTCTTGCCAACATTAGGTCTTCCAACAACCGCAATCTTGATGGTGCCATCTTCATCTTCCGCTTCGCTTTTTGGTGGAAAGTGACTGACAATCTCATCAAGCACGTCACCGATGCCCTTGGATTGTTCGCAGGAAAGCGGCATAGGCATGCCCAAACCAAGCGCATAAAAATCATAGGTGTCTGAGGTGTCAAATCGATCGAGTTTGTTCACGACAAGCACAACCGGAGTTTTTGAAGCGCGAAGTTTTTTTGCAAGCATCTCATCTGCAAGCGTCACGCCAGCTTTGCCGTCGACAAGCATGACAATCACATTTGCAAGCTCCATGGCAACTTGCGCTTGAATTGCGATTTCTTTTTGAAAAACATCTTCACTTTTTGGATCCAATCCGCCAGTGTCAATCAACGTAAAACTGCGGCCTGCCCACTCTGCGTCACCATAAATCCTGTCCCGAGTCACACCCGGAACATCATCGACAATGCTGATGCGTTTGCCACAAATTTTGTTAAAAAAGGTGCTTTTGCCGACATTAGGCCTGCCGACAACAGCAACAATAGGCTTTCCCATGGATATATTGTAGCATACTTACATTAAAATAACAAACTATTGGCAAAATTTTCTTTCGACCATGTTCGACAAAATTTCTTAAATAACCCTATTGCAAAGAGCTTGGTTGATGTGCTAAAATTGTCGCTAGACAAAAGGAGAAAATCATGCTTAACATTACAAAACAAGAATTTTTAAATGCAATAAACTATGTGCAAAAAAGCCCATCAAAAATGATTGCGGTGACAAAATTTGGATCGCACTCTGCGATTGATTCTGCTCTGTTCGGAGAGTTTTTGGCAGGCCATCAAACCTCGATCGCACGCTCTTTGACAAATCCTGCAATCACTTACACAATAAACATGGACAATGTCAGCTACATCAATGCAACAGGAGATGTGGTTTTTGACGGCGGCTGCGTTTTGGCCGATGCCGAAGACAACAAAGGCGAAATTGCAGAGGAATACTATGTCGAACCTCGTAATTTGGCTTTCAGATGATCATTTGCAACCTTTGCAACCACGGCAAGCCCGTGGTTTTTTTATCGTTGAAATCAACTTGAAAACGCACCCGGCAATCAGCAATAGCCCAGCCAAAATTCCAAGCACTGGCCAAAGGCCAAAGCTCTCGACCGCGCGAGCAACGTTGTAGATGAAAAGCGTGACAATATAGGCGACAATAAACTGCGAAACCACTGCAAAAGCCGTCCATTTTTTGCCAATTTCTTTGCCTAGCACTGCTGTTGTGGAAATGCAAGGGCAATAAAGCAGGCAGAACACCAAAAACGAAAGTGCTGCCGAAGGTGAAGCGAAAAACACCATGCTTTCAGGATTTGTAAGTGAAGCCGCTATCTGGCTTTCAGTGCTTGCAAGGTTGAACATGGCAATCGAAGAGATCACCACTTCTTTGGCTATCACTCCTGCGAGCAAAGCGCTTGCCGCGCCCCACGTTCCAAAACCCAAAGGCGCAAACAGCGGAGCCAAGATCACGCCCAAACTTTCAAGCATGCTGGCGCCTCCACTTTCTGGAATATAGGAAAAGGTGAAGGAAAAGTTGCTGAGCAGCCACACAATGACATTCATGGAAATCAGCAGCGAGCCCACTCTCACTAAAAAGGTTTTGATGTTTTCAAAAAGCACGCTTGCAAGTCTTTTCACTCCTCCCCATCTGTAAGGCGGAAACTCTAAAATAAAGGACTGCTGCTTGCTTTTTAAAATCGTCTTTTCATAGATAAAACTAAGCAGCACCGAAACTGCCAAACCAAGCAGATACAGCCCTAAAATCACAAACACATTGCTGGCTCCAAAGAAGGCTCCGCCGATGACGACATAAATTGGAAATTTTGCGCTGCAACTCATATATGGCGTCAGCATGGCCGTTTTGATTTTGGCTTTTTTGTCGTCCATATTTCTGGCCGTAAGCACCGCTGTGGTCGAACAACCAAAGCCCATGAGAAGCGTGTAAATGCTCTTTCCCGACAATCCAAGCTTGCCAAACAAATCCTCGCTGGCAAAGGCTACGCGCGAAAGATAGCCGCTGTCCTCTAAAAGTGAAAGAAACAAAAACAGCAGCCCCACTTGTGGCAGAAAAGAAAGCACGGTTCCAACCCCGCCTATGAGCGCATCGCAAACCAGTCTCGTCAACCAAGAGCTTTCCCCAAACGCCGAGGTCATGGCGGAGGAAATGAGTTTGCCAAGAGTGGAATCCAGCAAGAAATTGAGCCCATCTGAAAGCCATGCCCCAAAAGAGAAAAAGGTCAGATAAAACACGCCGCACAAAATCAGCAAAAAGATTGGGAAAGCAAGAAATCTGTTTAAAAAAACTTTGTCTAGTTTGCTTGCACCATAAACCCTGCCTGATGAGGCGATGCATTGCTTTTGCAAAAAGGCGATGTAATCATATCTGGCCTTTGCAACGAGAGAGATTGAATTTTCTGGCAAAACGACTTTCTCTGCGTGAATCTCTTTCGCCACTGTTTCGTCCTTTTCCAACAACTTGACAGCGAAATAGTCAGAGCGACTTGCATCAGAAATTTCGATTTGAGATTTTATGCTTGCAAGTGGCAGCTTGCTCAAATGCTTAGGTTTTGGCGGCAAAGAAAAGGGCGTTTGCAACTGCTTTTTTAGCTCCTCCACACCATATCCTTTGCTGGCGTTCAATTCAACAACCGGTATGTTTAACAAACTTGACAATTTTTTGCAATCAAGTTTGTTGAGCGGTTTTTTGTCCATGCAGTTGACGGCCAAAATGACATCGAGACCATATTCCAGCAGTCCCAAAGTCAAAGAAAGGTTGCGCTGCAAGTTGTTCAAGTCGCAGATGTTGATAATCTTCGTGCGGCTGTGAGCACGGATATAGTCGATTGCCACCTGCTCCTCATAGCTGAGTGCAGTCATTGAATATATGCCTGGAAGATCCACCAACCTCAACTTTTGGCCGAGGCAATCAAACTCTCGTCCCTTTTCCTCGACCGTCACGCCATGCCAGTTTCCCACATGCTCATTTGCACCTGTGAGCAGATTGAAAAGCGTGGTCTTGCCAGTGTTGGGGTTTCCAACCAGCAAAACCTCTTTAAGTGGCTGTTGTTTGCAGTTTGTCTTCATTTCAGCATCACCCCTTTCGCTATGTCCGCTTTTAGCGAAAGTTCATAGCCTCGAACCTCAATCAAAAGCGCTTTTTTCATAAGCGATTTGCCCCTCACACAAACCCTCTCACCTTCGGTGAGCCCCAAATCACAGAGCCTGCGAAATATTTTGTCAGGCAGTCCGCTGAACCCTGAAACATAATAGTCCTTATTCAGTTTGGCTTCGGTCAAATTTATCATAAAAAATATATACTTGTCCGCAGCACAAAATAAAACCGCAAAAATTAAATCCAACAATTTTGTTTGCTTTTTTTTGCCACATATGGTATGCTTGTGCTAGGAGTTAAAAAGATGAAATGTATATATTGTGGCAGCGAGGAAAGCAAAGTTTTGGATTCTCGCAGCAATGATGAAACCAACTCAATCAGAAGAAGGCGTGAATGTTTGAATTGTGGCAAGCGCTTCACAACTTATGAAACTGTTGAAGTTACACCGATTTTGGTTATAAAAAATGATGGCAGCAGGCAGCCTTTTGATGTAAACAAAATCAAAAATGGCATAATCAAAGCTTGTGAAAAACGCCCAGTTTCACTTTCACAAATCGAAGAGGTTGCACAAAACATTGAAAAAACCTTGCAAAACAACTTTTCGCAAGAAGTGCCTTCATCAAAGATCGGTGAAATGGTTATGGAAAGTTTGAAAAAACTTGATGAAGTGGCATATGTGCGCTTTGCGTCAGTTTATCGACAATTCAAAGACATCGACAGCTTTAAAAAATTGTTGGAAGAATTGTAAAAACAAAGGAATTTTGCAATCAATTTGAGTATATTTATATTAAAAGGAGATTATTATGAAAAGTTTTTACTGGACTAAAAAAGACGCTGATATAGGCAAACTAAGAGACATAATACATGGCGAAAATAGAGAATATGAGGTTTAAAAAGTAAATTTTACAACCAAAAAACAGCACGCAAGTGCTGTTTTATTTTTTATCACTCAAAATATATGGGTTTTGATTGGGCTGACCACCATAAAGTTGAACAAGAATTGTATCCTCTCCTATTTTCACGATTTGATTGAAAGGAATAAAAAATTCTGCTCCACTTTTGAAAACATTCCAAAAGCTTTTTTCGCCAGGCACCACGATGCCTGTCACGCACGCGTTTGTCAGATTGAAGACCACGTCAATAATGTGTCCGAGCCTGCGCCCGTCCACGACATTGACAACCTCTTTGCACCTGAGTTCCATAAATGAAGTTTCCATTGATTTAGATATATGAGCTTTGGTGCCAAGACATGACAAAATTCGACTTGTCAATCAATTTTTTCTTTGATGGCTTTGAGGGCATTTTTTTCAAGACGCGAAACCTGGGCTTGACTTATCCCCACCTCCTCACTGACTTCCATTTGTGTCTTTCCAACATAATATCTCAAAAGCAAAATTTCTCTTTCTCTCGGGGCCAGCTTTTTGATGGCATCTTTGATCGCGATCTTTTCATACAAGCTTTCATCACTGTCACGCAAATCGGTGATCTGATCTTGCAACTCGATGGTGTCAGAGCCATCTGAATAAACTGGATCGGAAAGCGAAACCGTGTCTGAAATGGCGTCCAGCGCAAAAGTTATCGTGCGAGCTGGAACGTTGAGATATTTTGCAATATCATCAATGGTCGGCTCGGATTGCGAACTTTTGGCAAGCACATCTTTGGCCTGCAACGATTTGTAGGCGATATCACGCAGCGAACGCGAAACCCTCACAGAGTTGTTGTCGCGCAGAAAACGCCTTATCTCTCCAACAATCATCGGAACGGCATAGGTGGAAAAACGAACATTCAAAGATTCATCAAAATTATCGATGGCCTTCATAAGCCCAACGCAGCCAACTTGAAACATGTCGTCAGCTTTGTCTGAACGCCCGGCAAATCTTTGAACAACCGAGAGCACCAACCTCAAATTGGCAATCACAAAGGCATCGCGAGCTAGCTCATCGCCAGCCTTAACCTTTTTCATAAGCGCAGAAATATCTTCATTTGAAAGTTTTGGCAAAAGCGAGGTGTTGATTCCAGAAATCACAACTTTGTTTGACATAAAAAACGCCTCCTGGAAGAGCATTCTCTCCGAAAGGCGTGAAATTATTCCTAACCGTCATTTTTTGACAAAAATAGTGCTTTTTGATTTAATTTTTCATAAAAATATTGTCAAAAACCTTCTATTTTAACAAAAAACAGGCAAATTTACCTGTTTTTTTTGTTTGTCATTTAAATTGAATTTTATCCCACAAAGTTTTGAAGTTGATCGACTATCCCTGTTGTTGTGCCATAAGAAGTGATGTAGTAAAGCCCTATTGGAATCGGCAGGCCATTTTGGAAGTTGTTCAGATATGCAAAGTAGCCGTCCATGCCTGTTGTTGTGTCTGAAATCGTTAGTGCATTGTTAAACAGAGCATATGAATTCAAAATCGTGGCACTGTCTACAAGGTTTGGTGAAAAGTAGAATGCATAGCCGCCATCAATAACCTCTCCATCGGCTGTGGCAACGTTTGCCACAACTGCGCATTTGTCGATCGCTGCTGGACTCGATGTGTCTGACATCGTGATGCTGCCTATCATTCCGCTTGCAGATGAGCTTGTTGACTCAACCGTGATGTTGGCGTTGACATAGCTTCCAGTAATGCTAAGGCTTGAACAGCCTGTTGCAGTCCCGATGAATCCCGAGCCACCTATAACACTTCCTTCAAACACGCAATTTTCAATCGTTATTTCACTTGCAGTTGATCTTCCAATCAGACCTCCGACACTTCCACCAGCAGCCGTTCGGGTAAGATCACCAAGCGAGAACACGCTTGTCATGGTGACAGGCACCGTAACTGAGGCTATTATTCCACCAATGATATTGCTGCTGCTTGTCTCATTCCCAGAAACATTGCCGGTGTTTACACAATTTTCAAAACCAATCGTCCAACCGCTGTTGCTTGTGTTTACAACAAGTCCACTTGCGCGATAATTGCCAGAAATATTCCCCGCATTGACACAATCTTCCATAGTGATAGTGATGCCATTTTGCCCTTGTATCTCATAGAACAGTCCTGCTGCGTCTGTAGCTGATATTTGAGCATAATTTGTCAAATTGGAAAAAGTGAAATCCACTGTTGCAGTCACTTGATAAGCCATGCTGCTTCCAGAAAAATTGTCACCGTTTATTTCGCCATAATTTGTGCAATTTGCAAAAATGATATTACTGTTTGGAATGCTAAGTTGATGAATTATGCCACCAACAGATCCACCTGTGGTACCACTATAACCTGTGATCGTGCCATAATTGACGCAATACTCAATTCTGGTGTTTGAATAAGCTGTGCCAGAAATCAAATCAGCGTTGCTATGTATGATTGCAGCAATTCCGCTGCCATAAAGGTTTCCATAGTTTACGCAACGAACGACCTCCGCCCCGCTTATCACAATTCCAGCCGTTCCCATCAAAATGCCATCACTATCTAGATTGCCATAGTTTGCGCAGTCTGTGATGGTTGCAGGCGTGCTGTAACCGCTGTTTGATGGATTTGTCATAAGGTCAGTGATCCCCATGCCTGAAAGCAATGACATAGGTGCACCTGCAATTCCAGCTGAGAACAACACTCCAAGTACGCTGCTGTTTAAATCACCATAATTGATGCAACCTGTTATCTGTGAATTTGAAACAAAGGAGACAATGCCGGTGATAAGTGATGAATTCATCTCAGAGGTTCTGTTTTCGCAATTTTCAATCACACCGTTGTAAACAGAAAGAGCTATGCCTGATGTGATTGCAGCGTTAACAACGCCGCTGCCTCCGATTGCAGTAAGGC
>CALVYS010000016.1 GCA_944372355.1 uncultured Clostridia bacterium | reverse complement strand
ATGTCGACTCATGATATTAAATATTAATTTTAAAGGAGAAAATATATGAACAAAGCTGTTATATATGCAAGATATTCAAGTGATAGTCAAACAGAACAAAGCATTGATGGACAACTTAGAGTGTGCAAGGAATATGCTGAAAGAAATGGTTTGATTGTTGTTAATGAATATATTGACAGGGCTATGACAGGAACGAATGACAAACGGCCAGCACTTCAACAAATGCTTTATGATAGCAAGAATAAGGGTTTTGATTTTGTTTTGGTGTATAAGTTAGACAGATTTTCAAGATCAAGATATGACAGCTCTGTTAATCGTGCAATACTACTTAAAAATGGTGTTAAGTTGATTTCTGCAACTGAAAACATTTCGGACGCACCAGAAGGCATTTTGCTTGATAGTGTGCTTGTTGGACTTGCAGAGTATTATTCTGTTGAACTATCTCAAAAGGTTAAACGTGGACTAAAAGAAAGCAGAATAAAAGGACTCTTTACAGGTGGCAGAACTCCTTATGGATATAATGTTGTTGATAAAAAAGTAAGTGTTAATGAAGAACAAGCAAACATTGTTAAATTAATGTTTGATGAATACATAAGTGGTAAATGTATTAAAGATATTGCAAAGATTTTACATGACAAAGGAATAAAGAACGCATATGGCAAAGATTGGACAATAAACTCTGTTTCAAGAATATTAAGAAATGAAAATTACAAAGGTTGTGTATATGCAGATAATACTGTTTACACAAATATTTTTCCTGCAATAATAAGTGAACAACTTTTTGATGAAGTAAATGAAAAATTGAAGATTTCAAAAAGGACTTCTGCTCACCATAAAACAGAAGTTAATTATCTTTTAAGTGGCAAGTTAATTTGTGGCAAATGTGGTAGTTTAATGACTGGAGATAGTGGCAAAGGTAAACTTGGTACAATTTACAATTATTATAAATGCTTTACAAAAAAGAAAAATAAATCTAAATGCGATAAGAAATCTGTTTCTAAAAATTATATAGAAGAAATTGTTTTATTTGCAACGCAAGAATTTATGCAACACACGAACTTAAAAAGTATAAGTAAAGTATTGGCTGATACATATAACAAAAGCATTGAAAAAGATACAATTTTAGAAAGCTTAAATAAAGAACTCAAAGACAACAACAAAAAGTTAAAGAATATTCTAACTGCTCTTGAAAATGGAATTTTTAACGACACAACAAACGATAGAATGAAAGAACTTGAAATAAGAATACGAGAAATAAAAGAAAAAATTGCTAGCAGGCAAATGCTAACAATTAAACCATTAAGTGAAGAACTTGTATATGAATATTTGAAATCTTTTAAAGATTTAGATTATTCTCTTGAAAATGCAAAACAAAGACTGATTGATATGTTTGTTAATAGAGTTGTTTTATATGATTATCATTGTGAAATTTACTTTAATATAACAAGTGATAAAAGTAAACAATTAAGGTTGAGTGAAAAGCCAGATATATCAAAAGAAATTGAATATATAGAAAATAAAAAGGAGCAATCAAACACAAAGTGTTCGGATTGCTCACAATTGGCGGGAAGAGAGGGATTTGAACCCTCGCGCCGGTTGCCCGACCTACAGCCTTAGCAGGGCCGCCTCTTCGACCACTTGAGTATCTCCCCATTCGATTTGTTGTGCAGCCTTTTCAAGCTTGCTTTTTATTCTAGCACACACTTTGCGCGCTTGTCAATTTTTTTGGCAAAATTATTTTCACTGCACGAAAAGTTGATGCTTGGAAAAGAGATATGGTATAATTGTTGCAAGATTGGAGGGATTTTATGAAAATATATTTTGCAAAAACAAGACCTCACGCGACCGTGCCAACCAAACGCAAAGAAGACGCCGGATTCGACCTCTTCGCCTGCTTTGATGAAAAGTTTTTAAGATTTGATCCGTTTGAAGTTAAACTTGTGCCAACCGGCATCGCCTGTGCTTTTGAAGAGGGCTTTTATATGCAAATCGAAGAGCGATCGAGCACCGGAAAAATAAATTTGAAAAAGAATGCAGGTGTTGTGGACAGCGGCTATCGCGGCGAGATTTTGGTGGAGCTGTTCAATGCCAACCCTGTTCCTCTTTACATATCAAAAATTCCACAGGCCGAATTGAAAGAATTGGTCAAGGAAGATTTTGTTTTTCAAAGCTATGAAAAGGCAATTGCTCAGGCCATTTTGCACCGCATTCCTGACGCGGACGTTTCAGAAATTTCTTACGATGAATTAAAACAAATCCCTTCACTGCGTGGAGTAAAGGGATTTGGATCAACTGACAAGCATTAAAGTTTGGCAATCTCTTCCAACTCTTTTGGCACATCTAACCTTGGAAACAGTATTTCCAGAGGTTTGACTGTGCCTTTTTTTAATGCATAGAATTTTCTAACATCATCAAAGTTGAATGGTTTTTCTATGTTTAAAGCATCAAGCACTTTTTCTGCCGAATTTGGAAGATATGGATAAAGCAAAGTGGCACCAATCCTTATGCATTCCAGCAAATTTCGCATAACTGTGGCAAGCCTTGCCTGTTTTTCGGGATTTTTTGCAAGACGGAACGGCTCGGTTTTTTCAATGTAGGCATTAGCCTTGGAAAAGATGTTGAAGATGCTTGCAAGCGACTTGGAAACATCAAAATCTTCCATGCATTTGAACACTCTTTCGGTTTCTTCTTTCACAAGTTGTTTCAGGTCTGCATCTTCCTCCGCCTCTTCACTTGCCTCAGGAATTTCAGACGCCATATATTTTTTCAACATTGAGAAGGTTCTGGAAACCAGGTTTCCAAAATTGTTGCAAAGGTCACTGTTGAATCTGTTTAAGAAATTTTCTGTTGAATAACTTCCGTCAGAGCCAAACGGAATTTCGCGCAGCAAATAATATCTCACTGCATCTGCGCCATATCTTGGAACCAACACTCTTGGGTCTGTGCACTCGATCGTTTCGGTTTTTTTGCTTTTTGAAAGTTTGTCACCGCCAAGCAGCAACCAGCCATGGCCAAAGATCCTTTTTGGAAGCGGAAGATCCAGTGCCATCAAAACTGCCGGCCAAATGATGGCGTGAAACCGAACTATGTCCTTTCCAACCATATGCACATCAGCAGGCCAATATTTTTTGAAATTGCTCTCGTCGTCTGAAAGATAGCCAAGCCCTGTCAAATAGTTTGAAAGCGCATCAATCCAAACATATATGGTGTGTTTCGGGTCAAACTCCACAGGTATGCCCCATTTGACGCTCGTTCGTGAAACGCACAAATCTTCCAGCCCAGGCTTGATGAAGTTGTTGACCATTTCATTCACTCTGCTGGTTGGGAGCAAAAACTTTGGATTGTCATTGTAAAGTTTGAGCAGTTTGTCTGAAAATTCTGACAGTTTGAAAAAGTAAGCCTCTTCTTCTTGCGGCTTCACCTCTCTTCCGCAATCCGGACATTTGCCATCGACAAGCTGGCTCTCGGTCCAAAACGCCTCACATGGCAGACAATACAGTCCCTTGTAAGTGGATTTGTAGATATAGCCTTTTTCGTAAAGCTTGTTGAAGATTTTTTTTACGGCTTCAACATGGTTTGGATCAGTCGTTCTGATGAATTTGTCATAGTCAACATTCAAAAGTTTCCAAAGCTTTTTTGTGTCGTCCACAATGTCGTCCAAATGCGTTTTGACATCTTTGCCAGCCTTTTGCGCAGCTTCAAAAACCTTTTGCCCATGTTCGTCGGTTCCAGTCATGTAAAAAACATCTTTGTCTTCCAGCTTTTCAAATCTTGCAATTGCATCACAAATCACCGTTGTGTAACAGTTGCCAATGGTGAGTTTGGAGCTTGGATAGTAAATCGGTGTGGTAATGTAAAACTTTTCTTTCATATTTTTCCTCTTAGGTTTTAATTTAGCATTATTTGCCTTATTTGTCAAATGATTGCTTTACAAAGCGGACTTAAAATGATAAAATTTTAACATGGCATTATGGAAAAAGATTTTGATATGGTTTGCCGTGGCTGTGGCGTTTTGCCTGATAATTTTTTATGTCATTTACACAGCGATCGTCAACCTTGATTTTGTAACCATAACGCCCGGCGACTATGTCTTGACAAGGATTTACTCCTACCAAAGTGGAGATCCCGAACTGGTCGAAGAGTTTTCTGAAAAAACTTACTATCTCACACTGACAGAGGACAACGACATCATCAGCCATTCCGGAGACCGTGGCGTGAGAGAAAATGAGGACGGATACATCTATGTCCTCATCGGCGAAGAACTTGCGATTTATTACAACAACGATGAAGGGTCTCTCGCCTATCAAGGAGTTTATCGAGAGGGCTCCAATCGATTGGTTATAACAAGCGGAGTGTTGCAATTTATTTACGTTTTAGAGGGGGCTTAATATGAAAATATTTGGGCTGGAAAAGCTTTCAATGGTCGACTATCCCGGTCATTTGTGTTGCACAATCTTCACCGGTGGCTGCAATTTTAGATGCCCTTTTTGTCAAAATTCCGATCTAGTGAACATGACTCACTTGAAAGAGATTTCGCTTGACGAGTTTTTTGATTTTTTAAAAAAACGAAAGGGCGTGCTGGACTCGGTTTGCATATCGGGCGGCGAGCCTAGCATCTATCCCGACCTTCCAGCGTTTATCCAAACGCTCAAACAACAAGGGTTGCTTGTCAAACTTGACACAAACGGAACAAACTTTGAAATGTTGAAAAGTTTGATTGATGAAAAACTTGTTGACTATGTTGCCATGGACATCAAAAACTCACAGACTGGCTACGCTCTCACGGCAGGCGTCGCAAACCTTCAAATGGACAGCATTTTAAAAAGCGTTGAGCTTTTAAAATCCAATGTCGTTGCCTATGAATTTCGCACCACACTTATCAAATCACATCACACAGAAAAAAATATATCCGACATGGCAGACTGGCTCTGCGGAGCGGAAAAGCTTTTTCTCCAACACTTTGTCGATGGCGGCACTTGCCTTCAACCTGGGCTGGAAGAGGTTCCAAAAGCGGAGGCTCAAAAATTTAAAGAAATCCTTGCAAAAAGCATCAAGCATGTCGAACTGAGAGGATATTAAAAAAACAGCCAAAGTGCTGTTTTTTTTATCGCTGTATTTCGTTTTCTTCTTCCTCTTCTTTTATGTACATGGTTCTGATGTCCTCTGGCTTTTCTTTCTCAGAAGGCCCAAGCAACTTTCCTTTGAGAGAAAATCTCCAAGGGACATACTTGCCCACCTCGTAAACCCAGCATTGTCCATACATAAGCCACGCCCACTTCATTCTCTCCTGCGTTGGAATGACTTGTTCTGCCACCTCTCCGTTTTTTTCGGTTAATGCGACAAACCCAAAATGTTTGACGTGAAACCCTTGAAAGGATTCAATCTTGACAAACCCATCATCTTCTCCTGGTCTATGAACAAAAACTCCCTCATCTGTGAATTTGATAATTATAGGATCTGCGTCTATTTTTGTTTTCTTCATTTTTGATTAAAATCTCTTCCCTTTCTTCAATTTCTTTTTCGGCGTCTCTGTTCAAATTTTGAATCTCTTCCCTTTCTTCAATTCCCATGCTTTTCAAAAACGCCATATCCTTTTCTATCCCCAAGCGGAACCTTGCCGCCGACACGACAGTGCCTCTTGGTGTGATCTTCCACGGATAGTACTTGTTCTTTTCAAAAACAACAATGTCTCCATTCAGTGTTGTTATTGCCTCTATCTCGCATTGCGTTTTGTAGGTTTTCACGCTCGTTTTATGCTCGCTTTTGGGAGCGGAAATCCTTATTCCATAGTGCTTTATTCCGTCAGCAAAAGTGAAGCCAGGGTCAACGCCATAAGTTTTGTTTTTGTATTTGACATTTGCCGACCTAAGGTCCATACTAACCATCTGAATTTCAATAGGATTTTCTGCTTTTCTTTCCAGTTCTTCCATCTTAATTGCTCCTAAATATATTTTACATCAAACCACTATCCTTGTCAACATGCAAAAAAACTGCTTTTAAAAGCAGTTTTAAAGGCTTTGCAAATAGGTGCTGGCATTTGTTGCTGCAATGGCACCATCACTGCACGCTGTGGTGAGTTGTCGAACTTTTTTTGTTCGACAATCACCAGCAACAAAAAGACCTGGTGTTTTGGTTTTCAAGTTCTCGTCCGCAATTATATACCCTTCCGGAGAAAGCTCAACCAACTCTTTATAAATGCTGTTGTTTGGAACCTGTCCAATCGCGACAAAAAGCGCTTTGGTTTTGATCTCCAGCCTTTGCCCATCGGAGCGCTGGAAAACCAAACCTTCAAGCTCGTTTTCTCCGACGAGTTCAACAAGTTTTGCTCCATGGGTGACTTTTATATTCTCTTTCTTTTTTAATGCATCGATCAAAGTTTGATCTCCAAAAAACCTGTCAAACAAAGTCACCACATGCACGCTTTTACAATATGATGACAGCAAAAGTGCATATTGCAAAGCGGTGTTGGCGTCTCCGACCAGCACGACATCTTCACCGGCATAAAACGCACCGTCACAAAGTGCGCAGTAGCTTATGCCATGGCCAATCAAGTTTTCTTCGTTTTTCAAGTTTAATTTTCTGTGCTCCACGCCGGCAGCAATGATCACCGCCTTGCTTTCAAGTTTGTCATACTCTGTTGTAACAACAAACTTGCCATCTTGCTTTTCAACCGATTTAACATCGCCAAAAACAAAATCCACGCCAAGCTTGGTGATCTGCTCAAAAAGCTTGTCAGCCAGCTCAGACCCCGAAATCACTTCGATGGTTGGAAAATTTTCCACCCTTGGCGACTCTGCAATCTGTCCGCCGATGTTGTTGCGCTCGATGATCGTAACCCTTTTTCCGTTTCGTAAGGCATAGAGTGCGGCAGTCATTCCTGCCGCACCTGCGCCTATGATTATAATATCAGTCATGCCCTCTTTTTCAACCCCTCAACATATCTGTTCACTTCGCTGGCATTGTCGTAAACATCATAGCCGTCTCCATTTGGAACCAACAACGTTGGAGCTTTTCTCACTTTGAATTTTTCGGTGAGTTCTTTGTTTTCCTCTGCGTCAATCACAGTGTATTTGACACCAGCCTTATCCAATATCGCCTTTGCCATTTTGCAATTTGGGCAGGTCTTGGTTGCGAAAAGCAAAGTTTCTTTTGGCGCAATGGTTTCCACCTTTTTGTCTTCACAAGCTTTGTTGATCGGTCCGTTGTGTTTTAAATGTGACTTGGATATGTCATAAACCTGTCTGTCTTTAAATTCTTCGGCCTTTCCATCATTCCAGTTTTGAACAGGACGATAGTAACCTGTGATTCTGCTGTAAACTTCGGTTTTTTCTCCACACTCTGGGCAAACATAAACTTCGCCGCTTATATAACCATGGTTTTTGCAGATGGAATAAGTTGGAGACATGGTGTAGTATGGGAGTTTATAGTTTTCAGCAATCGTTCTAACGAGTTTCGCGGTTGCCTTCCAGTCGTCAAGTTTTTGCCCCAAGAATGCGTGGAAAACTGTTCCTGAGGTGTAAAGCGTTTGCAAATCATCTTGAATGTCAAGCGCTTCAAAAATGTCAGCTGTGTATCCAACAGGCAGGTGTGAACTGTTGGTGTAGTAAGGCGTTTTGCCTTCTGAGGCTGTGATGATGTCTGGATAACGCTCTTTGTCGTGTTTTGCAAGACGATATGCAGTGGATTCTGCTGGTGTGGCTTCCAGGTTGTAAAGGTCGCCATATTTTTCTTGATAATCAGAAAGACGCTCTCTCATGTGATTTAACACTTTCTTTGTAAATTCCTGTGCTTCCTTGTGAGTCATGTCCGCCCTGATCCATTTGGCGTTGAGGCAAGCCTCATTCATTCCGACAAGACCAATTGTTGAGAAGTGGTTGTCAAATCCACCGAGATAACGTTTGGTGTATGGATACAACCCTGCTTTCAAGAGCTTTGTTATCGTTTCTCTCTTTATTTTAAGAGATCTTGCAGCAATATCCATCATGTGGTTGAGGCGTTCGAAGAATTCGTCTTCGTCTTTTGAAAGGTATGCAATCTTTGGCATGTTGATGGTTACAACGCCCACCGATCCAGTGCTTTCACCACTTCCGAAGTAACCTCCGGATTTTTTACGAAGCTCTCTCAAATCCAACCTGAGTCGGCAGCACATACTGCGCACGTCGCTTGGTTCCATATCACTGTTTATATAGTTGGAAAAATATGGTGTGCCATATTTGGTGGTCATTTCGAAAAGCAGCCTGTTGTTTTCTGTGTCTGACCAGTCAAAATCTTTGGTAATTGAATAGGTTGGGATCGGATACTGAAAGCCTCTGCCGTTTGCATCGCCCTCAATCATGATTTCGATAAAGGCTTTGTTGATCATCGCCATTTCTTTTACACAATCTTTATACTTGAAGTCTTGATCCTTGCCTCCAACGATGGCAGGAAGTTCAGCAAGGTCGTTTGGAACCACCCAGTCAAGGGTGATGTTTGTAAATGGAGCTTGTGTGCCCCAGCGAGATGGGGTGTTGACGCCATAAACAAAGGATTGAATGCACTGTTTAACCTCTTTATATGAAAGGTTGTCTATTTTTACAAATGGAGCAAGATAGGTGTCAAAAGAAGAGAACGCTTGCGCCCCTGCCCACTCATTTTGCATGATTCCAAGGAAATTGACCATTTGGTTGCAAAGTGTGGAAAGGTGTGAAGCTGGTGTGGAAGAAATCTTTCCTGGAACTCCACCCAAACCTTCTCTGATCAGCTGTTTCAGTGACCAGCCAGCGCAGTAGCCTGTGAGCATTGAAAGGTCGTGAAGGTGAATGTCGCAGTTTTTGTGTGCCTGACCAATCTCTTTGTCATAAACCTCGTTGAGCCAATAGTTGGCCGTCATAGCACCAGAGTTTGAAAGAATAAGGCCGCCGACAGAATATGTCACCGTGGAATTTTCTTTAACTCGCCAGTCTGAAATGTTGAGATATTTGTCGATCGTGTTTTTATAATCCATCAAAGTGTCTGAAACATTTCTCATCTTTTCGTGTTGCTTGCGATAGAGAATATAGCACTTTGCAACATTTTCAAAGCCATTTCTCATCAAAACCTTTTCCACGATGTCTTGAATGTCCTCAACGCTAGGGAGTTTTTCTTCAAACTTTTCAGTGAGTTCAAGCTCTGTGATCTTTGCAAGCTTTCTTGCATCGCGCACATCTCCCTCTCCAAGCGACATCATCGCCTTGACGATGGCATTCTCAATTTTGGAGATGTCAAAGTCAACAATCCTTCCGTCTCTTTTGATAATCTTTTCCATTTGTTTATCTCCTTTAAGTCTAGTTTTTGTCACTTTTCAGCAACTGACCCAATGATAACACACCACAATATGTTGTGTCAAATGTTTTTTGCAAATGTAATATATTGTGTTTTTATACATTTTTAGCACAAAATTTTGCAAACTGCTTTTCTGACAGATTTTTTGCCTATGTTTATTATAAAAACATAAATTTATCATTGTTTTTGTTTAAAAATTTTTCGACAAATCGTCACATTTTTTCGCAAAAATATTCATAAATATGAAAAATTTTTTCATCAAGATCTAGCACTGTCTCTTGCTTGCGGTCGACTTTTGCCTGCTTTGGTCGTTTTTTGTCGTGCAAGAATAAAGGCTTCATGGTTGCCCATGCTAAGAGGCGTTAAGGAGGATTTTTATGAAAAAAGGTTTAAAAGTTTTGGCGGCATCGTTGGCTTTGGCCGCTTTATGCACACCGGCCTTGGTCGCTAGTGAAAAAATGTCCGTCCACGCAAGCGAGGTTCAAGTTAGTGAGTCTGCACCGCAGGTGGAAGTGAGTGCAACCTCACCTTCGATCAAAAGCGTGTTTGTGTTTGGCGCAGGAAGTGTGAGCGCAGCACCGGACATGGCAACAATTTGCCTTGGAGTGGAAACACTAAATCACAACCTTGAAGAAGCCGTTGCCGACAACAGCGAGACAATATCGGGCTTGGTTGATTATTTGATCAGCCAAAATATTTCTGATGAAAACATCAAAACTCAAAACTATAACATCTATCAGCGACATGATTACAGTGCAAGTTCCAAGTTTTTGGGCTATCAGGTCAGCTCCACACTTGAATTTGTCACGACGGATCTGGACGGCATCAGCTCCCTTATCACAGAGCTCACCTCGCTTGGGGCAAACAGACTCAACGGAATAACTTTTGGCTGTCAGGACATGTCCAGCTATTACACTGAGGCACTCAAACTTGCCCTTGAAGATGCAAAAACAAAAGCGCAAGTTTTGAGCGGTCAAGATATGGACATTTTGTCAATCAATGAGGAATATGCCTACACCTATGTTCCCTGCAAAAAGGCCGGCTCGTTGATGTCTAATTCAAATTCTGTGATGCCAGGGTCCTTCGAAATAGAAGCCAAAGTCAAAGTTCGTTTTGTCAATGAGGATTAAAATGAATATCTTTAATTTTGTAGACATATTAATATGAAAGTGATATAATATGTTTATAAAAGGAGATGGAGTATGGTTGCAGCTTTTGATAATTTGCCAAAGTGGGCGAAAATCATTCTAGCATTGCCGTTTCTTGATATCGTTTGGGTGGTTTACCGCTTGCTGAGAAGCGTTGAAAAACAAAACGTTCTTGGCATTGTCCTGGCCGTGTTGTTGATATTCATCGGCATACCGTTCTTATGGCTTGTGGACATAATCACCATAATCTTGCAAGACAGGGTTTACTGGATTGACTAAAAAAACGAGGATCACTCCTCGTTTTTTATTTTTTTATTTAAAAATTTTTGCAAATGTGGTTGAATCACTTTAACCTGTCTAGCAAATTCAAAACCCTCTGATTTAAACAAAATTTCATAAATTGGCTCATTATTTTCGGATTTTTTATCATTTTTTAATGATTTTTTATTTATTTTTAAATTATACGTTAAATAAATGCAATCGAAAATATTTTTTTGATCGATTATAAAAGCAGAAAAATTATCTAATAAAACACATTTGTTTTCCACAAAAAAGAAGTCCTGCGAGCCAAAATATTTTTGATATTCGAACCCAAGCTTGCCTTTTTCAATATTAAACAATTCCAAAATGTCGTTGTTTTTATCTTTTGCGTCAAACTCCTCTTTAAACTCAAAAAGCTGGCATTTTTCGTTTAATCGACTCAGCAGTTCGTCCACATCTGCCCTGGCCGTCGCTTTCAAGATTTTTTCAAAGATTTCTGCATTTTCTTTGATTTTTTTGATTGTTTTTATGTTTTCTATCAAGTTTTCTTTTGAAATGTTCTCTTTTTGTATTCCGCTTTTATATTTTTCTTCTTCAAAAGCTATTTGGTTTTTTTTCAAAAAGCGCGCGACATGTTTTAATTTTTTGTTATACTGATTGATCAATACGCTTGTCACAACCGTTGGCATTTTCAATTTTCTTTCAAAAATAAAATACACAACCAAACATATCACTATCAGCCCTAAAATAATGAACCCGTAATACATACAAACTCCCTATAAAAAACATTTCCCTTTAAAAAAGGGAAAGTTTTTGTTGTTTTTTTTGTCGTTTTTTAGAAATCTTCATTGAAAAGTTCGAAATAAGCCTGTGGGTGGTTGCAAACTGGGCACATTTTTGGAGCTTCGTCGCCAACATAAATATGTCCACAGTTTCTGCAAATCCAAACTCTTTTTTGAGTTTTCTTAAACACTTTCTTCTCTTTCACAAGCTCAGCAAGCTTTCTGTATCTTTCCTCGTGTCTCTTTTCAATTGCACCAACGCCGGCAAATTTTGCAGCAATTTCAAGAAATCCTTCTTCTTTTGCCTCTTTTGCCATTCTTTCATACATTTCCGTCCATTCGCCATGTTCACCTGCCGCTGCATCGAGCAGATTTTCAAGGGTTGAAGGAACATCTCCACTATGAAGATATTTAAACCATAGCTTAGCATGTTCTTTTTCATTGCCTGAGGTTATTTGAAAGATTTCAGCGATTTGCTCATATCCTTCTTTTTTTGCTTTTGAAGCATAGTATAAATATTTGTTAGTTGCTTGGCTTTCACCTGCGAAAGCTTCTTTCAAATTTTGTTCTGTTTTTGAACCTTCTAATTTCATGTTTTCCTCCTTTAACTTTCTTTGTATATAATACAACATATATATTTTTTTGTCAAATGTTTTTAACAGAAAATTTCTTTTAATTTTAGTTTGTTTGGTTATTTTAACATAACTAAACAAACGTTGGTTTTTACACTTTTATTTTTTTTGTTTACAGACACTTATATTCAAATATTTGCAAGTGTAAACAATCAAACTACGGGAAATCAAACGATTCCTTTGTTATATTGTTGTTTATCAACACACTAGTTTTCCTTCCTGACATTTTCAAATAAGGCGATATTAAGCCAATAATTTCTCGCGTGGTTATAAGACCGAGAGGATATCGGTATGTATCTATCTTTTATTATCTTATTAACCAACTTCATTTCACTCCATTATTGTGCCACCTTTCGCAATAACCCTTTTTACTAAGTCTTGTTGCCACTTTGTTTTTACATTTGAAAAACCTGTAACTCCGATTGTCACTATTATAGTTTTATACCTTCTTATATTAGAGCATTTATGCCGCTTTTCAATTTCTGCCGCATCGCTTTGACCAAACAAGCGTTTGTATAGTCCAAGAAGAGAAACTTTTTTAGGTTTGGTTTCAATCTTTGTTTTGCAAACATACTTTTCTTTATGCGGCCATTACAATCAATTTAATTTAATGGTTTGTACAGCCAAATAAAATTGTATTTAAATAGCAACCATTGTTCGTCGCATGTTTTTCTAGCTTAATCTTAATCTAGTGCATATAGGCATATCGTCCTTCGCCATCGAATGTTTCACGTGAAACATTCTAAATTGACAGGATCTCGTATAGACAAAAAAAGATGTTTCACGTGAAACATCTTTTTTTTAACAGCTCTCATTTATTTCTTTTCTAACAAAGTGATAAGGTCCGCAATTCTGTCAAGATCGTCTCTGTTGTAATAGTCTATATAGATCCTTCCTTTGTCATCATTTCCAATTGCTGAAACCTTTGTTCCAAGCACGCGTTGCATCGTTTGGATAAGTTCTCGGAGTTCAATCGATTGGTTTGGCTTAAATTTGGTGATTGTGACTGGGTGCTGCATCTTTTTTACAGCCTTTTCAAGCTCTCTTACAGTCCATTTGTCTTTCACCGCCTGATTTGCCAACTTCAACTGTGTTAAATGATCTTCAATAACAACCAATGCTCTCGCATGTCCCGCAGAAAGCTTTCCTTCTTCCACCATCGTCATCACATCTGGATACAAAGTTAAAAGCCTTAAAACGTTTGCGATGTTTGGCCTGCTTTTGCCAATCCTTTCTGCGACAGCCTCTTGCGTGAGTTTGTACTCTTCCATAAGTTGTTTGATTGCACGTGCAGCTTCGATTGGATTCAAATCTTCTCTTTGCAAGTTCTCTATGATCGCAATTTCTTTAATCTGTTTGTCTGAATAGTTTTTTATTACGGCAGGCATCTTTTCAAGCCCTGCACGTTTCGCTGCACGATATCGCCTCTCGCCAGCTATAATCATATATGTTCCGTCACCGTTGTCATTTAACACGATTGGCTGAATGACACCATGCAGCCTTATTGAAGAAGCAAGCTCATTTAATGCCTCATCGTCAAAATGTTTTCTTGGCTGGTTTGGGTTGGTTCTTATTTTCTCAATGTCAACCATGTCAACACCACCTTTTGGAGTGGCTGTGCTGGTTTTGTTTGCCTGTGTAGACTCTTCCACCTCTTCATCATACATTGCAAAAAGTGACTCAAGTCCTCTGCCCAATCCTTTTTTTACTGACATTAGTTTTCCCCTCCTCTAAGCTTTATTTTCGTATGTTTAGTTATACTTTTATACTTAATTTTGTTTCTGTTTAAAAATTCTTCTGCCAAAGATAAGTATGCCTCTGCCCCCTTAGAAGCTGGATCGTAAAGAACTATTGGCAATCCATGACTTGGAGCCTCTGCAAGGCGAATGTTTCTTGGGATATAAGTTTCATAAACCTTGCTTTTGAAAAATCTGATGATCTCTTGGCTGACTTGGTTGATCAAGTTGGATCTGTTGTCCTTCATTGTGCGAACCACACCTTCCACATCTAGGTCTGGGTTTAAATGAAGTTTTACCAGCCTTATAGTGTTCATAAGCTGTGTCAATCCGTCCAAAGCATAGAACTCGCATTGCATTGGAATGATCACGCTGTCAGACGCCGTCAAAGCATTCACAGTCAAAAGCCCAAGGGAAGGTTGACAGTCAATCATTATGAAATCATAACTATCTTTCACTTCTTCCAATATATTTTTCAATATTTTTTCTCTGTTAGGTTTTGAAACCAAAGAAATTTCTGCGGCAGCCAAATCCACAGTCGAAGGAATTATGTCAAGATTTTCAATTCTTGTTTGAATAATAGCCTCGTCGATAGGGCATTCATTGTCAATCAAATCATAGATCGTTTTCAAACCCTTTTTCTTTTCGATTCCCACGCCGCTTGTGGCATTGCCCTGTGGATCCAGGTCAAGAATCAAAATCTTTTGACCCATAACAGCAAGATAAGCAGACAAATTTACACACGTTGTGGTTTTGCCAACTCCACCCTTTTGATTTGTAAAAGAAATAATTTTAGCCATAACAACCCTCTTTTGTTATTTTTTTTAAGTATATCACATATTTTTTTCTTTTGAAAGCATTAAAGCGGCTTTTTTCGAGGAAGATTTCCTCCTCTTGGATATCCAGGTGGTGTGGAATGCACTTTTTTTATCGTAATTAAAGCTCTAAAATTGTCAAAAAGCGAATATTTTGTAATTTCTTCCAGCTGTCCACCTAAAATTTTCATCGCAGAAGCGCTTTTTTCTACTTCATCAAAAAAATTGCTTCCTTTATATATAACAGCCCGTCCTCCAACTTTTACAAAAGGTAACAGATATTCTAGTAGGGTAGGAAGCTCTGCAACCGCCCTTGCTGTCACACAATCAAACCCTTCTCGCTCCTTTAAATCCTCAATCCTCAAATGTTTCGCATTGATGTTAATCAAATTTAGCTCTTTCTTTAACAGGTTAATAAAATTTACTCGTTTGTTTAAGCTGTCAACCATCGTGATTTCCAGTTTTGGGTTCATAATTGCAAGCACAACGCCTGGGAACCCCGCACCTGAACCAACGTCCAAAACTTTTCCTGAAAAATAAGGCGTCCCAGCTGCTGAGTCTATAAAATGTTTGATCACAACCTCATCAAAATCTTTTATCGCTGTCAGATTGTATTTCTCGTTTTCTTGCATCAAAATTTGATAATATTTCAACAATTTTTCGGCTTGGTTTTCAGAAATATGCATTTTTCCTTGTTTAAATAAAGAAATTATTTTTTCTTTCATTTTTTTGCACCTTTAAATTTTTTAATTAAAACAGATAAAACAGCAATATCGGCAGGGGAGACCCCTGAAATTCTTGAAGCCTGGCTCAAATTTTCTGGTTTTATTTGTGAAAGTTTTTGTATTGTTTCAATCTTTAATCCCTTTTGTTTTTCGTATGGAAAATTATCTGGGATAATTTCTTTTTCTGCCCTTTTTGATTTTTCTATATCTTCTTTTTGTTGTTTTAAATAACCTTCAAATTTGACAATTAAATTTAGCTCCGCAAGAACATTTTCTGGAAAATTATCAAATATTTTAAATTCATCATTAATTTTGAAAATATCTAATTTTGGTCTTTTTATTGCTTCTTTTATAGAAATTGAATTTTTTGGTGGATTTTCTTCATATTTTTTGAAAAAATTCACTGTTTTTTCATCAATTTTTAATTTTTGGTTTAAAAGTTGTTCTGCCGCTTTTAACAACTCTTTCTTTTTTAAAAAAGTGTTGTATCTTTTTTGATCAACAAGTCCAACCTCTTTTCCTTTTTCTGTCAATCTTAAATCTGCATTGTCCTGTCTGAGCGACAATCGATATTCAGCACGGCTTGTCATCATTCTGTAAGGCTCGTTTGTTCCCTTTGTTACAATGTCATCTATAAGCACACCGATGTAGCCATCTCCGCGCGAAAGGATCAGTGGTGGACGGTTTTCAAGTTTCAGTGCGGCGTTGATGCCAGCAATAAGCCCTTGTGCTGCTGCTTCCTCATATCCACTTGTTCCGTTTATTTGTCCTGCAAAAAACAGTCCTTCATGAAGCTTGCTTTCCAGTGAAAGTTTTAATTGCTGAGGATTTATACAGTCATATTCGATTGCGTAGGAATCTCTCATAATCTCCGCATTTTCCAGGCCCTTCACAGAATGGATCATATCCCTTTGAATCTCTGTCGGCATGGAGGTTGAAAAGCCTTGAATGTAGATTTCTGACGTTGAAAGTGCTTCTGGCTCCAAAAACAGTTGATGGCGATCTTTATCTGCAAACCTCACAATTTTTGTTTCGATAGAAGGGCAGTATCTTGGCCCAATGCCCACAATTTCTCCTGATATTGCAGGTGCTTTATCAAGGTTGGATTTGATTATCTCGTGCGTTGTTGGGTTCGTATAAGTCAAATAACACAGCGCTTTGTTTTTTATTTTTTTCTTTGTCATAAAAGAAAAGGTTTGAATATGCTCTTCTCCAAACTGCGGCTCCAACTCTTTAAAATTTACACTTCTTGCGTTTACTCTCGCAGGCGTGCCGGTTTTAAATCTTAAAAGCTCATATCCAAGCTCTTTTAACGACTTGGAAAGTTTTTTTGCATTTTTAAAGCCGTTCGGCCCCACGCTTTCTGTGTATTTGCCGATAATTATTCTGCTGTCCAGATAAACGCCGGTGGCAAAAACCACGACATCTGATTCAAACTCGTCTCCAACAGCCGTTTTAACAACTTTTTTGCTTCCTTCAATTCTAACGTTTTCCACCTCGCCCTGTTTTAAAAATAGGTTAGGACAGGATTCAACAACCTTTTTCATTTCTGTGTGATAGAGAGTTTTGTCTTCTTGTGCGCGCAAACTTTGAACTGCTGGTCCTCTACCTCTGTTAAGCATTCTGATTTGAATGGCGGCTTTGTCTGCAACAATTCCCATTTCTCCGCCAAGAGCGTCAATTTCAGAAACCAGCTGACCTTTTGCCGTTCCCCCAATAGAAGGATTGCACGCCAAAAAAGCCACTGCATCAAGGCTTATCGTAAGCAGCAGCGTTTTATGCGCTTTTCTGGCCAGCGCAAGAGCGGCCTCGCAACCCGCATGTCCCGCGCCAATAACAATCGCTTCGTAACTTTCTCTCATCATTTCCCCACACAAAATTTTGAAAATATCACGGAAATTATATCTTCGTTTTCAGTCTCTCCCGTGATCTTTCCAAGCACTAGCCAAACCTTTTTTATCAGCAGCGACAATATTTCCAAGCTTTCATGTTTGTTTTTAAACACATTTTGAATGCACTGATATGCCTCTTTCAGGGCTTCGAGCTGCCTCTCATTTGTTGCAGAAGCGGCATTAAAATCGATTTCTTCGCCTATTGTCAAATTAAACATCTGTCTTTTAAGCTCGTCAATATTGTTTTGATTTTTTGCAGAAACTTCGATTTCGTTTGGTTGTTTTTCAAGTTTCCTTGGATTATCCGTTTTGTTTACAACAGTTATAAAAGGTTTTTTAACCAGCGCTTGAATATCCTTGTCGCCATCAGTCATAGTTTGAGTTCCATCTAAAACAAACAAGGTCAAATCGGCATTTGAGAGCACTTTTCTGCTCTTTTCAATGCCAAGTTTTTCCACCTTGTCCTCACTCTCTCGGATTCCAGCGGTGTCATAAAAATTGAATCTTACACCATTTATGTCAATGCTTGCCTCCACAACATCTCTTGTCGTGCCTTCAATTGCAGTCACAATAGCCTTATCTTCGCCAATCAAAGCGTTGAGCAAACTGCTTTTGCCAACATTGGTCCTTCCAACGATTGCAACATTGACTCCGTTTTTTACAAAACGTCTCTGCTCGCTTATCTCAATAAGTCTTTTTAGTTCTGTTTTTATAACTTCCAGTTCTGCAAAAACTTTGTCTCTAACAACCTCAAATTCATCTTCCTCTGGATAGTCCATGCTGACTTCAATCTCAGCTAGAAGGCTTGTAATCTGATCTTGTTGCTCTTTTATCTTTAAATTTAAAGCACCTGCTGCTGCCGTCAGTGCGGTTTTTAGCTCAGCTTCGCTTTCACTGTTTATCTCTTCAATGATCGCCTCCGCCTCATCCAAGCTTATTTTTCCATTTTCAAAAGCTCGGCGTGTGAATTCTCCTGGCTCTGCCAATCTTGCTCCGGCTTTGCAAAAAGCGTCTTGAACAAGTTTTGTCAGTGTGGTTCCTCCATGCACATGGATTTCCACCAAATCTTCTCCGGTGTAGGAGTTTGGCCTCTGGAAATATACGAGCAGACATTTTTCTTTGGCTCCGTCAAGGTCGAAGTTTCCAAGCGTCATTTTTCGTTTTTCAATTTTTTGCTTGTTTAATGGCGTGAAAAATTTAAGGGCTGTTTTCAACGCGTCTTTGCCACTCAATCGCACAATTGAAATTGCTCCTTTCCCAAGTGGGGTGGAGATTGCTGTGATCGTTTTTTCCATGATTTTGATTATACCACAAATTTTTGCTCTCTACAATAAAAAAGCGGCTTTTTGTTGCCGCTTTATTTTAGTCTTTATATTCTCTTGGGAAGATTATCAAATGTCTTTTTGGTTCAGTTCCTTTTGACATCGTTGTGACTTTGTCGTTGTCTTGAAGGGCCAAGTGGATTATTCTTCTTTCGCTGGCGTCCATAGGTTCCAACCTTGCATATCTGCCCGTCTTTGCAACTTTTGAAGCCATACGGTTTGCCAAAGCGATCAGAGATTGTTCACGTTTGTCGCGATAACCGCAAATGTCAAGCACGCATTTTTTTGCTTCTCTTTTGCAAAGATTTGACATCAAGTAGGAAAGGGCAAACAAAGCTTCTCCGCGATATCCGATAAATTCGCTCAAACCTTCTCCTTGAAGATTGATTCGAATCACTTCGTCCTCTTCAATTTCGCTTATGTCTGCGTCTTTGCCATAAGCTTTGATCAGACCCTGAACAAATTCCACACAGCTCATTCTCTCTTTTGGCTCTTGGCTTTTCTTCTCAGCCTTCTCTTCTTCTTTTTGCTCTTTCTTCTCTTTCTTTTTTGCTTCTTTCTCTTCTTTTTTGATCTTTTTAGCCTCAGTCTTGATCTCTTCGGACTCTTTTAAACTCTCTTCTTTTTCCTCTTTTTTGGTCTCTTCTTCTGCTTGTTTGTTCTCTTCTTTCCTGGCCTTTTCGCGAGCTTCATATTTATCAATCACATCTTCTGAAATTGAAACCACAACTTTCGCTTTTTTAAAAAGTCCGCCTTCGCTTAAAATTTTGATATCCACATCTTCTCGTGGAGCTTTTAATTCAAACAGTGCATTTTCGATTGCTTGTTCAATGTTTCTTCCCGTTGCTTCAACGCTGCGTGTCATTTTTGTAATCCTCCTTAAAGTGATTGTATCACTTTCTTCTGTATTCTACAACTGATTTTTTCTTTTCTTCCTCTTTCTTTTCCTGATGTGCTTCCCATTTGTTCACAATCAAGTTTTCAAGAGGTGCAAGTGCCGCACTTGTCGCTTGGCTGACAACCATGTAAATTGCAAACACTGAGTTGTAGAAAATTGCAAATATTCCCATGATCAGAGGAAGCACAATCATCATAACTTTTCCACCTGGCTGTTTTGGTGCTGGCATGCCTTTCTTTCTGTTTACCATATTTCCAAGCCAAACTGCCAAGAATGAAATACCGATGCTTAAAATTGCAAGAATCAAATATCCATTCACTCTGCCAACTCTTTCACTGAGGTTGGTCATAAATGAATTGTAGATGGTTTGTTCATATTCACTGACATTGTTTGAACCAATCTCTCCAACAAATTCATCATAGGTGAATATTGAGTTTTTAAAAGGTGAGTCTGCGATCCAGTAGTTTTCAATCCACAAGAATTTGGAGCTCTCTGGGCTGTTGTTGTAGCATATTTCGATGTAGTTTGTTGCGTATGTGTCGATGGCTTGCTTGTATGTCACACCTGCAACTTCCTCATCTCCAACATATCTTTCTTCATAAACCACATTGCCTTCTGGGTCTGTGACTTGCTCACCATTTTCGCCCACCTGTGCAATAGGTGAAACATATTTTGTTACAAGTTCGTAAATTGCTTGATCTGATGAGACCACAACCTTTAATGGCTCTCCTGTGGTTTCGTCGATGATCACATTTCCATCTGCATCAACTTGATTTTCATCGGTTTCATAAGAAAAATCTGTCTTGTAAGCTGTTCTTGCGATTTCCTCACCATCTTCTGTTTTTGCAATGATGTATCCTTCTGAAACTTCAAAAGTGAGGGTTGAATAATTTTCAAAATAACCTGCGATATCGTTTTCGGCGATGTCATCATGGTTTCTTTCATAAACTTCGTCAGTCAAGTTTAGAACGTTTGCATAGTTGTGTTTTAAATAATCATATTGCTGGCTTATTTTATAATCCGCCATAGAGTTGATGCCGGCAAACAATGTGAAGAATATGGTCAAGTTGAGAGCAAGAAACACAAGCATAAACAAGCAGCTTCCCATCATAGAATAGTTGTTTTTCTTGTAAAGCTCTTGCGTCTTTTGATTTACCAAATTTTTGTCTGCGCCATATTTGGTTTTGATCTTTTCAAGCTCTGGTTGAATTTTGGCTTGAATTCTCATATTCTTTTTATTGATCTTTTTGTTGATCGTTTCGATAGGCGCCCAAATAACTTTAATGATAAGCGTGATTAAAACTATTGCAAGTATATAACTTCCAACTCCCGACTCAAACGCTTTTATGATCGTCTCCCAAACACCTGTTGGTTCGGAAACTGACAGAAGGCCTGTTAGAAAAGCCATCTAGAATCTCCTTTTATGTTGATCGGCACAGGATCATAGCCATGTGCTTTGCAATGTGGCGTGCACCTGCAAAATCTTTTCACTCCCAAGTAAAATCCTTTAAAGGGACCAAACTCTTTGACAGCTTGAACAAAATATGTTGAGCAACTTGGAGTGAATTTGCAAACTTTTGGAAGAAGGGGAGATATGCACCATTTATAAATATAAACGGGCACCAGCAATATTACTTTAAATGGAAAAAGCAAAACTTTCATTTTTCAAAAACTTTTTTCACTTCCGCTTTAAGCGAAGCAAAATCAAGTTCTGCTGCACCCACTTTCGCCATGAGCACATAGTTGAAATTGTCTTTTGCAAAATTGCCGGTTCGCACTATCTCTTTAAGTCTTCTTTTAAGTTTGTTTCTTTGGTTTGCTTTGCCAATCTTTTTGGAAATGGCATAGCCAATTTTGTAAGTTTTAAACTTGCTCGCAACTGAAAAAAGAGTTAAGTGTTCTGAATGTGCTCTTTTTCCTTTTCTGTAAACATAAGAAAACTGTTTATCCTTTTTCAGTCTGTGATCCATTTTAAAACCTTTTAAGCTGAAATTTTCTTTCTTCCGCGGGCTCTTCTTCTTTTCAAAACATTTCTTCCGCCCTGAGAGCGCATTCTCTCTCTAAAACCATGAACTTTTTTTCTTTTGGCTTTCTTTGGTTGGTATGTCTGTTTCATTCTCGTCCTCCTTGTAATTTGCAGTTTAAGTTTTAACCTCTGTTTAAGCCTTATGTGGAATCTTTGGCGTGACTTGCACTTTGGATATTAAACTTTTGATAGTATAAATGATTTTCTCCCATTTTGTCAACTCAATTTTGTGTAGATTTTTTGGCTTAGTGCACACTTTTGCCGTTTTTTGTTTTATTCTCAAAGTTGCAACAAAAAAAAGAGGTTGCCCTCTTTTTCTTTTTTTTAAGCAAACATTCTGACTGGCAAGATCAAATACAAAAATTCGTCGCCTTCGGTTGGAACAATGACACATGGGTTTGATGGTGTGTTTAAGCAAAGTTTTACAAACTCATCAGAATTTGCCTTTAACGCTTCCAAGATAAACCTTGGATTGAAAGCGATGCAAACATCTTTTCCGTTGAGCACTGCTGAAATCTTTTCTTTGATGTTTCCAATTTCAGAATTGGAAGTCAAAAGCACTGAATTTTCTTTGATGTCAAACTTTACAAAATTGTTTTGACCCACCTTGCTTAAAAGTGAAACTCTTTCAAGTGCATCTTCAAGTTGAACTTTGTTGACAATGACATAGGTTTCGTAGTTTACTGGAATGATTTGTTTGTAGTTTACAAAATCACCTTCCAAAAGCCTTGAAATGATTTTTGTGTCAAGTGTGTCGATCATGATCGCGTTGGAGTCAATGTAAACATTTATGATTTCATCGGAGTCGTCCAAAAGTTTGCTGATTTCATTGAGCGAACGGGTTGGAACCACGATGGATTTTTTTATGTTTGAACTTGCCTTCTTTTTCACATATGCAAGTCTGTAACCATCAAGCGCAACAGCAGTGAGCTCTTTTTGGTTTATGTCAAAAAGCACACCTTTCAAGATTGGTCGCGAATCGTCCATAGCAACTGAGAAGATGGTTTTGTTTATGAGCGCTCTCAAATCCTTTTGGTTGATTCCAAACCATTCGTCGGTTTTAATCTTTCTAAAACCTGGATATTCCACTGGGTTGTAACATTGAATCACGCTCTCGTTTCCATCATAACGAATGAGAAGTTGATTTTTTTCGTTGACTTCCATTTCGATGTCTGAGGAGGAAAGTTTTTTCACAAACTCTGTTATAAACTTTCCAGGAACAACCGTTTCTCCTTCGATCTTGACATCTGCTTTGATCTTTTTTTCAATCGAAAGGTCAGTGTCTGTTGCACTCAGTGTGAGAGTGTCGTCCTCCGCCGAAATTTTGATTCCTTCGAGTATTGGGTTTGTGATCTTGTTTGAGATAGCTTTACTAACTCTTAAAAACGCCTCTGAAAGTTCAAGTCCCATGCAATTTAATAACATAAAAATTTCTCCTTTTGTTGTTAATGATGCGCGCGTGCGCTCTTTTTATGATTTTATATATTGATTAACTCGTAGTATTAATAATAGTGTTTTGTGCAAATGTTGATAAACCGCTTTTCCAACTAAATATTGTGCAAATTTTGCGATTTTTTTGAATTTGTGACACCATACATTGATTAAAAATATGTGGATAACTTTGTGGACAGGTTGTGGAAGAAAGAAAATTTTATCCACTTTTCAACATTTTTTTAATCTCACTCACAAAAGTTTGTGTTTTTCGATTCGTCTTCATTTCGCCTGAGATTTTGTCGCGTGCATGCATGATGGTTGTGTGATCGCGGCCGCCAAAGATCTTTCCGATGGTGACAAGTGGAAGTTCCAACATTTCACTGATCATATAGATGGCGATCATTCGAGGCTCGACGATGTCCTTGCTTTTCTTTTTGCCGGTTATGTCATCTTTTGATATATCAAAGTATTCACAAACCGCTTGAATGATTTGATCGGCGTTGGATCCACCTTCATTCTTTTCGTCGTATTTATCGGAAAAAGCCTCTTTTACATCGTTTAAGTCGGCGGAGGATTTTCCAATCAGATTTGAAAGAAAGCAAACCTTTGAAAGCATACCTTCAAGCTCCCTGACGTTTGAGTCGATGTGTTCTGCAATGTAGCTTAAAGCATCGTCGTTGATCGAATATTTTTCAAGTTGGCATTTTTTTCTTAAAATTGCAACCCTTGTTTCAAAGTCTGGTGTTTGCAAATCTTGAATCAAGCCCATCGTGAATCTGGATCGCAAGCGCTCTTCCAAGGTTTCAATCTCCTTAGGAGGGCGGTCGGAAGCGATGATGATTTGTTTGCCAAACTGATGCAAGTCGTTGAAAGTGTGGAAGAACTCCTCCTGAGTGCTGGTCTTTTTGCTGATGAACTGAATGTCATCGACGATAAGCACATCGACATTGCGATACTTTTCACGGAACTCAGAATTGGTTTTGTTTTTTATAGAAGATCCCAAGCTTTCAATATAGTCATTTGTAAACTGCTCGCAAGTGACATATTTGACTTTCATTTGAGGGTAGGTCTCTCTGATGTAATTGCCGATTGCATGCAAAAGGTGAGTCTTTCCAAGGCCAACTCCACCATATATAAACAGAGGATTGAAACTCTTTCCAGGGTTTTCAGCCACAGCTCTTGCAGCAGCGTAAACGGTTTGGTTGCATTTTCCAACGACGAAATTGCCGAAGGTGTATTTTGGATTGAATGGATTTTTTGAAGGCTCAACTTCGCTTTTTGAAAGGTTTGGTTTGTTTTTGGAAAGATAATCCTTCTCTTCATTTGGGTCCAACACATCAACCTCAACATCTTCGCCAAAAACTTCGTTTACAACAGACTTCAACTTGTCAAAGTAATTTTTCAAAATCTGATTTTTAGCAAAGGAAGATTTGGTTGAAAGAACCAGGTTTTTGTTGTCAGAAAAATCCACAACCTTTAAAGGTTTAAACCACATAACAAAAGAAACATTGGAAACAGAAAGTTCCAATTTGTCCAAAAGTTGTTGCCAAAGTTTGTTTAATTCCTGCATAACTTACCTACGAAATCATTTTACTCTACAAAAGAAAGATTGTCAAGCAAAGAAAAGGTTGTTTGAAAAGTTAATTCGTGCTATACTATGGCCATGAAAATAAGCTCATTAAGCCTTAAAAATTTTAGAAATTACAAGAGTCTCTCACTGAGTTTTGATCCCAACATCAACTCTCTTTGTGGCAGCAATGCACAGGGAAAAACCAACTTGATAGAGGCAATATTTTTTGCATGCATCGGAAAGAGTTTTCGAACTTCCAAAGAAAAACAGATGATCAGATGGGGCGAGGAAAGCGCAAAAATAGCCCTTGTCGCAGGAAATGGAATCAGAGAAAAAAAGATTGAGGTTGTTTTGCAAACAGGCCAAAAAAAGATGGTCAAAATGGACGGCTTGGTGATAAGACGAATCGGCGATGTGCTTGGCGAAGTTCCCATCGTGTTTTTCTCACCAGATGAGCTCAAACTTGTCAAAGATGCACCAGAAGAGAGACGTAGGTTTATGAACATCGACATTTCTCAAACCAACAAAAGGTATTTTTATCTGCTTTCGCGTTATGACAAAATTTTGGAAAACAGAAACAAACTTTTGAAAACCACAAAAGATTTTGAGGTTTTAAAAGAAACCGTTGTCATTTGGGACAAGGCGCTTGCCGCGGCAGGCTTGAAAATTATTGAGGAGAGAGAAAAGTTTATCACTGCAATCTCTCCATATGCTGAGAAGGCCCATGAATATATTTCAGGTGGAGAAAAACTCAAACTTGAATATAAAAAGCCTGAGGTGAAAACCGAGGAGGAGTATCTCAAAAAACTTTCCCGCAATCTTGAAAAGGATTTTAAATTTGGTTACACAACCTTTGGTCCTCACAGAGATGATATTGACATCTATTTAAATGGTGAAGAGGTGAAAGCTTTCGGGTCACAAGGGCAGCAACGAACGGCCGCACTTTCGTTAAAGCTTGCCGAACTGGAAATCATCAAAAATCAAACAGGCGAGTATCCAGTTTTGATTCTAGATGACGTGTTTTCCGAGCTTGATGCGACAAGAAGAAAGCGTTTGATAAAATTCACCTCTCGTTGTCAGACGTTTGTCACAACCACGGACGAGGAACTTTGCGAGGGAAATTTAATTCGAATTAAAGACGGCAAAGCAGATTAATCTGTTGACAAAAAGCTTTGTAAAAGGCTAAAATAAACCAAAGTTAGGAGCTAAAATGAAAGCAAACATTTACAGAACAAACAACTGCGGAGAGTTGAGACTTTCCGACCAAGGAAAGGAGGTTCGTCTTTCTGGCTGGGTGAATTCTATCAGAAAGCTCGGAGGAATCACTTTTTTGACGCTCAGAGACAATTTTGGAGTGACTCAAATTTTGTTTAGAGATGAAAAACTTGTTGAAGGACTGGTTAAAGAGAGTGTGATTCAAGTTGAAGGAAGGGTGGTTGAAAGAGAAAGCAAAAACCC
>CALVYS010000015.1 GCA_944372355.1 uncultured Clostridia bacterium | reverse complement strand
GTGGACCAGCAGGGACTCGAACCCTGGACCCATTGATTAAGAGTCAATTGCTCTACCAACTGAGCTACTGGTCCATATTTATAGTTTTATGTCTTTTCGGACCCTTCGATTAAGAGTCAGATGCTCTACCGACTGAGCTAGCGATCCGTTTTCTTGCAAACGAGAATTTCCTTGCTTTTCGCGTGCAAGATATTATACAACGAGCTGTGAGGCAAAGTCAATTATTTTTTTAAAAACTTTTTAATCTTTTTTTAGCGGGCCATACAGTCTTTCATATTCTGCGACATGTCTTTTCAACAAAAATTCAATTTCTCTGTTTTTCGTTCGGCCATTATTAGAGGCGATGCAGCCAACTTTGTTAAGCAGCTCCTGTGAAATTCTCAGTGTGAAACGCGGAAAATCCTTTCTCATAACAAATCACCTCTTTTCATTTGTAAAATATTGACACTACATTATACAATATTTTGTTAAAAAATTGAAATTTTAATTTGTGTATGATAAAATAATTTCAGGTGAAAAAATGAGAGTGATTGCAGGCTCCAAGGGCGGAAGAAAACTTTTGGACAACAAATTTGAACACATCAGGCCAACGGCAGATCTTGTGAAACAAGCGATGTTTAACAAGATCGCTTTTGATATTGAAGGCTCAGTGGTTTTGGATTTGTTTTGTGGAACAGGAGCACTTGGGATAGAGGCTTTAAGCAGGGGAGCAAAAGAGGTGGTCTTTGTCGATAAAGACAAACGCAGCGTTAATTTAACAAGAGGCAATTTAAACACGCTTGGTTTGACCGGGAAGGTTTTAAACTGCGATTACAAAAAAGCCTTGGCGTCATTGAAAGGCAAACGGTTTGATTTTGTTTTTGTCGATCCGCCATATCAAAGTGGTGTGTATGAGGACGTTTTGCTTTTGATTGACAGGTTCGACTTGCTGAGCGAGCAAGGGGTGATTATTTGCGAACAAGACAAGCGCAATAAAATCGATCAAAGCATTTTTCAGCTTGCAGGTGAGAAAATTTATGGTATAAAAAAGGTGTCATATTTTGTTAAATAATAAAAAAAAAATTAAAAAATTTTTGAAAAATACCACAAAATTGTTTGAGTTTCCAGTTAACTGTAATGTTAAAATTTGCTCAGGATACAAAAAAAGGAGGAGAAAAAATGTATCAAATAGGCGAATTTGCAAAAAAATGTGGAACCAATCCCAAGACATTGAGATACTATGACAAAATTGGAATTCTCAAACCAGATGTCATTAAGGAGGACTCAAAATACAGGTTTTACAGCGATGATGCTCTGCAAAAATTTCAACAAATCAAGGAGTTGCAGGCACATGGTTTTAGCATTAAAGAAATTCAAAACTTAGATGAAAAAATAGTTGATGAAAAAATCAAAGCACTGCAAACGACAAACAAAGATTACTACAACAAAATCAACTTTTTGAGCATATTAAAAAATCGAATGGTGAATTCTGATGATCTTGAAGTCATGCAAATGAAAGAAAAAATTCTTGAAGATGAAAAGAAATGGAACAAGCTTCATAAGTTTGATTTAACCGGCATTTGGTGGTATGAAGGAGAAAGCGACAAATTTACCAATATTGCGAACAAGGCGGTCAAGCCAGGTGAGTTTCAGGAAAAATTTAAAAAGTTGTGTTTTGGTGAGGAGGAAACGACGACATATGTTTGCGACTTCAACTCCATCTACAACGTGTCAAATAATCAGTTTAAAACAAAGGACGGCACTTTTGGCTTTTTTCAAATCGATGGGCAATATCTCGTTGTCTACAAATTGCCAAAAAGCAAGGGCGGTGAGTCTTTGGTCGAAACTTACAAAAAACTTATGCACGGCGAAAGCATAACCGATTCAACAGACACACACTTTATACTTTTCAGGCACAGTTCGATCAGAACCAATTTCACTAAAAAGCAACTCAAAGTTTTGATTGAAGACGAGGAAAAATAAAGCAAAGAAAGGGTCAGGATTGCTTTTGAAGTTGAATATGAGAAAAACAATTTCAGCTTGTATGGCAAATATTACACCCTTGAAGAAAATGGCAAGCGAACAGAAGGCTTTATGCTTCATGAAGACATGAAAAACTTCTTAGAGTTTTTAAGAAAAAATCAAGATTCGCTTGACTGGCTTGCTAATTTAGAACAGGATAAAAGCCAAGGCATCGATTTTTCTTATGCGATATCCGCAACCTTTGATGACAAAAAATACAGCTTCACTATGTATAATGGCTTGCCATCAACGAAAATTAAATCGGTGAAGGCTGTTTTAAGTCAGATGTTTTATTCGGCGGCATCTTTTCTTAAAACTATTCAAAAGGTTTAAAAAAAAACGAACTTAAAGTTCGTTTTTTTTAAATTTTCGGTTCAAAACCTTCAAATATGATGTTGTCGCAATATTTCACAACGCGAAGATATTCTTCCTGGCTTTTCACTGTCCATGCCAGCAGGGGCAGTTTTTTGAATTTTTTGACAAACCTGTTTGGCAGGGTTTTTGCTTCATACATGATAAAGTCCGCTCCTGCAACCTTTTTTGCAAGCACCATTCTTTTCATTCCCCAGCGTGTGAAAAACTTCATTTTCATGTGTTTTAAGTATCCAGCCAACTGTCCACGCAGTATGTGAGGGGCGTGTTGTTTGAAGTAGGCAAGCACCATTGGGTTGAATGAAGCAACTGCAACTTCGCCTTTGTATTTTGCCAGTGCGTCGATAACCTTTTGTTCAAGGCCGCCAACTTTTGCCATGTTTTTAATTTCGATGATGATCGGAGTTTGGCCATCGATGAGTTTGAGTGTTTCTTCCAAAGTTGGAATGCATTCTTTTGTGCCTTTGAGTTTTAAGATAGGAAGATCCTCTTTCGTCAAAAACTTCAAATAGCCATCGTTGCCTGTCATTCGAGAGAGCGATTCGTCATGAAAAACCACCACGGTGCCGTCTGAAAGCATCTGCACATCAAGCTCGATTGCATAGCCATGTGCAATAGCGTTTTTAAAAGCGGATATAGAATTTTCTGGGCAGGCATCGTTGTGGAAACCTCTGTGAGCCACGGGAGTTTCAACCAGCCAGGTTTTGAACAAATCTTCCATTTGCATTCCTCTTTTTGTCAAATTAGTTGGTATATGATATATTATAGATTTTTTTGTCTCATTTTCAAAGTGTTTTGCTGTTATTTCATTTTATTTTTTGTAAATTTTTGTTATACTAAAATATCAAAAAAAACAAGGGCTTAACAAAAATTACTAAATATGAAAAAAAACATTCGAAATTTTTGCATAATTGCACACATAGATCATGGCAAAAGCACGCTTGCTGACCGGCTTATGGAGCAAACGGGTTCTGTTGCGAAACGAGATATGCAGTCACAACTTTTAGACAGCATGGAGCTTGAAAGAGAAAAGGGCATCACAATAAAACTCACGCCAACCAGAATGAAATATGAGCAGAGCGGTGAGGAGTTTGTTTTGAATTTGATCGACACGCCTGGCCATGTGGATTTCACATATGAAGTGTCAAGGTCGCTCGCTGCTTGCGAGGGAGCGATTTTGATTGTCGACGCATCGCAGGGAGTGGAGGCTCAAACGCTGGCAAATGCCTATATGGCCATCGATGCAAACCTTGAAATATTGCCAGTCATCAACAAAATCGACCTTCCTTCCGCTCAAATTGAAAAATGCAAGCAGGAAATCGAAGATGTGATTGGCATACCAGCTGATCATGCGCCTTGCATCTCTGCCAAAGATGGCACCAACATCAGCGAGGTTTTGGAAAAGATTGTCACTGAGTTTCCAGCCCCGAAAGGTGACGAAAATGCGCCGTTAAAAGCTTTGGTGTTTGACAGTTTTTATGACAACTTCAAAGGGGCCATCTGTTTGATCAGGATTTTTGATGGCAGTGTCAAGGTTGGTGACAAGATCGACTTCATGCAAGCCGGCAAGCGGTTTGAAGTGACGGAAGTTGGGGTTTTCACTCCAAAGATGGAAATGGCCGAGAGTTTGTCTGCGGGCGAAGTTGGCTATCTTGCTGCCTCAATAAAAAGCTTGTCAGATGTGCATGTCGGCGACACAATCACCTTGGTGGACAATCCAACTTTGGATCCGCTTCCTGGCTACAAACTCGTTCAGCCGGTGGTTTATTGCGGCGTTTTCGCAGTGGACGGATCGAGATATAACGACCTTAAAGAAGCACTTTTAAAACTCAAACTAAACGATGCGAGTTTGCAGTTTACGCCTGAAAATTCAACGGCTCTCGGTTTTGGTTTTAGGTGTGGTTTTTTGGGGCTTTTGCACCTTGAAATCATCACGGAAAGGATTGAAAGAGAATTTAATTTGGAAATAATCACAACAGCTCCAAGCGTGTCTTACAAGGTGATCAAAACAAATGGCGAGGAGGTTGAAATTTCCAACCCATCAAACCTGCCAAACCCGGTTGAGATCGCTCAGATTTTGGAGCCTATGGTTGTGGCAAGCCTGTTTTCGCCGCCTGAATATGTGGGCGCGATTATGGAGCTTTGTCAGGAGAAACGAGGCATCTATAAAAACCTTGTCTATCTTGACAAATCCAGGGTGAGGATCGACTATCGTTTGCCACTTGGTGAAATCATATATGACTTTTTTGACAAGCTCAAATCGGCCACCAAGGGTTTTGCAAGCTTTGACTATCAAATGGACGGCATGCTGGAATCAAAACTTGTCAAACTTGACATTCTTTTGAAGGGTGAAAGATGCGATGCGCTTTCTCTTATAGTGCATGAAAGTTCTGCCTATGCGCGTGGCAGGGCGATTGTGGAAAAACTTAAAAAAATCATTCCGCGTCAACTTTTTGAAGTGCCAATTCAGGCAGCAATAGGCAACAAAATCATTGCCAGAGAAACCATCAGCGCGCTGAGAAAAGATGTGCTTGCAAAATGCTATGGCGGTGACGTGACGCGAAAACGCAAACTGCTCGAAAAACAAAAAGAGGGCAAAAAACGCATGAGGCAGATCGGCTCAGTGGAGATTCCGTCCGAAGCGTTTTTGTCGATTTTGAAATTGGACGAAGACAAATGATCGGAATATATGTTCACATTCCGTTTTGTGAAAGCAAATGCGTTTACTGCGCCTTTGCATCTTTTGTGAAAGACGAAAGCTTTCAAAGCGATTATTTTGAGTTTTTAAACAAAGAAATCAGGACTTGCAAATTTGAAGATCGGCAAGTTTCCAGCATATATTTTGGCGGAGGCACGCCGTCTTGTGTCAAACCTGAAAAAATCGTTGAAGTTTTAACGACCATCAAAAACAATTTCAAGGTTTCAGAAAATGCCGAAATCACAATTGAATGCAACCCTTGCTCGACTTCGCTTGAAAAGCTTGAAGCTTACCATTCGGCAGGGTTTAACCGAATCAGTTTTGGCGTGCAGTCGCTGGACTCGAAAATGCTTAAATTTTTGGGCAGAAGGCATGACAAGGCCCAAGCACTTGATGCGATAAAAAAGGCCAAAGCGGCTGGCTTTGAAAACATTTCGGCCGATCTTTTGCTCGGCCTGCCCAAAGAAAGAGTTTTAAAAGACGCCAAATGTTTGATGCGGCAGGGTGTGAAGCACATCTCAGCCTACATGTTGCAACTGGAAGAGGGGACAAAGCTTAAAAGCCTGGTTGAAGGCGGTGAGGTTGAATTGCCAAGCGAAGACAAGGTTGTTAAAACCTATCAAAAACTTTGCAAGCTTTTGCAAAAAAATGGCTTTGCACAATACGAAATCTCAAATTTTGCACAAAATGGCTTTAAAAGCCAGCACAATTATGCTTACTGGACCGGCCGCGCCTACTTGGGATTCGGGCTTGGTGCACATTCGTTTGATGGGGCTTTTGTTCGTTGGGCAAACGCCGACAACTTTGAGGATTATTTTTTAGGCAAACAAAACAAAGAATGCCTTTCGCCTGCGCAGCGCGATGAGGAGATCGTTATGCTTGGCCTCAGATGCGACGCCGGATTTGACAAAACCAAGCTGTCTTTTGACATTGAAAAAGTGCCGGCTTTTAAACAGCTGCTTGCAAACAATATTTTGATTCAAAAGGGCAACAAAGTTTTTTTGAATCCAACCTATTACAATATTTCAAATTCGGTGATCATAAAACTTTTGCCGTAAAAAACCTGAGCGTTTGATCAGGTTTTTATCTATCAAAATTGTCAACTAGATCATCTAGTTTGGGCGTGTTGCCAGAGATTTTTGTGTCGCCAGCGACAAGGGTGTCTCCACAAAGCTCGGCATTGCCAAAAACTTGTGCGTTTTGAAATGCAACTGCCTGATCGCGCAAGACTGCGTTGTCAAAAACCTTTGCATGGCTCCAAACGCCGGCCATATCGTAAACTTGGGCATGGCCGAAAATTTGCGCGCTTTCAAAAACCAGGGCTTTTCCATAAACCTGGGCATTTTCAAAAACTTTTGCATCTCCGTGAACCCTTGCCCTTCCATAAACTTGGGCGTTGTTTGAGACTCGTGCATTTTGATAAACGCATGCTTTGTCTGCAATCCAGCAACAGCCTTCATGTGAAAGATTTTTTTCAGATTCAACAAAACCGCCCTTTGTTCCTTTTTTCACGATAACGCGGCCGTTTGCGTCAACAATGTCTTGCACTGCAACTATGCGACGCAATGTTAATTTTTCCATGGACAAAGTGATTTTGTCTTCCGGATCCAAAGAAATTATGTATTTCATCGCTGCAATCGCTCCTTTTAAAACATCTTAACTTATTTTAACACGGGGAGAGGGTTTTGTCAATATCGCTCAATTTTCTATGTTTGCATTTTGCAAAAATTTGTTGACAATAAAAATAAGATATGCTATACTTGCGATGTAAAGCAAAAATGCTTTACGGAGAGAGAAATGAGTTTGGAGAAAAATTTGTTTTTGGCAAGTCTTTTGGATTTGTATGGTCCGTTGCTTTCAAAAACTCAAAAAGCGGTGATGGAAGATTTTCTTTTAAAAGATTTGACGATTTCTGAAATCGCAGAAAATCACAAGGTTTCGCGACAAGCGGTGAAGGACGCAATTTCAAAAGCGGAACTAAAACTCAATTCTTATGAAAATAAACTTGGCTTTTTTAAAAGACTTAATGGGGAGAGGTAAATGGCACTTTTTTCATCATTATCTGAAAAATTCAATCACATCTTTTCAAAGCTGACAAAGCGTGGCAGATTGACTGAGCTTGAAATCAAAGAAGCGATGCGTGAAGTGCGAATCGCTCTGCTTGAAGCCGATGTCAACTATATGGTTGCCAAAGATTTTGTAAAAAAAGTTTCTGAAAAGGCTGTCGGCGATGAGGTTTTAAAAAGTTTGACTCCTGCTCAGCAAGTGATCAAGATCGTTCGTGATGAATTGACAGAGCTTATGAGTTCCAACCATCAAAAACTCGCGATCAGCCCAGCTCCGCCAACCATCATCATGATGTGTGGCTTGCAAGGTGCGGGCAAAACCACCATGTGCGCAAAGCTCGGCGCCCATCTCAAAAAAAGTGGCAAAAAACCTTTGCTTGTGGCCTGTGACATCTATCGTCCAGCGGCGATCAGTCAGTTGCAAGTGGTGGGCAAGCAAGCAAATGTTGAAGTTTTTGAAAAGGGGACACAAAATCCTGTCAAAACCGCCAAGCAGGCAGTTGAGCATGCAAAAAAGCAGGGCTTTGATGTTGTCATACTTGACACGGCAGGAAGGTTGCACATCAATGAAGAGTTGATGAACGAGCTTAAAGCCATCAAAAAAGAGGTGCAGCCAACCGAAATCTTGCTTGTCATCGATTCGATGACCGGTCAAGATGCAGTCACGGTTGCTGAAAGCTTCAACAACGCTCTTGATGTCACAGGTTTCATTCTCACAAAGCTGGACGGCGACACTCGTGGCGGCGCGGCACTTTCTGTCAAGGCCATCACAGGCAAGCCAATCAAGTTCACAGGTGTGGGGGAAAAGATCGGCGACATTGAGCCGTTCTATCCAGACCGCATTGCCAGCAGAATTTTGGGAATGGGCGACGTGCTTTCGCTGATTGAAAAGGCGCAGGAAGCGGTCAGCGAAGAGGAAGCAAAAAAGCTGGAAAAAAAGATCCGAGAAAATTCGTTCACATTTGAAGACTATCTTGTGCAAGTGGAGAACATGAAAAAGATGGGTTCCTTGCAGGATATATTGCAAATGATTCCAGGCGTTGGAAGCAAGCTCAAAAATGTTCAAATCGACGAAAATGAAATCGCAATCAACAAATGCATAATTCAATCCATGACACCTGAGGAGAGAAGAAATCCAGAAATAATCAAAGCCTCCCGACGCCAACGCATTGCAAAGGGGAGTGGCACTTCTGTGCAACAGGTCAATGCATTGCTAAGGCAATTTGAGCAATCGAAAGAGATGATGAAAATGCTCAAAAACAAAAAAGGTTTCAGGTTCTAATCGATATATCATCGCCTTGAAAGGCGGTTATATATAAAAAATTTTATAGGAGGAAAAAATGGCAGTTAAAATCAGACTCACCAGACTTGGCGACAAAAAGGCACCTTTTTACAGAGTTGTTGTGGCTGATTCAAGAAGCCCAAGAGATGGCAAGTTCATCGAAATTCTTGGAACATATGATCCACTCAAAAACCCTGCTGAAATCAAAATTGATGCCGACAAAGCTTCAAAATGGCTTAAAAACGGCGCGTTGCCAACTGAAACAGCCAAGAGTTTGCTGAAAAAAGCAGGCGTTATTGAAGAAAAGAAGTAAGGAGAAAACATGAAAGAAGTCATTGAATACATCGTCAAATGCCTCGTGGAAGACAAAGACGCTGTCAAAGTTTCGATTGACGCAGATGGCGACGAAACGATTGTTCATGTCAGCGTGGCTGATGCCGACATGGGAAGGGTGATCGGAAAGAATGGCAAGATTGCTTCTTCTATCAGAACAATAGCAAAATCGCTTGCTGGAAAAGACCACAAGAAAACTTTTGTAAAGTTTGGAGAATAAATGGAAAATCTTTTGATTGCAAAAGTTTCCAAACCACAAGGGATAAAAGGTGAGCTCAAATGTCAGCTTTACACCGATGTTTTTGACGCGGTTAAAGCGGCCAAGAGAGTTTTTATCGATGGGGAAAGCTGTGAAGTTGACAGCGCAAAAATCAAACAAGGGGTGCTTTATCTCAAACTTCACGGCGTGAACGATCGAAATCATGCAGAGCTTTTCAGAAACTGCGAAGTTTACTTGCCAAAACAAGAGCTTCGTCAGTTTCTGAATGAAGATTTTTTGGTTGATGATCTGATCGGCATGGTGCTTTATGATGACCAGGGAAAACTGGTCGGGCAGATTGTCGACTATGAAGATTATGGCAGTGCGGCGATCCTGTCCGTTGACGAAAATGGGCACATCTATGAGGTGCCATATGTAAGTTCGATTTTCACAACCAGCGAAAACGCTTTGGTTGTAAATCGAAAAGAATATGAGGGAAGCAAGATTTGAAAATCGATATTTTAACGCTTTTTCCTGAAAGCTTTGCGCCTTTTAAGGAAAGCATCATCTCTCGTGCACAAAAGGCCGGAACGATTGAGATCAACATCATAAACATTCGTGATTTTTCACGCGATAAACACAAAAAATGTGACGACTATCCTTTCGGTGGCGGCGCGGGCATGCTCATGAGCGTTCAGCCAATTTTCGACGCTGTCAAAAGCGTGCTCAAAGAGGGCAGCAAGGTGGTTTTTCCAACACCTGTTGGCAAACTTTACAACAACAAAACCGCACAAAAGTTGGCAGAATTTAGCCACCTGATTTTCATCTGTGGCCACTACGAGGGCATAGATGAAAGGCTGGTTGAGCTGTTTGATGCCGAGGAAATTTCGATTGGCGACTATGTTTTGACCGGCGGCGAAATTCCAACCATGGCGATTGTGGATTCGCTTTTGCGTTTTGTGCCGGGAGTGCTCAAAGAGGGCAGTTTGAATGAAGAAAGCTTTTCAAACGGACTGCTTGAATATCCGCAATACACAAGACCTCAAATTTTTGAAGGGCTGGAAGTTCCACAAGTGCTGATAAGCGGCAATCATGCAGAAATTGCAAAGTGGCGCAAAGCGGCATCGCTTGAAAAAACCAAGAAAAACAGGCCGGACCTTTTAAAAGGAGAAAAAATTGAAGATTAATTGGTTTCCAGGGCATATGAAGAAGGCTTTGAATCAGCTTGAAGCCGAGCTTGTCAAAGTCGATGTGATCATATATGTGCTTGATGCACGTGCTCCTAAAAGCTGTTTGAATCCAGAACTAGACAGGTTGGCATCATCTAGACCTGTTCTTTTTGTTTTAAACAAAGTCGACCTCACAGACATCGACCGTCTTGAAATGCTGGCCAAGGATTTCAAAGGCGAGGGGCGCGACTTTGTTTATATGAAAGCAACCGAAAGCGGAGCAGGCAGCATAATTTGCAGCAAAATCAAAGCTCTCTGCAAACAAAAAGTAAAAAAGTTTGAAGAGAAAAACATCAAGCCGGTTTTGAGGGCACTTGTGGTTGGAGTGCCAAACTGCGGCAAGTCAACGCTTGTCAACAATCTTTGCAAAAAGGCCAAAGCCATCACTGGTGACAGACCTGGCGTTACAAAAGGCAAGCAATGGTTTGCAATCGGGCAGAATGTGGAGGTGTGCGACACACCAGGCACCCTTTATCCAAACCTTGCAGATCAGGAAGTTGCAAAAAGCTTGGCTTTCATTGGAAGCATCAAAGATGAAATCACCGATGAAGTGGAACTTGCAAAGGAGTTTATTTCTCGCCTAGAAAAAATTTATCCAGGCGTTTTGTCAGAGCGATACAGAGGTGCGACCACGCTTGAAGAGATTGCAAGAGTGCGCGCATTTCTTTCGCCAGGAGGCGGATTTGATGAGGAGCGTGCTGCCAAAACCGTGTTGCAAGATTTTCGAAGTGGCAAGCTTGGCAAGCTTTTGATAGAGGAATGCTGAATGAAAATTTTCAACAAGATCAAAGGCCAAGTGGGCGAAAATTTGGCAAAAACGCATTTAAAAGCACAAAAATACAAGATTTTGAAGCAAAATTACAAAAATTATTGCGGTGAGATCGACATTATTGCAAAAGATGGTGGAACCATTGTTTTTGTGGAAGTCAAGTCTCGCGAGAGCGAGATGTTTGGCAGACCGAGTGAAGCGGTTGACAGGACCAAACAGAACAAAATTCGAAAAGCAGCGCTTGTCTATTTGAATTCAAACAAACTTAGCGAAGCTGCTGTCAGGTTTGATGTGATTGAAATTTTGGGTGGCGAGATCAATCATATTAAAAATGCTTTTTAAAAGGGTCTTGACAAGCAAAAGGACATGTGATAGAATTTAAAACGTAAGGAGAGAAAAATGCGTTCAAGTGGAACTGGTATAAAAGGAACATCTAAGCATCCAATTTTGAAGGCTGTGGGCGGAACCTTGTTGGGTTTGGCTTCTCTTATAGTTGCTGGTGTTGTGGTTTTAACTTGTTTAGATCAATTTCTTTTTAAAAGAGGCAACGATGAAGTGGATCTTGGCATACAAGCCGGCACAGGCAACGAGGCGATTTCCGATCCGGAAGCAGACGATCTTGAACAAGGCGCTGGAACAGGCGAGACTGGAAGAGGCGAAGGTGAAAATGCAAACAGCGAGGAGGAGGATCTTGCAAACAACGATCCAAATCGATGGCACGACACCACAGATCCAAACAAAAATCCAAATGACAGCATGGCAGAAACCGTCGCCTACGTCAACAAAACTCTGCGAGCAACAGGCTATGAAATGAAATTGGAAAGATAAAAGCGTGAAATTTTTGCGCTTTTTTATTTTTGTTTGCAAAAACGCTTGAAAAAAAGTTGCATATATGATAATATATAAAACGACTTCGAGTGGTCCGCTTTGGCAGCAGGCTAAATGAACACTTTGTCAAAAATCTGAAAAAAGGAGATAAGTCAAATGGCAAACATCATCGACCAAATCGAGAAAGAAAACATGAAAGAAGCTGTTCCAGAATTTGGCATTGGTGACACAGTCAAAGTTTCCGTTCGAATCAAAGAAGGCGAAAAGGAAAGAATTCAGGCCTTTGAAGGCGTTGTGATTGCAAGACGCAATGGCGGAATCAGAGAAACTTTCACTGTTAGAAAGATTTCAAATGGTGTGGGCGTTGAAAGAACCTTCCCATTGCACTCACCACTTGTTGCTAATGTTGAGGTGACCCGCAAAGGCAAGCCAAGAAGAGCTAAACTTTACTATGTTAGAAAGCTTACTGGAAAGGCTGCAAAAATCAAATCAGCTGAAAATTAAAACAAGGCGCTGCAAACTTGCAGCGTTTTTTTGTGGCAATTTCGTTGCGTTTCGTTTGGCAAAATGGCAACTGTTTTGTTATACTTAATTTTGTTTAAGGAGAAATCATGCTTTCAAAAATTCACAGCTTTGGCTTGTTTGGCATTGATGGCTTTACGGTTGAAGTGGAAGTTGATATAACCAATGGCTTGCCACACATCGAAGTGGTGGGGCTTGCTGACACTGCGATTAAAGAAGCAAAAGAAAGGGTGAGGGCGGCGATCAAAAATTCCGGATTTGACTATCCAGTCAAAAAAATCACAGTCAATCTTGCTCCGGCAGATGTCAAAAAGGAAGGGCCGCTATATGACCTTGCAATGGCGATTGGAATAATGACTGCGGACATCAACAACGATATAAAAGGTTTGACGGCACAAGCAGCCAGAGATTATGTCATAGTTGGTGAATTGTCGCTCAATGGCGAAGTCAAACCGATCAAAGGCCTGCTTCCGATTTTGATTTCTGCACAAAAAGCCGGTTATAAAAAGTTTATTATTCCTGCGGCAAATGCAAAAGAGGCAAGCTTTATTTCAAACGTTGAATGTTTCGCTGTGGGAAGTTTGGAAGAAGCTGTGCTTTTCATCAGTGGACAACTTGCAATTTCGCCAGTTCAAGTTGAAAACTTTGTAAGTGACAGTGAAAACAACAAAAATGCATTAGATTTTAAATATGTCAAAGGTCAACAGCGAGCAAAAAGAGCCTTGGAGATTGCAGCAGCAGGTGGTCATAATGTGCTCATGATCGGTCCACCAGGCAGCGGCAAAAGCATGCTTGCAAAGTGCTTTCCTTCCATTTTGCCAGATATGACGTTTGAAGAAGCACTGGAAGTGACAAAAATTCACTCTATTGCTGGCGAACTTGACTTTAAAAAAGGCATAGTTTCATCAAGGCCATTTCGCACCCCACACCATTCAGCCTCAGCTGTCAGTTTGACGGGCGGAGGCACACATGCCAAACCTGGCGAGATTTCGCTTGCGCACAATGGCGTGCTCTATCTTGATGAGATGCCTGAGTATCCGCGCTCTTGCTTGGAGATGTTGCGCCAACCTTTGGAAGACGGAGTGATAACTGTTGCGAGAAGTGCGCTCACAGTCACATATCCAGCAAACTTCACTTTGATTGCCAGCATGAATCCATGCCCATGTGGAAACTATGGAGCAAAGGATCGCGAATGCAAATGTACGCCATCTCAAATACATAAATATCTTTCAAAAATCTCTGGCCCGATATTGGATCGCATCGATATTCATGTTGAGGTTGACAATGTCAGCTTTGACGATTTGAGAGGCGAGTCGAGCGAGGAAAGTTCGGCGGAGATCAAAAAGAGGGTGGACAAGGCCAGAAAAATTCAACTTGAAAGATTTAAGGGGTCGAAAAATTATTCAAATGCAAAGATGAGCGTGCCTGCAACAAAAAGGTATTGCACGCTGAGCAAAGAGGGCGAGCAACTTTTGAAAACCGCCTTCGAAAATTTGAAATTGTCGGCACGCGCTCACGATCGAATCTTAAAAGTGGCTCGCACGATAGCCGATCTGGAAGGTGAAGAAAACATCTTGCCAGAGCATATAGCCGAGGCAATCGCATATCGATCCTTGGATCGAAAATATCTATAATTTAAAAGGATTCTATGAAAAAATCAGATTTTTTGAAGTTTTTATCCGCTTTTGAGCTTTCTTATGGCAAAATTTCCAAAATTTTGGAGTTGCTTGATGGAGACTTCACTTTTGAAAGGCTTGTTGCATCAGATGAAGTTGAAAAACTTTTAGGCAATGATTTTAGCACAGTTGCGAAAAAAGCAAATCCTGACTACTTTGAAAAATACACAGCAAAACTTGCTGAGCTTGGGATCGGCATTTTGACGCAAGCAGATGAAAACTATCCAGAACGACTTTGGAGGGTGGAAGATGCGCCTTTCTATCTCTTTTACAAAGGCGATTTGAATTTGCTAAAACAAAAATGCGTGGCCGTGGTTGGAACTCGCAGCCCAAGTGGTTATGGAATAACGATAACCGAACGTTTTGCCGGAGAAATTGCTTCGGCAGGAGGAGTCATCGTAAGTGGCCTTGCATATGGGGTTGACAGCATCGCGCATCGCAAAGCTTTGGCAGTTGGAGGCAAGACGATCGCGGTTTTGGCAGGTGGATTCAACAACATCTATCCACAAGAGCACTCATCACTTTTCAGCGAAATCGCCAAAAAGGGCTTGGTGCTTTCAGAGCATAGGCCTGATGTCAAATCCTTAAAATTTTTGTTTCCTCAACGAAACAGAATCGTGGCTGCAATCAGTGATGCGCTTTTAATCACAGAAGCTGGTGCCAAAAGTGGCACCTCCATCACAAAAGATTTTGCTTTGGATTATGGCGTGCCAATTTATGCTGTGCCTGGCAACATAACCTCTTCAAAAAGTGACGGCACGAATGCTCTCATTGCCACCATGCAAGGGATCTGTGCCTTGGACGCCAAGTCAATCATAACCGACCTTGGCTTGACAGCAAAAAAGGCAGCTGCAAGTCAACTTTCGATTGAAGAGGAATCAATAATTCAAATTTTGCAAACTTCCAGCAAGGATATTGACGAAATTTTGCAAATATCTAAAATAAACATAAACAAGCTTAACAGTCTTTTGACAACGCTTGAAATAAAAGGTATAATTAAACGATTGCCTGGCGGATTATATTCGCTAAGCTAGGAGGAAACATCATTGAATCTAGTCATCATTGAAGCGCCGGCGAAACGCGAAACGCTGAAAAAATATCTTGGAGCAGGCTATGATGTGTTTGCCACAAAGGGACATATCAGGGACCTGCCTCAAAAAAGCTATGGGCTTGATGTAAAAAACCATTTTGAGCCTATTTATCAAATCATGCCTGACAAAAAGGAGCTCATCTCTGAGCTTAAACGCAAAGCTGAAAAGGCAGACAAAGTGCTGATCGCCACCGACCCGGATAGGGAGGGCGAAGCTATTTCATGGCATATTGCAAATGTTTTAGGATTGCCTGAAAACCAAAAGTGCCGAATCGAATTTAACGAAATTTCACAAAAGGCAGTGCAAAATGCGCTCACAAAACCAAGAGAGATCGACTTGAAACTTGTCAACGCACAACAGGCAAGAAGGGTGCTTGACAGAATAGTGGGCTACAAACTTTCTCCTATTTTGTGCAAAAAAATCAAGCCAAGATTGAGCGCAGGAAGGGTGCAATCTGTGGCGTTAAAACTTGTCGTCGACAGAGAAAAGGAAATCGAAGCGTTTGTTCCAGAGGAATACTGGCTGATCAACGCGATGCTTTTGAAAGGCAAAGAAGCTTTTAAAGCGACCTTAGAAAAGAAAAATGGCAAAAAATTCGTTCCCAAAAACAAACAAGAGGCCGACGATGTTGTTGCGGCTGTTTCTGGAAAAGAGTTTGACGTTGAAAAAATCAAACGCAGCACAACCAAATCGCACGCTCCGGCGCCTTTCACAACTTCAACTATGCAACAGGACGCGTTAAACAAAGCTGGTCTCAGCATCAAACGCACCACTCAGGCGGCACAACAACTTTATGAAGGTGTGGAAATTGCTGGTGAGGGAAAGATAGCTCTGATCACTTACATCAGAACAGACTCCACGCGTGTGTCACAAGACGCTCAAAATGCCTGCCGCGAGTTTGCAAGAAAGATGTATGGCGACAAATTCGTGCCAGAAAAGCCAAACATATATGCTGCAAAGCAAAATGCCCAAGATGCTCACGAAGCCATCAGGCCGATCAACATGAACATGACTCCGGAAAAAGTGAAGGCTTCACTTTCTCCTGACAACTACAAACTTTACAAACTCATCTACGAGCGCTTTTTGGCCAGCCAAATGAGTGAGGCCATCTATTCAAACGTGACAGTCTCCATCAGTTGCGAGGGCTATGAATTTAAAGCGGTTGGAAAAACGCAAGAGTTTGCCGGTTACACAGCGGCCTATCGCGAATATGAGGGCGATGAAAAGCAGGAAATTTCCAAACTTCCTCCGCTCACGGAAGGCGAAAAGTTGCCAGCAAAAGAGATTAAAACCGAGCAAAAATTCACAAAACCACCAGCACGTTACACAGAAGCAAGCCTTGTCAAGGCCATGGAAGAAAAGGGCATAGGCAGGCCAGCAACGTATGCTGCGACCATCATGGTTTTGCTTTCAAGAGAATATGTTGGCAAGGAAGGCAAACAGCTTGTTCCAACCGAGCTTGGAAGAAAAGTGGTGGAATATCTTGAAAAGTTTTTCAGCTCTGTGATCAATGTCAAATTTACTGCCCACATGGAGCAGCGTCTTGATGACATCGCAACCGAAGGCGAGGATTGGCATGAAGTTGTGGAGAGCTTTTGGAACGGGTTTTCAAAACTGCTTTCAGCATCAGATTCATCTGGCTTCTCTTTGAAAGCAGAGCCGATTGAAACGGACATAATCTGTGACAAATGTGGACACAAAATGCTGATCAGAGAGGGCAAGTATGGCAGATTTTTGGGTTGTTCAAACTTTCCAAAATGCCGAAACATCAAACCATATGAAGAAGAAAAAAAGGTTGTTGGAAAGTGCCCAGAATGTGGACGTGACATGGTTGCTCGAAAAAGCAAACGTGGCAAAGTTTTCTTTTCTTGCACAGGTTATCCAGACTGCAAATTTATGAGTTGGAATCCAACAACTGGCGAAAAATGTCCAGAATGCGGCAGTCCTATAATTATAAAAAACAAGCAAAAGGTCTGCTCAAATTGCAAATATAAGGAAGTGTAATGGAAAAAGTTGTCAACATAATTGGGGGAGGTTATGCGGGCTTGGAAGCTGCACTCACACTGGCAAAATATGGTGTGAGCGTGCATTTGTTTGATGCCGGCGTCGCAGAAGAGCCGCCTCTTTTGGTTGACAAAACTTTGAAAGATGAACTTGCAGCGCTGCAAGTTTCATTGCTTGAATGCTTAGAAAATGGTGCAAAAATTAGGGAAAAAGTTTACAAAAACATCGAAAATATCGAAAATTTGAAGTTTTTTCCTCGCAAAGTTGGTGAAATTTCACTTTCAGAGCCAACGATAATTGCAACCGGCGGCAACACTTTGCAGCCACTTTTTTCACAGATTGAAAGCGTGCTCGGCAAGGTGAAGTGCCATCATTTTCAGCCGCAGTTTCCAATCGTCGATGGCATTGAAAACAAGGTCAAGTGTCAAAATTCAAACTGCATCTTTCCACTTTCAAAAGAAAAGGTGGAGGGTCTGGTGCAGGCAATAAATTATTACAGATCTGACAGTCAGGCCGATGGCTTGGAAAAGTGGGCCAGATCTGGCAGAGAGATGCTTCGAGCAAAGGCGCTGCGTCCGGTGGTGTCAGATCAGGTGGAATATGCTTGCGTTCGGCTGAAAAAGTGTGACAACGGTTTTATAGTGCAAAACTTTCAAACGCAGTTGCCAGAGAATGCACAAGCAAGCATTTACAGATTTTTGTTTGGTGAGGAGTGCAAACTTGTAAGGCCTGCTGGGGCTGTTGCGTGCACTTACATCAATCCAAATCTGGCACTGAATGAATATTTGCAAGCGCAGTCAAACCCAAACCTGTTCTTTGCAGGCAGAATTGTCATGGCAGATGGCCAGTTGGAGGCGATTGCAACAGGACACTTTGTTGCTCTGAACATGTTAAATTATTTGCATGGGCGAAAGTTTGTAAAATTGCCAAAGGGCAGCCTTTTGGGCAAGCTCATCGACAAATTATTTTCACAACCTGCGTTTAATTTGACTCAAACAAGTGTGAGTTGTGATATAATTAAAAATGAAAACGAAACCGAAGCGTTGAAATCGCTTAGAGAGTTTAAGGAGGATTACAATGCAAGAAATGCGTGGTACAACGATTTGTGCAGTAAAAAGAGATGGTAAAATAGCCATAGCAGGAGATGGGCAGGTTACAATTTCAAATTCTGTCATTTTTAAAAATAATGCAAAAAAGGTTAGAAGAATCTATGACGACAAAGTGGTGATCGGTTTTGCTGGAAGTGTTGCAGATGCGTTTTCTCTATCCGAGCGTTTTGAAGAGATGCTCAACAAGTATTCCGGCAACCTGATGCGAAGCTCAGTGGCGCTTGCACAACTTTGGAGAGAGGACAAGATCATGCACAAGCTTGATGCAATGATGATTGTTGCTGACAAAGAAACGCTTTTAATTTTGTCTGGAAGTGGCGATGTCATCGAGCCACAAGATGATGTTTGTGCAATCGGGTCTGGCGGCAACTATGCCTTGGCAGCTGCAAAAGCTTTGAAACAAAACACCAAGCTTTCGGCAAAGGAGATCGCTTACAAAGCCTTAAAAATCGCAAGTGAAATTTGCGTGTTTACAAATGACAACATCATCGTTGAAGAGATGAACTAGGAGGTCAAAAATGGAGTTTACACCAAAACAGATTGTCAGCGAACTTGACAAATACATCATAGGACAGGCCAAAGCAAAACGCGCGGTTGCCATTGCACTTAGAAACCGTTACAGACGCAGCCGTTTGCCAAAAGAACTCCGCGAGGAGATCACTCCGAAAAACATAATCATGCGCGGTCCAACCGGCGTGGGAAAAACCGAAATCGCACGAAGGCTTGCAAAACTTGTCAAAGCACCTTTTATAAAAATTGAAGCAACAAAATACACCGAAGTGGGCTATGTCGGCCGCGATGTTGAAAGCATGGTCAGAGATCTTGTTGAAATGTCGGTTCGAATGGTCAAGGACGAGAAACAACACGAAGTGGAATCCAAAGTTGCTCCAATTGTGACTTCAAGGCTCATCGATGCCATCTATGAAACCCGCAAAGCCGACAATCAAGTGGCAGAAAAAGAACAAATCAAACAGGATTTGCTTGCTGGAAAATTGGAGTCAGAAGTCATCAACATCGCTGTTGTTGAGCAAGCCAAACCGATCATGGCAATCGGCGGGCCTGAAATAAATTTGGGGTCGATGTTTGATGGTTTGTTGCCTCAACGCAGAAAGCACAAACGCATGCCGGTTGAGAGAGCTCGTGAAATCTTGACTGCTGAGGAGAGCGACAAACTCATCGATCTTGACAACATCAGCACGGAAGCAATTCGCAGGGCAGAGGAAGAAGGAATCATCTTTATTGACGAAATTGACAAAATCATCGGCGTTGCAAACAACAATTCACAAGATGTTTCTCGCGAGGGTGTGCAACGCGACATTCTTCCAATCGTTGAAGGTTGCACGGTTGCAACAAAGTATGGAAATGTCAAAACCGACTTTATCCTGTTTATCGCATCAGGCGCTTTCCATGTTTCAAAAATCGAGGATATGATCCCAGAGCTTCAAGGTCGATTCCCAATCAGAGTGGATCTTGACAGCTTGACGGAAAAGGATTTCAAGCGCATTCTTTCTCAGCCAAAAAATGCAGTAACTTTGCAATACGCTTCTCTTTTAGAGGTTGACAACATAAAATTAAAGTTTACAGATGATGCTCTTGACGAGATCGCTGCTGTGGCTTATCAAGAAAATGAAACGGGAGAGAACATCGGTGCTAGGCGTTTGCACACAGTGATGGAACTTTTGCTGGAAGACATCTCTTTCAATGCAAGTGGAAATCACCCAATGCTTGAAGTTGTGATAGATCGCAGCTATGTTCAAAATGTTTTCAAAGATGCAAAACGCAAATTTGATTTGAAGAAATACGTTTTATAAGGAGGGAAATATGAAACAAGTCAATGAAAAAGATTTTGCAAAAGAAGTTGCCAGTGGCGTGGTGCTTGTCGATTTTTTTGCAACCTGGTGCGGTCCATGCAGAATGCAGGCAGTGGTTTTGGAAGAGGTTTTGGAAGAAAATCCTGATATGAACGTTGTCAAGGTTGATGTGGATCAAGATCCAAACCTTGCTCGCAGATTTGGAATCATGTCGATTCCAACTTTGGTGCTTATGAAAGATGGACAGCCGGTTGAAAAGCATGTCGGCCTTATGCAAAACGAAGAGCTTGTAAAATTTTATAATTCTGCAAAATAACAAAAAAGCAAACGGGAGTTTGCTTTTTTAGTAATTAAATTTAATTTTTGTATTGACTTATAGCGGTTTTGGTGTTAAAATTAGAGCATAAAAGGAGAGCTATCATGGTTAAAAAGGTTTATCTTGACTATGCTGCAACAACATATGTTTCAAGCGAAGTGTTAAACGAAATGATGCCATGCTTTAATGCACTTTATGGTAATCCAAGTTCGATTCACAGCTATGGACGTGATGCGGCAGCGATCGTTGATCGTGCACGTGACAGAGTGGCAGCAGCAATCAATGCAAAAAACTCGAATGAAATTTACTTCACATCAGGTGGATCTGAGGCCAACAATATGGCATTGAAAGGTCTTGCCCATGCATATGCAAGCAAAGGCAAGCACATCATCACTTCAAAAATCGAGCATCAGTCTGTTTTAGAGGCTTGTGAAAGCTTGAAAAATGAAGGATTTGAAATCACTTATCTTCCAGTTGACAAAAATGGGCTTGTCAGCATTGCTGAACTCATGCACGCAATCAGAAAAGACACCATTCTCATCTCAATCATGGCAGTCAACAATGAAGTTGGCACCATTCAAAACATCAAAACTATTGCAAAAACCGCACATGAAAATGGCATAATCTTCCACACAGATGCTGTTCAAGCACTTGGCGCTGTCAGACTTGATGTTCAAGACATGGAGATCGATGCAATGAGCCTTTCGGCACACAAAATCTACGGACCAAAAGGTTGCGGAGCTCTTTATCTTAAAAATGGTTTGAGAATTGAACCTCTTATCAGCGGAGGCAATCAGGAACGCGGCAGACGTGGTGGCACCCATGACACACCAGCCATCGCAGGATTTGGCAAAGCGGCTGAAATTGCAGTTAGAGATCTCAGCGCAAATCAGCAAAAATTGCGCATAATCAGGCAGTATTTTATCGATAAAGTCAAAGAAAACATCGATTACATTCACATCAATGGCGATCCACATCAAAAAATCAATGGCACAGTAAGCATTTCATTTGAAATGGTGGAAGGCGAATCACTTTTGATGCTTTTGGACCTTGATGGCATTGCCGTTTCAACATCTTCCGCTTGCACATCAAACGCTCTCCAACCTTCACATGTTTTAAAGGCAATGGGTCTTGATGATGAAATCGCTCAGGGCACAGTTCGTTTCTCTTTCGGCAAAAGCACTTCAAAAGCAGACATCGATTATGTTGTTGAACGCTTGGTTGCAGCTGTTAAGAAATTGAGGGCAATTTCCCCAATCACTAAGGCAGGGAGGAGATAAAGATGTATAGTAAAAAAGTTTTATCAATATTTCAAAACCCACAAAATGCTGGTGGAATGAAGGGTGCAAATGGTGTTGGCAAAGCCAGTGGCACAAGTTGCAGCGACATCATGAAAATCTATTTGTTGATCGAAGATGGTGTTGTAAAAGACGCCCAATTCAAAACCTTTGGCTCATGTGCAGCCATCGCGGCAACAGATATTGCTTGTGAGCTTGTAAAGGGCAAAACCATCGAAGAGGTGATGAACTTGACGGGCAGTGAGATTTTGGAAGAGCTTGGCGAACTTCCACAAAACAAAGTCTACACCGCCATGCTTGCTGAACAAGCAGTCAAAGCAGCACTTGACGATTATTTTAAAAGACAAGAAAAATTACAGAAAAAAGCAGACTAAAATCTGCTTTTTTTGTTTAAAAATGGTGTAATTTCTCCTTTTTTGCACAAACTAAGTGCAAGGAGGGGAAGATGAAAGACGCATTTATGCTGCTTGGATTCAGCATGGGGCTTATCACAGGCGCACTTTTGTATAAATACTCCCAATCTGCCAAAGAGATGGTGGACAAAGGCGAAAAGAAAGTGATGAAAGAAGTGGAAAAAGCCACATCAGAAATCAAAAAAGCACAAAAAAAGTCAAAATAACAAAAAGGCAAGGAAATTTCCTTGCCTTTAATTTTCACAGCCGGGCACAAGTGTCGACAACAACACACCAACTGTTTCAAAGCTGGCAGGCTCCACCAAAGCTACCTTATGGCACACGCTCGGCTCCCCTTAATGATGCTCCCGTCAGGGCCTGACATGGTTCAGGGACGATCGTTGCATAAGACCTTGACTTCATCACCTGTCAAACTTTGCACATTTTTGACATGTTGCAGCCTAAACAAGCGTTCAATCCTGCTGTAGCGGGTTGCAGGTTACAGGGCACCGCTAACTCCCCATCTAGCCCGGCTTTGATTATTATATCTAATACAAAAGAAAAAATCAAGTGAAATCGTTTTTTATTTTAAGCAGAATTGTTTATAATTAACCTAGAAAACGCAGGAGAAAAATATGCCAGAAAAAAGCAATGCAGAAAGATTTATCGATGCTTTTAACACCATCGATTATACATTGAGGGCCAGATACAATTTAAACCGCAGCATGGGGTTTTCGGATCTTGTTCGAAAATGTGTGAGCCTCAATTATGTGGTCAGAAAATATGAAGATGATCTCATCGATTATGGCCGGCTCAGAAACGCCATCGTCCATCAAGGAAACAAGGATTATGTGATTGCCGAACCGCACACAAGGGTTGTTGAGCATATAGAAAAAATTGAAAAGCTTATCAACAAACCTCCAAAATGCATCGATATTTGCCGCCGTGACATTGTCACTGTCGACGCTTCCACTTCGATGGAAAATGTGATCAAACTTATGGCGAGTTCAAAATATTCCAACATTCCTGTCTACAAAGGGAAAAATTTGATTGGCATCGCCAACGGGCAGAAGATCCTCGACGCATTTGGCACCTATCTTTTGGCGGGAGGAAAGAGCAAAGCCTTTTTGGAAAATGTTCAAATCGAGGACATGCTTTCCAAAATTCAGTCGATCTACTACGAAGTTGAGTCGATTGAGCTGACAATGGAAGAAGGGCTCAACAAATTTCACAACAATCCAAAACTTCTGGCCATCCTTCTCACCAAAACGGGAGGGCAGAACGAGCCTCCTCTTGGCATTGTGACAGGCGCAGACGCCATAGAGATGAACAAGGTTATCGACACCTTCAATTAGTTGACAAAATTTTCAATATCTGTTAGTATGAAGAAAACTTAACAAAAGCGTTGATGAAAGACACGGTTTCAAAAACCTTTGTCCTCAGAGAACTGTCGGTTGGTGAAAGACAGCGGCAAACTTTTGAAATTATCACTTTCGGAGCTGCACAACTGAAAAAAAGTAAGTTGCTGCCGTGATTCTCGCGTCAAGAGAAAGCGTGTGGTGGCACGCATACAGGCTACAAGTGGTTAAAAAACTTCTCGGAAAGTTCTTGCAGGCTTTTCCGAGAATTTTGTTTTTTAGGAGGAAAAATGTATAAAAAAGTTGATTCAAAACTTGACTTTGTCAAAAACGAAAATGAGGTTTTACAGTTTTGGGAGAGCGAAAAGATAATTGAAAAAGGCCTCAAACTCAATGAGGGCAGCGAAAAGGTGTTTTCATTTTATGAAGGCCCTCCAACCGCGAATGGAATGCCTCACATCGGCCACCCATTGACCAGAACGATCAAAGATATATTTCCTCGTTTCAAAGCGATGAAAGGTTATTTTGTGCCAAGAAAAGCGGGGTGGGACACCCACGGTTTGCCAGTTGAAGTTGAGGTTGAAAAAAGCCTTGGGCTCAACGGCAAGCACGACATCGAAAAGTTTGGAGTTGAAAAGTTTATGCAACTTTGCAAACAATCGGTGTGGAAATACAAAGGTTTGTGGGAAAAATTGACAAACCGCATGGGTTTTTGGCTGGATATGCAGCACCCTTACATCACCTATGAAAACAACTATATTGAAAGCATATTCTGGGCCCTCAAAGAGATGGACAAAAAGGGGTTGATTTATCTTGGTCACAAGGTGATCCCTTACTGCCCACGCTGTGGCACCAGCTTGTCAAAGCTTGAAGTGGAAAATGGAGACAACTACAAGATTTTAAAAGAAAATTCAGTCTACGTTCAAATGAAAAGTTTGGAAGAGGAAAACACCTACTTCCTGGTTTGGACCACCACACCTTGGACGCTGCCTTCAAATGTTGCGGTCTGCATGAATCCAAATGAGGAATATGCCAAACTTGAATGCGATGGCAAAAACTACATCATGCTCAAAGCCTTGATTCCAACGCTTTTTGAAGAGGGCAGCTACAAAATCATCTACACCAAAAAGGGCAGCGATTTTGAATATCAAAAATATGAACCACTTTTTGACTATGTGAAAGACAAAGTCAAAAACGCCTATTTCGTTGTGATCGACGACTATGTCACAACCGAAGATGGCACTGGCATCGTGCATATAGCGCCTGCCTTTGGTGAAGAAGACTACAATGTTGGCAAAAAATATGACATCGACTTCGTGCAACTTGTCACCGAAGAAGGCAATATGTCGGCCGAAACCGACTATGCCGGCAAATTTGTAAAAGATGCGGACAAGTTTATAATCGAAGATCTTCAAAAACAGGGCAAAGTGTTCAAGGTTCTGCCATTCGAGCACGCGTATCCTCACTGCTGGCGCTGTGGGACTCCGCTTTTGTATTATGCTAAAAACACATGGTTTGTTAAAACCACAGCCAACAAAGATGTCATGGTGAAAAATAATGCCGGCGTAAACTGGCTGCCAGAGACTATAGAACAGGGCAGAATGGGCAATTTCCTTGAAAACAACATCGACTGGGGAATTTCAAGAACCAGATATTGGGGCACACCATTGCCATTCTGGCTCTGCGAAAATGGGCACAGACATGTTGTTGGCTCGATTGAAGAACTCAGGAAACTGACAGGCTTTAAGGGCGAAATAGACTTGCACAAACCAGATCTTGACGCACTGACTTTCCCATGCCCAGAATGTGGCAAAACCATGAAACGCACAAGTGAAGTCATGGATTGCTGGTTTGACAGCGGATCTATGCCTTTTGCGCAATATCATTATCCTTTCGAAAACAAAGAGGTTTTTGAAAAAACCTTTCCGGCAAACTTTATTGCAGAAGGCATCGATCAAACGCGCGGTTGGTTTTACTCTTTGCAGGCAGTAAACAGCGCAATTTTCGGCAAAAGCCCTTACGAAACCTGCATTGCGATTGGGCTCGTCAACGATCGCTTTGGTCAAAAGATGTCAAAACACTTGGGAAACGGCGTGGATCCTTGGGCAATTTTTGACAAAGAGGGCGCAGATGCTTTGAGATGGTATTTCTATTCTTCCTGCACGCCTGGACAACCGATCTCCTTCAACGAAGATAATCTTGTCGATTTGCAACGCAAATTTATGGGCACGCTTTGGAACATTTACGCTTTCTATGTGCTTTATGCTGAGATCGACAAATTTGACCCAACCAAAATCTCGCTTGCTTCTTGCAAGCTTTCGCTGCTTGACAGATGGTTGCTTTCAAAATACAACGCGCTTATCAAATTTGTTGACGACAGACTGGAAAACTATGACTTCCAGTCAGCAGCACGAGAGATCACTGCCTTTGTTGACGATTTTTCAAATTGGTATATCCGTCGCAGCCGTGAGCGTTTCTGGCAAAACGGAATGGCAGATGACAAGAATGCTGCGTTTAGAACTTTGTATGAAGTTTTGAGCGGACTTGCAAAACTCATCGCACCATTTGTGCCTTTCATCTCGGAAAGCATCTATCAAAACATCGTCAGGTCCGTTGACAAAAACGCACCAGAAAGCGTGCACCTTTGCTCATATCCAGTTGCCGACGAAAAACTTATTGACGAAAAGCTCAATGCTGGCATGAAAAACGTGCTTGACATAGTGATTTT
>CALVYS010000014.1 GCA_944372355.1 uncultured Clostridia bacterium | reverse complement strand
TTCCATTTCGCATGGAGATCTTTCCTTTGACAGTTATAAGGTTGTCCTCTTCAATCAGATGCTTAAACTTTGGAAAGACATTTGCAAAAAGCGACACTTCGATAACTCCATTTAAATCTTCAAGTTTGATGAACGCCATATCTTTTCCGTCTTTGGTGATCCTTCTCTTTTCAACAATCACACCTCCACACGTCACAGGCATGCCATCTGTAACCTGATCATAGACGGCATCTTCTGGACGCACCTCCTCACCTTCTTCATCTGTTTCGGCAGGAGCGAGCATGTCCGACGTCAATGTAAACTTGTCGAAATAGTCAAGATAGTCATCAAGTGGGTGCCCTGAGATGTAAATGCCCACGATCTCTTTTTCAAATTTTAGCAATGTTTCCTTGTTGTATTCTTTGATGTTTGGCCAATCCAAGCTGTTGAATTCATCTTTCATTTCTGCAAAAGAGTCAAACATTGAAAATTGCCCAATTTTTTTGTTTTTGTTGTCCCTGATCGCTCTGTCCACTGCGATTCCATAAACGGCCATAAGCTGCGAGCGATATTTGCCAAACGAATCAAAAGCTCCACTGACGATCAAACTTTCCAAAACACGCTTGTTAAGCACAGGAATCGAGGCGCGAGAGATAAAATCCTCAAAGCTTTTAAATTCACCATTGGCCTCGCGTTCCTTGATGATTTCGTCAATAACCGTGGCACCAACACCTTTGAGCGCTGCCAAACCAAAACGAATGTTGCCGTTTTCAGTTTTGAAATATGTGCCAGACTTGTTCACATCAGGAGGCAAAACCTCAAAGCCCTCTTTTTTGGCAAACGTTGTGTATTTTTTCACTTCATCAAGGTTGGTTATGCGATTGTTTAAAACCGCAGTTAAAAATTCAACTTCATAATAGGTTTTAAGATAGGCGGTTTGATAGCCAAGGTAGGCATAGGCCGCCGCGTGAGACTTGTTGAAGGCATACTTTGCAAATTCAGCCATTCGGTCAAAGATCTTTTCTGCAACTTCGCGTTTGTGCCCAAGTTTTACTGCGCCAGGAATGGAGGCCTTCCCAGTTGGATCCTCCCAGCCGTCAACAAACTTGACCTTTTCGGCAGCAATCTTGTCCACCTGCTTTTTGCCCATGATCCTTCGAATATTGTCCGCCTGCCCAAGAGTAAATCCAGCCATAACCTGAGTGATTTTCATAACCTGTTCTTGATAGACGATGCAGCCATAGGTCACGTCCAAAATGTCTTCAAGGCAAGGGTCGTCATATGTGACAGAACTTGGATCTTTCTTGCGTCTGATAAAGTCAGGAATCGAATCCATTGGGCCTGGACGATAGAGTGAAATTCCCGCGATGATGTCGTCCATACAGGTTGGGCCAAGCTCCTTCATAAAGCGCTTCATTCCTCCGCCTTCAAGTTGGAACACGGCATCTGTCTTGCCAGAGGCGATCAATTCAAAGACTTTTGGATCATCATATTCCATATTGTAAAAGTCGATGTCTATCCCATGGTTTTCTTTGATGTAATCCAACGCTTTTTTAATATCTGTCAAGGTCACAAGACCCAAAAAGTCCATCTTTAAAAGGCCGAGGTGCTCGATTTCGATCATATCAAACTCGGTGACGATTTCATCGCCGTTTCTGGCGAGTGGAACAAAGTTTGAAACCGCTTCTGGTGCAATCAAAACCCCTGCTGCGTGCATGCCGCAATTTCTTGGCACCCCTTCAACCTTGATTGCCATGTCGACCATTTTGCGAATCAAGTCATCTTCCTCATAGGCCTGTCTTAATTCAGGAATCACATATTTTTCATTCGCAGGATCCTTGGTTCTGCCAAAATAATATTTCAAAACCGGCTCATTCTTCTTCAAGCCATCTGGTGGAAAGTTTGGAATTTCCTTTGCCAATCTGTTGACGTCTGAAAGAGGAACTCTCAACACCCTTCCAATGTCACGGATCGCGTTTTTGGCCTTCATCGAACCAAATGTCACGATGCCTGCAACATGATCTTCGCCATATTTACGTTTGACATAGTCAATAACTTCGCTGCGCCTGTCCTTGCAAAAATCCACGTCAAAGTCGGGCATTGACACGCGTTCTGGATTGATGAATCTTTCAAAAAACAAATGATACTTGATTGGATCAACCTTGGTTATGCCGATGCAATAAGCCACCAAACTGCCCGCTCCTGAGCCTCTGCCTGGCCCGACTGGAATGCCATTTTGTCTGGCATAATTGATGTAATCCCACACGATCAAAAAGTATTCCACAAAGCCCTGCTTGTTTATAAGCGCAAGTTCCTCTTCCAGCCTGTCTGTAAGCTCTTTGGTCACTTCCGGATAAAGTTTGGCAAGCCCTTCATATGCCATTCTCCTGAGATATTCACTTGTCGTCTCTCCGGTTTCAGGAACATAGTTTGGAATGTAGTTTTGCGATGATGGCAAACCATACTTTCTGTCTATTTTCGGATTTTCATACATCGACTTAGTGCGAATTATCAGCTCGCACTTGTCTGCAATTTCAAGGGTGTTGTCAAGCGCCTCCTCGTATCCTGGCAACGCTTCCAGCATCTCTTCATAGGTTTTATAATAAAACTCATCTGTGGCGAATTTCAACCTGTCTGGATCGTCGACAAACTTGTGCATGGCAACGCACATCAAGGCATCTTGCAACTCGCTGTCTTCCTTGTAGAGATAGTGAACGTCATTAGTGGCCACCAGTTTGATGCCAAGTTCTTGGGCAAGTTTGGTTTGTCCAATTATCACCTCTTTGTCCTCTGGCAAATTGTGGTTTTGAATTTCAATATAAAAATCATCACCAAAAACGCGCTTAAACCAAAGCGCAAGTTCTTTTGCTTCATCAAATCTTCTTTGCAAGATGAATTTTTGCAAATGCCCAGCAAGACAAGCTGAAAGACAAATGATGCCCTCGTGATATTGTTCAAGCAGCTTGTAGTCAATGCGTGGCTTGTAATACATGCCTTCTACATGAGCAATCGAGATGAGCTTCATGAGATTTTGATAACCTGTGTTGTTTTTTGCAATCAAGATCAAGTGCCCAGTGTCCTCACGCCCAGTCTTGTTGAGATGATCATGACAGATGTAAAACTCACAGCCAATGATTGGCTTTATGCCTGCCTTAATGCACTCTTCATACATTTTGATCGTGCCAAACATATTGCCATGGTCTGTCATGGCAACTGCTCTCCAACCTCGCTCCTTGGTGATTTTTATCAGTTTTTCGATCCTTGCAAGGCCGTCAAGCAAGCTGTATTCTGTGTGGACATGCAAGTGGACAAATTCCTTCATAAGTTCTCCTAACTAAGCTCTTTTGCAATTCTGATGAGTTTGTTCAAACGGTGATTTAAACCGCTTTTGGAAAGTTTAATTGTGGAAAGAGCCAGCAGCTCGTCCAAACTCTCTTCTGGATTGGCAAGCCTGAGCATTGCCACCTCCTGCAACTCTTCACTCAAACTTTCCAGCCCTATCGTTGAGATGATGGTGTTTATCGCCGCAACCTGTTTTAAACTTGCCTCAACAGTTTTTGAAATGTTTGCATTGATGCAGTTGACCTGTCTGTTCACCTGATTGCGTTTCTCGCGGGTGATCATTTCTGCGGCTAATGCTAGCACGCTTTGATTTGCACCCATAAGGGCCAAAAGATCCTTGATAAGTTCGGCTTCTTTAAAGTATAACACATACGAACTTTTTCTTTGCACAAGTTTGGCTATTATTCCAAATTCTGCCAAAAGCGACGCCAAATCGGTTAAAAAATCATAATTTTTTGAAGAAAATTCCATGTGATAACCAGATGTGGTTTTCATGTTTTCAAGTTCACTGAGCCTTATCGAAGATGTGCTGCACCCAATGTATGCCCCTCTCACAAAAGCGCGCTTGGTCTCCTCACTGTTGACAATGTTGTGGTCTATGCCAAAATTGATGGAAAACTCGCCGTCTTGCAAAGATATTATCCCAGTGTCTTGCAAAATTTGTTGAACGCTTTCATGTGGAAAATAGATGCGATAGTAAGTTGTTTTGTTTATCACATAGTCATCTTCCACTTCAAGCTCCAAAAAATCGCCATAAAGCATATGACATAGTTCATTCAAGCAATCATAAAGTTCATTTATATCCGTCAAAACAGAAACATCAAAACCTTTGTCGTTTTTTTCAAGTTGTCCACAAGCGTGAAAAAGCCCAGACAGATAGGCAAAGGCCGTGTCTGCATTCTCTTTTACGTTTTTTATCAGTTCTAGCTTGCTTTCCTTTGAAAAACTCAAAATCAACCTCTTTTCTTTTGAAATGTTGGCATTTTGTCCAGATTTACCACCAGATTGGTTGGCAGATTCAATCTGTAAATCAAATTTATCGCATTGTTGCACTCACCAACGCTTGCCGGCTCATGTGCATCTGAATTTATAATAAACTTGACGCCTTCGCTTGCCATTGTTAAAAGCTCGTCATCAGTAAAATTTATTCGCTTGCCATTGAGCTCTATCAGTGTGCCCTTTTGTTTGGCAAGTTTTGCCACGGCCAAGGTGTCGGTTGGGCAGCCAAAATTCAAATGCGTTATCACGTCTATTGGATATTTGTCAAGAGCCTTCAAAAATGCCGTGGTGTTGCGTGCAATGCGCTGCTCGCTGGCACGATAAGGCGATGAAAGCATGTTGACCGCTTGTAAGGCCAGAAAATCTTTCAATGTCGGCGTTTTAACGCATTTGTGAAACCCCATCAAAATTATGTCAAGGTCATCATAATCCGCCTCTTTTAAATCCACCTCGCCGCTAGTTGAGATCAAGTTGGCCTCAACGCCAAGCAAAATTTCAACGCCAGTGATTTCTTTTGCATTCAAAATGTCCTCTCGAACTTGCGGAAGCTCCTTTCTTTTAACCGCAAAAAAGCTGTGGTTGAAGCCGTGATCTGTGATTGCGATCTGTTTCAACCCCTTTTCTGCTGCAACGGTAGCATTCTGCAAAACCGTTCCCTTACCATGGTTGTGCTTTGAATAAATTGTGTGGGTGTGATAGTCTCCAAACAAAATCATTTTCATTGCCCCCGCTAAAAAGTTTACATTTTTAGTATAGCAATTTAGCTTGGCTTTTGCAAGCGCAGAGTGGGATTTATAAAAAAGGTTTTTGTCAGTAAATGACTTTCACCTCTCTTTCAAACTCGTAACCTTTCAGCCTTGCAAACTCTTCAATGATTTTAGCAAGCTTCAAAACATCTTCACTGCAAGCATTACCCTTGTTTATTATAAAACCTGCATGCTGGTCCGAGATGGCAGCGCCGCCATATTGCAAACCTTTTAAGCCCCATTCATCAATCAGCTTTGCTGGATAAAAATCACTTCCCCTTTTAAAAAAACTTCCAGCAGAAGGATAAGAATGCGGCTGCGTCAACTTTCGTTTTTCAAAAATTTGACTTTGAATTGCCAAAATTTGCTCTTTTTTTTGAGAATTTAAATCAAATTCCGCGCTCAACAAAATTTCATCATTATCAAGCGGGCCTTGGCGGTAGGCAAATTGCAACTGTCGCCTTTCAATCACCTTGCCAGCTTTCAAAACTTTTATGCTTTTTAAGTGATCGCAAATCTCACTTCCAAACGCACCTGCGTTCATGGCTACCGCGCCACCCAATGTGCCAGGTATGCCATAAAGTTTTTCAAAACCTGAAAGTCCATGATCTGCACACTTCAAGCAAAGTTCAAACAAATTGACACCCGCCTCTACGCAAACTTGATTGCCTTCAAAAGTGAGCAACTTCATCATCTTCGTGCAAATTATATTTCCGTCAAACCCAGCATCTGAAAAAAGCACATTGCTGCCATTTCCCAAAATTAAAAGCTTTTTTTTCTTGTTATTTAAATGCAAAAATAACTCAATAAATTGTTCTTGATTTTTTGGAAAATAAATTATCTTTGCCTTTCCACCTGTTTTAAAAGTGCAATAATTTTTTAAAGAAATATTTCTTTTTTTTGATATGTTTTTTATCATGTTTTTATATATGAAAAAAATGCATTTTTGTTTTATTTAATTTAATATTAAAAAAAATTATTAAAAAAATAAAAAAAACGAGAAAAATTCCCGTTTTTTTTAATATTTTTAAATTAATTCTATAACTGCCATATCAGCAGCATCGCCTCTGCGCTTGCCAAGTTTGATGATTCTTGTGTATCCGCCGCCTTGACCAAGTTTTTCAGCACGCTCTGCATATTTTGGAGCATAAACGTTGAAAATCTTTTCAAGAAGTGGGTGGTTGATGCCTTTTGTTCTTTCAACAAATGCAGACTTTGGTTCTTTCTCGCCACGCTGCTCTTGTCTGTCATAAACATAAGCCATAATCTTTCTTCTTGCAGCAAGCTTGGTTGGGCCGTCATTGACAACTTCTTTTTTAACCTTGACACCTTTTTCGTCTTTGATCTCTTTTGTCACTGTCACGTTGTCTTTGTAGGTTTTGATTGCAGCTGTCAAAAGTTTTTCTGCGATTGAACGAACAGCTTTTGCCTTTGCAAGAGTTGTTTCAATCTTTCCAAGCCATAAAAGGTCAGTCACCTGCCCGCGCAAAAGGGCGTCTCTTTCCTTTGATGGTCTGCCAAGTTTATCGTTAGCCATTGTCTTCTCCTTTTAATCTTCATCTTTGCGAAGTGAGAGCCCATAGCTTTCAAGTTTTTGAATAACCTCGTCAATGGATTTGATTCCGAGATTTTTTACTTTAAGCATGTCGCTCCTAGATTTTTTTACAATGTCTTCAACGGTGTTCACCCCTGCGCGTTTAAGACAATTATATGACCTTACTGAAAGGTCCATTTCTTCAATTGGAAGTTCCAAAATTTTCACTTGTTTGTCTTCTTCTTTTGACACCAAGATTTCAACATTGGCCATTTCTTCACAAAGTTCCACAAACAGACCAACGTGTTCCATCATGATTTTGCCTGCAAGGCTGACAATTTCACTTGCTTTGATTGTGCCATTGGTTTGAACCTCTAACACAAGTTTGTCAAAATCCACACTCTGACCAACACGAGTTGCTTCAACGCTGAAATTGACTCTCTTCACAGGTGAGAAAATCGAATCCATTGCAATGAAATCAATGTTGTCAAATTTGGTTTTGTTGGTTGCACCTGAAACATAACCCCTGCCATTTCCAATCATAACGTCCATGTCAAGCACTGCACCTTCGTCCATTGTGCAGATGTGAAGATCTGGGTTAAGTATTTCCACCTCATCGTTTGGCTCAAAATCTTTTGCAGTGATCTCTCCTGCACCAGTTTTTCTGATGCGAAGAAAAGTTATGAAATTGCGGTCATGATTTGATGTTTTAACATAAAGCGATTTCAAATTCAAAATAATGTCAACAACATCTTCTGTGATTCCACGAACGGTTGAAAATTCGTGAGGAACACCCGCAATTCTAACTGCGATTGGAGCAGCACCTGGAAGAGATGAAAGCAAAGTTCTTCTCATGCAGTTTCCAAGTGTGATTCCATATCCTTTTTCAAGAGGCTCAACTGTAAAACGTGCAAAAGCGCCTCCCTCGGTTTCTTCACAAACGATTTTTGGTTTTTCCATTTCCATCATAATTTTATCCCTCCAATTATCTCGAATAAAGCTCGATTACAAGGCGTTCTTGCAAATCAGCATCGACATCTTCTCTTGTTGGCAGTGCCAAAATTTTGCCTTTAAGAGTTTCAGTGTTGAATTCCAACCATTTTGGCATAACAACTTTCATGCCCTTAACAGTTTTGATTGGCTCTTTTTCAAGTTTGTTTTCTTTAATGCCGATTTCATCGCCAACTTTAACGATGAATGATGCAATATCAACGCGTCTTCCATTCACAGTGATAAGGCCGTGATTCACAAGTTGACGAGCTTGTTTTCTGCTGGCTGCAATGCCCATGCGATAAACGACATTGTCAAGCCTTCTTTCGATCAGAGAGAGCATGTTTTCACCAGTAACGCCCTTCATTCTTTCAGCTTCTTCATAGTAAGTGCGCATCTGGTTTTCTAACAAGCCATAGATTCTTTTGATTTTTTGTTTTTCGCGAAGTTGTGCTCCATATTCTGTGAAAGTAACTCTTCTTCTAGAATTGCCATGCTGTCCAGGAATAACCGGTCTTCTTTCCATGGCACATTTCTTTGTGGTGCATCTTTCACCTTTAAGGAAAAGTTTGCAACCTTCGCGTCTGCACTGACGGCAGTCTGGTTCAATTCTTCTTGCCATTTGCGTTTCTCCTTTTAAACTCTTCTTCTCTTTGGAGGTCTGCAACCGTTGTGCGCGATTGGCGAAACGTCCTTGATCAGAGTTACATTAAGGTCGCAGTTTTGAAGCGAGCGAATAGCTGCCTCTCTTCCGCTTCCTGGTCCTTTAACATAAACTTCCACAGAGCTAACTCCGTGTTCTTTTGCCACCTTGGCTGCCTCTTCAACACAGGTTTGAGCAGCAAATGGTGTGCTTTTTTTTGAGCCTTTAAGCCCAAGTTTGCCTGAACTGCACCATGACAAAACATTGCCTTCGTTGTCGGTAAAGGTCACGATTGTGTTGTTGAAAGATGTTTTGATGTGAACTTGACCCTGAGAGATGTTTTTTGAAACCCTCTTTCTGGTTCTTGTCGCAGTTGGCTTTTTTGTCATCTTTGTTTTTGCCATCTTTTATCTCCTTATTTTCCCTTCTTTGATGAACCAGCAACAACTTTTCTAGGCCCTTTTCTGGTTCTTGAGTTATTTCTGGTATTCTGTCCACGAACAGGAAGCCCCTTGCGGTGGCGCAGTCCACGATAGCAGCCCATTTCATTAAGTTTTTTGATGTCAAGGCTGACTTTCTTGCGAAGATCACCTTCAACGGTCAAATTATGTTCGATGTAAGAACGAAGTTTAGCCACTTGATCATCAGTCAAATCCTTAACTCTAATGTCTGGGCTGAGCTTTGTTGCTTGACAAATTTTTGAAGCGGTCACAGGGCCGATTCCATAAATATATGTCAGTCCTATTTCCAATCTTTTTTCTCTAGGTAGGTCTACACCTGCAATTCTTGCCATTTTTTTCCTCCAATTTTAACTTTTAGCCCTGAGTTTGTTTGTGTTTGGCATCTTTAGGGCAAATAACCATAACTTTTCCATTTCTTTTAATCACTTTGCATTTGTCGCAAATTGGTTTAACAGAAGCTCTAACTTTCATGATAATCTCCTTTTTACCCCTTGTCTCTCCAAGTTATCCTGCCTTTAGTAAGATCATAAGGGCTCATTTCGACTTTTACCTTATCTCCTTCAACCACTCTTATGCAATGCACTCTAAGCTTGCCGGAGATGTATGCGGTTATGACATGACCATTTACAAGACGGACTTTGAAGGTTGAGTTTGGCAAAAGCTCTTCCACAACGCCTTCAAATTCAATTACATCTTCTTTTGACATATCTTCTCCTTTTGAAATTTTAAAAATTTCCTAATTTCTGCATCAACTTTGATGTCCTTTGCCTCGGCGATGAGGCTTTCAGAAAAACTTTCCTTCGAGATTTTTTGAATATGCTTTAAGTTTTTCTTCTTTGGGTGGAAAATTGAAAGCCTTTTTCCATCAGCTATGTAAGCTGCGTTTGTTTCAACTTTCACAACCACAAAAATCTCGCCCTTTTCCTTTCCCGCAGTTGCTTGCACCACATTCCCTGTTTTCATGTTCACCTACAACGTTAAGATTTCCACACCATTTTTGGTCACTAAAACAGTGTTTTCGTAGTGTGCAGATGGCTTGTGATCGCGAGTGACAATGCCCCAGCCGTCTTCGAGCATTGCAATTTCCTTTCTTCCCATGTTTATCATAGGTTCGATTGCAAGGCAGACATTTTCAGGCACGATTGGTCCATCTGTCTCTTTGCCATAGTTTGGAATGTTTGGGCTCATGTGCATTTGCTTTCCAATGCCATGACCAACAAGCTCTCTAACCACACTGTAACCATGCGATTCTGCATACTTTTGTATGGCGTGTGAAACTTGTCCCAGTCTCTTCCCCGCTTGAAGGTGAGCTATTCCTTCAAAAAAGCACTGTTTTGTCACTTCTATAAGTCTTGCTTTTTCTGGGGATATTTTTCCAACAGGAAAGGTTCTTGCAGCGTCTCCATTATAGCCTTTGTAAATCACTCCCACATCGACGCTGATTATGTCACCTTCTTTCAAAATTATCTTGTTTGAAGGAATTCCGTGAACAACCATTTCGTTGACCGAAGCACAGATGCTTCCAGGAAACCCTTCATAGCCCAAAAATGAAGGCGACCCACCACTATTTATTATAAACTTTTTTATCAAGTTGTCAAGTTCTAAGGTTGAAATCCCGGGCTTGATAAGAGTTTGTGCATAGTTTAATGCATCTCTTGTCAACGCACCAGCCTTTCTCATTAAAACGATTTCTGACTCCGTCAACTGATTCAAGCTTTCGCCTCCAACTTAGATAAAAATGTTTTTACAGGTGCATAGGTTTGCTCTGGTGAGCCAGCGCTGGAAACCGAAAACACCTTTCCACCGTAGAAGTCTATAAGTGGTGTCACATCTTTTTTATAAACTTCCAGACGAGCTTTTATTGCTTCAGGTTTATCGTCATCACGCTGAAACAGTTTTGTTCCGCATTTTCTGCAATTTCCGGTGAAACCAGCGTAACTTGTGTTGTCAATTTCACCGCAACTTGGGCAAAGACGTCTGTTTACCAGCCTTTTTTCAAGCTCTTCAAAAGGAAGTTCAATGCTGACAACAGCGTCAATGTCGGTCACGCCTTCAAGCATTTCGGCTTGACTGAGCGAACGTGGAAATCCATCTAAAATGAAACCCTTTTTGCAATCTGGTTTAGCGAGTCTAGCTTTTAAAACTTCAAAAGTGATTTCGTTTGGAATCAACGCCCCTTTTGACATCAAGCTTTGCACTTGCTCGCCAAGCTTGCCGCCTTCTTTTGCAATCTCTCTAAACAAATCCCCTGTGGAAATTTGAGGAATGCCAAAGTCGGCTGAGATTTTTTTTGCCATCGTGCCTTTTCCGCTGCCGGCGGCGCCAAGAAGAATGAGTTTCATATGCTTTCCTTTTAATTTTTATCTTGCATAAATGCGTTTTTGTGGCAAAAGCCACTATGCTTACGGTGGGAAGCTCAACCTCCCACCGAAAAAGCTGAGGTTAATCTAAAAATCCTTTGTAATTTCTCATAAGCATCTGCGCTTCGAGCTGTTTGTCAAATTCAAGCGCCACGCTGACAAGGATCATAAGTCCGGTCGAGCTGAACGCGTTGATCAAAATGCTCCAACCCACACTGTCACCGATCGCTTTGAATGCAAGTGAAGGTATGAGCGCGATAAGTGCCAAGAAGAGTGCACCGAAGAATGTGATCCTTCTTGAAATCTTTTTCAAATATTCAGCCGTAGGTTTGCCGGCCCTTATGCCAGGAATAAATCCGCCCTGTTGCTGAATTCTTTTGCTTATGTCGTCAGGATTAAATGTGATTTGAGCGTAGAAGAATGCAAACGCCAATATCAATAATGCAAGCAGCACAATATAAAGCCAAGATCCTGTTCCGAGCCATTGTTGATACCAAGTTGACTCAGGAGCAAAAATTGAAATTATAAGTTGTGGGAAGGTCAACAGAGCACTTGCAAAGATGATTGGCATAACGCCTGATCCATTCACTTTGATCGGAATGAAAGTGCTTTGCCCGCCATACATCTTTCTGCCCTTGATTTGTTTTGCATACTGAATTGGAACTCTGCGTTCTGCTCCGTCCACGAAAACGATCAAAGCGAAAATCGCGATCACTGCAACCAGATAGAGAACAATTGTCCAGATGTAGGTGATGTCTTGTCCCACCAAGTTTACAGCTTGCGCAAAAGAAGCTGCTGATGAGGACAAAATTCCCACAAAGATCAAAAGGCTCATTCCATTGCCTATTCCAAGATCTGTGATTCTTTCGCCAAGCCAAACAGTGAACATTCCGCCTGCAACAAGAATCAACACGACGCCTGCGCCGACAACCCAAGTTGGAGCGCCTGCCCAAAGAGCATTGGCCGTGTCAAGATAGCTGCTGTAAGAAACGACGATGCCTATGGCTTGTGCAAGGGCAAGCACGAGTGCAGCGATGCGAGTGTAAAGCGCGATTTTTCTTTTCCCGTCCTCACCTTGTTTTGAAAGCCTTTCAAGTTTTGGAATAGCCACTGTCAAAAGTTGAATAACGATGCTTGCAGTGATGTATGGAGAAACTCCAAGCGCCAGCACCGAACAGTTTTGCAGCGCATTACCGCTTATCATGTTCATAATGCCAAAGATGCTGAAATCGCCAGAAGCAGTGTCTGAACTGAATATCTCTCTGATGTCAAATCCAGGCACAGGCAGCCAGCAACCAAGGCGATAGATCAAAAGAAGAAGCAGCGTTAAGAGCAACTTTCTTCTGATGTCTTTAATTTTAAAAGCATTAACAAGGGTTTTAAACATTAAATTACTCCTCTATTTTTCCGCCAGCCTTTTCGATCTTTTCTCTGGCAGTTTTTGTCACTTTGTTTGCTTTTATCGTAAGTGGTTTTGTAAGCTCACCATCGCCCAAAACTTTCAGACCGTATTCTTCAATCTTGCCGATGAAACGGTTTTCATAAAGGAATTCGATGTCAACCACAGTGTTTGGCTCCAAAACTTCCAAGTCGCCAACGTTGATGGTTGAATATCTTTTTCTAAAATTGTAGTTGTTGAAGCCACGAATAGGAATTTTTCTGATAAGAGGAATGTTTCCACCCTCAAATCCTGCTTTAACTCCGCCGCCGCTTCTAGCGTTCTGGCCTTTCTGGCCTCTTCCGCTGGTTTTGCCGATTCCGCTGCCAATTCCGCGACCAACCCTAACTTTTTTGGTTGTTGCGCCGTCAGCTGGTTTAAGATTTCCTATCTGCATAGTATCCTCCTACTCCTCTTCCACTTTAAGCAGGTGCTTAACAGCGAAGATGCTTCCTCTAATGCTAGCGTTATCCGGTAAAACTCTGGTTTGTCCAAGTTTTTTAAATCCAAGTGCTTCAATCACTTTGGCTTGTTTTTTGTTGTAACCAATGGTGCTTTTTATCCAGGTAACTTTAATAGTTTTCTCTGCCATGTCGCGCCTCCTATATTTCCTCAGGCTTTTTGCCACGGCGAGCTGCGATCTCTTCTCTTGTTCTAAGAGCAACAAGTCCGTTCATTGTGGCTTTAACCGCGTTGATCTTGTTGGTTGAGCCATGGATCTTTGTAACGATGTCCTTGATTCCAGCAAGTTCAAGCACTGCACGAGCTGAACCACCAGCAATAACACCGGTACCAGGTTTTGCTGGCAACATCAAGATTTTTGAAGAGCCAAATTTGCCTATCACTTCGTGAGGGATTGTGCCGTCAACGATTCTGATGTATTGCATGTTTTTCTTAGCCTCACCAGTTGCTTTGTCGATGGCTGCTGGCACTTCGGCTGCTTTTCCGATGCCAATTCCCACGCGATTTTTTCCGTCACCAACCACAACAAGTGCTGAGAAGCGAAGGGTTCTTCCGCCTTTAACAACCTTGGTAACTCTACGCACACAAACAAGCTTTTTGTCAAACTCGCTTTCTTCGCGCGCAGGTCTGCGGTTTTCTCTTGGTTTAGGTTCGAATTTTTTGTCCTTTTTAATTTCTTCCATTTCCCTTCCTCCTAAAACTTCAAGCCTGCACTTCTTGCGCCTTCTGCAAGAGCTGCAACTCTGCCTGTGTAAACATAGCCACCTCTGTCGAACACAACTTCTTTAATCTTGGCCTTTTTAGCTCTTTTTCCAAGCTCTTCGCCCACGATTTTAGCCTGTTCGGTTTTGGTTTTGCCTGCAAGAAGCGGAGCAATTTCCTTGTCAAGTGAAGAAGCAGAAACGATGGTCACTCTACGCTCATCATCGATGATTTGAGCATAGATTTTGTTAAGGCTTCTATACACGCAAAGTCTTGGGCTTTGTGAAGTGCCAGAAAGGTTTTTTCTGACTCTCTTGTGGCGCACTTGTCTTTCCGCATTTTTATCTTTAACGTTTATCATGTGCTTCCTCCTTACTTCTTGCCTTTACCTGAGGTCTTTCCGACTTTTCTTATTACGACTTCGTCCGCATATCGAATTCCATATCCGTGATATGGTTCAACCGGACGTTTGTCACGAATGTTTGATGCAAATTGGCCAACTCTTTGTTTGTCGATGCCTTCAATTTTGATTTCTGTCACAGTTGGGCAGGAAACCTTGACGTCTGGCCAAATTTCAACTTCAACTTGGTGCGAAAGGCCAAGGTTCATAACAAGTTTGTTGCCATTCACCTGAGCTTTGTAACCAACACCGTTGATGAGAAGCGATCTGGTGAAACCTTCGCTCACCCCTTTAACCATGTTGGCAACAAGCGCTCTGTAAAGCCCTTGCATTGCATCTGTTTCTTGTTCAGCGTTGTTTTTAACAAATTTGAGTTCGTTTCCTTCGATAACAGGAGTCACGCTTTTTGCAATTTTTTGGTTGAGCGTGCCCTTTGGGCCTGTTGTCGTGATGATGCCGTCGTTGAATGAAACGGTCACACCAGCAGGAATGGAGATAGCTTTATTTCCGATTCTAGACATATCTAACCTCCTTACCAAACAAACGCCAGAACTTCGCCGCCAACGTTCATTGCACGAGCAACACGATCGGTAACGATGCCTTTGTTTGTTGAGATGATTGCAATTCCAAGTCCGCTGATAACTTTTGGAAGTTTGCTTGCCTCAGAATAAATTCTAAGGCCTGGTTTTGAAATTCTTTTAAGGCCTTGGATAACGCTGTTTCCATCTTCATCATATTTGAGTGAAATGAAGATTTCATCAAACTTGCCATTGTTTTTGATTTCAAAACTGTTGATGTATCCCTCGTCAAGGAGGATCTTTGCGATTGCAACTTTTTCTTTGGAAGCAGGCACAGAAACATCTGCATGCTTAACTTTCAAAGCGTTGCGAATTCTTGTAAGCATATCTGCTATAACGTCTGTTGATAACATTTCTTCCTCCTTTTACCAGCTTGCCTTTTTTACGCCAGGGATTTCGCCCTTGTTGGCAAGCTCTCTGAAGCAAACCCTGCAAATGCCATATTTTTTAAGCACTGCGTGTGGTCTGCCGCAAAGTGTGCAACGAGTGTATGCGCGAGTTGCGTATTTAGGTTTTCTTTGTTGTTTTTGAATTAGTGCTTTCTTTGCCATATCATCACCTCTTATTTACTGAAAGGCATTCCAAGTGCCTTCAAAAGTGCTTTGGCCTCTGCGTTTGTTTTTGCGGTTGTCACAAAACAAATGTCAAAGCCTCTCACCTTTTCAATCTTATCGTAAGAGATCTCTGGGAAAATCAACTGCTCTTTGATGCCGAGAGAATAATTTCCTCTGCCATCAAACGCTTTGTCTGAAACTCCGTGGAAGTCTCTCACTCTTGGAAGAGCGATGGCAACAAGTCTGTCAAAGAACTCATACATCTTCTCTCCACGCAAGGTGACTTTTGCACCAATTTTTTGTCCTTCACGAAGAGCAAAGTTGGAGATGGACTTCTTTGCCACTGTTGGGATTGGCTTTTGTCCAGTGATCACTGCAAGCTCGTCAAGTGCAATGTTGAAGCTTTTTGAATTGCTTTTAACATCACCAAGGCCAGCATTTACAACGATTTTCACAAGTTTTGGAACTTCGTTAACGTTTTTGTAGCCAAACTCTGCTTGAAGTGAAGGAACAACAGTTTCTTTGTAAAGTTTAACTAATCTGTTTTGTTCTTTTGCCATTTTTTATCCCCTCTTACTTTGACTCATCAGAACTTTTCGACTTTTTAGTGGTTGCTGCCGATTTTGCTGTGGTTTTTGCAGCAGGTTTAGCAGCGGTTTTTGGAGCAGCTTTTTTAGCCTCGGTTTTAACTTCATTTTCGTTAATTTCAGGCTTTTGAGCTGTTTTTTCCTCTTTTTTTGCAGTTTTTTCTGCTTTTTTCGCATCTTTTTTCACAGTTTTTGCAAATTCTTTGTCAAGACTTGCACCGCATTTTTTGCAGATGCGAACATTCTTTCCATCAACTTGCTTGTGAGCAACCCTGGTTGCTTTTCCGCAAGCTGCGCAAATTACTTGCACGTTTGAGCTTTCAATCATAGCAGGTTTTTTGATGATGCCGCCTTTGTCCTGTTGTGATCTTGGCTTCTTGTGTTTTGTGACGATGTTGATTCCTTCAACAAGAACTTTGCCATCTTTTGGGTTGGTTTCCAAAACCTTTCCTGATTTGCCTTTGTCCTTGCCAGTGATAACCAAAACAGTATCGCCTTTCTTAATGTTCATTTTCATCACTTATGCTCCTTAAATAACCTCTGGCGCAAGGGAGATGATTTTCATGTAACCCTTGTCACGAAGTTCACGAGCGATCGGCCCGAACACACGTGTGCCTTTTGGTTGTTTTTGATTGTCGATGATGACAGCGGCATTGTCATCAAATTTGATGTGTGAGCCATCTGGACGACGCAAACCTTTTGCTGAACGAACGATGACAGCTTTAACAACATCACCTTTTTTAACTGATCCACCAGGGATCGCTTTTTTAACAGAAGCAACGATGACGTCGCCGATGTTTCCACTTCTTCTAAATGAACCACCAAGCACTCTGATGCACATGATTTCCTTAGCGCCAGTGTTGTCGGCAACTTTTAATCTTGTTTGAGGTTGAATCATTTTTCTATCCCTCCTTACTTAGCCTTCTCGATGATTTTGACAAGGCGATAATACTTGTCTTTTGAAAGTGGACGGGTTTCCATGATCATAACAGTGTCACCGATTCCACATTCATTTTTTTCATCGTGAACCTTAAATTTCTTTGTTTTTTGAACGACTTTTTTGTAAATTGGGTGGTTTACTCTGGAAACAATTTTAACTACGATGGTTTTATCCATCTTTCCAGCGCTTACAACTTGACCAATTCTTGTAAGTCTTGAATTTCTATCTTCCATCGTTTCCTCCTGCACCTGCTATCTCTTTTTCTCTGATAACAGTTTTAACTCTTGCAATTTCTCTCTTCACGTTTCTGATTTGAACAGGGTTTGCAAGATTTCGTGAAGCGTTTGAGAAACGAAGATTGAAAAGTTCCATATTCAGTTCTCTGAGTCTAGCATTGAGTTCTGCTTGGCTGAGAGTTTTAATTTCACTAATTTTCATCTTTCTCACCACCTTCTTTCACTGGCTCACTTTCCTTCTTCACAAATTTTGTTTTGCAAGGAAGTTTGTGTCCAGCAAGTCTGATTGCCTCACGAGCAAGTTCTTCTGAAACCCCTTCGATTTCAAAAAGAATTCTTCCAGGTTTTACAACAGCAACCCAGAATTCTGGGCCGCCCTTACCAGAACCCATACGAGTTCCAAGAGGCTTTTTCGAAACAGGCTTGTCTGGGAAGATCTTGATCCAAACCTTTCCGCCACGTTTGATATGACGAGTCATAGCAATTCTGGCTGCTTCGATTTGGTTGGACTTGATCCAGCATGGCTCCAAAGCCATAAGTCCGTATTGGCCATAAGCAACTGTGTTGCCTCTTGTGGCCTTACCTGTCATTCTGCCTCTGAAAACTTTTCTTCTTTTAACTCTCTTTGGCATTAACATTATTCTTGTCCTCCTTTTTCAGACGACTTCGCAGGGAGAATGTCTCCCTTGTAAATCCAGCACTTAACGCCGAGTTTTCCATAGTTTGTGTAAGCCGCCGAAACGCCATAGTCAATGTCTGCACGAAGAGTGTGAAGTGGAAGATTTCCTTCCAAGTAGTTTTCGGTTCTTGCAATAGTGTTTGCGCCGTCGATAACGCCGCTAACTTGAACTTTGCAGCCCTTAGCACCTGCTCTCATAACTCTTTGCAAAGCCATTTTAAGAGCTCTTCTCCATTGAACACGCTTTTCAAGCTGGCTGGCAATGCTGTCTGCCACAAGTGTTGCGTTGAGATCTGGTTTTTTGATTTCTTTGACGTTGATAATCAAGTTTTTAACTGGTCGGATCACTTTTGTGACATCTTTTTTGATGTTTTCGATTCCTGCACCTTTTGATCCAATGATCATTCCAGGTTTTGCAGTGAAGATGTTGATGATAAGTTTTCCTTCCATTCTTTCAATCGTCACGTTTGCGATTGCACTGTTTGCATACTTTTGTTTCAAAAGTTTTTTAACTTTTTGATCCTCTAAAAGATTAGGAGCAAAGTCTTGTTTCTTTGCGAACCAAGTTGAGTTCCAATCTTTGTTGATGCCAAGTCTAAGACCAATTGGATTAACTTTTTGTCCCATTGCTTCCCTCCTACTTCTTCTCATCAAGCACAATCGTAATGTGCGATGTTCTCTTTAAAATTCTGCTGCCTTGGCCTTTGGCTTTTTGAGTGATTCTCTTCAAAACTGGGCCAGGAGTCACATATGCCTCCGCCACAAACAAGTTGTCGCCCATCAGGCCTTTGTTGTTTTCAGCGTTGGCGATTGCGCTTTTCAAAACTTTGAGCGATGCCTCTGCCGCAGCATTTGGCATGTTTTCAAGCACTGCGCATGCAAGGCGTGCATCTTTGCCTCTGACAAGGTCTAAAACTATTCTAACCTTAGATGGGCTCATTCTGATGTAGCGTGCCTTTGCAAAAGGACGCATATCCTTTTCCTTTGCCCTCTTTTCTGCTTTTTGTCTTATTCTTGTAGCCATATTTCACCTCGCCTTACTTTCTGCCCGCAGCTTTTGCTGCTTTTTTGTTTGCATGGCCTTTGTAAGTTCTAGTCGGAGCGAACTCGCCAAGTTTATGACCAACCATGTCGGCGGTGCAATAAACTGGAATATGCTTTTTGCCATTATGAACTGCAAATGTAAATCCAACAAAGTCAGGATAGATTGTTGATGAGCGTGACCAGGTTTTGATTGGCTTTTTAACGCCCGATTCATTCATTTCCTTAACTTTTTTTACAAGAGATGGATGAACATAAGGTTTTTTAATTTCTTTCTGCATGACTTCTCTCCTAATTTACTCTCTTAACCATCAAGCGGTTAGAAGCTTTTTTTCTTTTTCTAGTTTTAAGACCAAGTGCAGGTTTGCCCCATGGAGTCATAGGTGACTTCATGCCGACTGGGCTCTTTCCTTCACCACCACCATGTGGGTGATCGTTAGGGTTCATAACAACACCACGAACTGTTGGCCTAACGCCCATATGACGTTTGCGGCCAGCTTTTCCAAGTGAAACAAGTTCATGGTCAAGGTTTCCAACCGTTCCGATTGTGGCGCGGCAAGTAACCAAAACCTTTCTCATTTCACCACTAGGCATTTTAAGTGTTGCATATTTGCCTTCTTTTGCCATAAGTTGAACGGTGCTGCCCGCACTTCTTGCAATTTGACCGCCCTTCTTAGGTTGAAGTTCGATGTTGTGGATTTGGCTTCCGACTGGGATTGAAGAGATTGGAAGTGCATTTCCAACTTTGATTTCAACATTTTCGCCACTCATAACTTCGTCGCCAGGTTTAAGTCCAACAGGTGCGATAATGTATCTCTTTTCGCCATCAGCATAGTTTAAAAGTGCAATGTAAGATGTGCGATTTGGATCGTATTCGATTCCAACAACTTTTGCAGGAATTCCATCTTTATTTCTTTTGAAATCGATGATTCTGTATTTCTGTCTGTTTCCGCCACCTTGATGACGAACAGTGATTCTGCCTTGCGAATTTTTTCCTGCATGTTTTTTCTTAACATCGAGGAGAGATTTTTCAGGCGTTTTTTTGGTGACTTCATCAAAAGATGCCACTGAGTAAAATCTTCTGCCTGCCGATGTAGGTTTTGCTTTTCTAATAGCCATTTTTACCCTCCTCCTTATGACAAGCTCTCAAAGAAGGCGATTGGTTTTGATTTTTCAGTGAGCGAAACGATTGCTTTTTTGTAATCGCTGGTTTTGCCCACTGTCCTTCCTGATCTTGTGTTTTGAGTTTTCTTGTGGCCTTTAACGACCGCGGTGTTCACTTTTGCCACTTCAACGCCAAAAGCTTTTTCAACAGCTTTTTTGATTTCTGTCTTTGTTGCACGCTTGTCAACCACAAAAGTGTAAACTTTTGCTTGAATGCCTGCATAGCTTTTTTCGGTTAAAAGCGGTTTTTTGATAATTTCATATGCTTCCATTATTCTGCGTAAGCCTCCTCTATTTTCTTAATAGCGGACGAAGTAAGTAGAACATTCTTGTTCGCAACCACATTGTAGGTTGTCAAACTGTCAATGTCAACAGCTTGAAGTGATGCGATGTTGGCAGTTGCTCTGAGAGTTTCTGCTGAATTTTCGCTTCCAACCACAAGTGTTTTGCCGTTAAGCCCAAACGCTTTCAAGAATGCGCTGGCGTCTTTGGTTTTGCCACTTGCAATCTTAAAGTCTTTAAGCACAATCAAATTGCCAAGTTCAAGTTTTCTTGAAATAGCGGTGAGAAGTGCAAGCCTTTTAGCGGTTTTGTTCATCTTCTTAGAAAAATCTCTTGGTTTTGGTGCGAACACAACTCCGCCACCAGTGTATTCAGGAGATTTTGTTGAACCATGACGAGCACGGCCGGTCTTTTTCTGTCTCCAAGGTTTTGCTGCATGTCCACGAACTTCACTTCTTGTCAGAGTGCTTTTTGTGCCTTGTCTTTGATTGGAAAGATAGGTTACAACTGCCTCGTGAATGAGTGGTTCATTGTAAGGGAGCGCGAAAAGGTCATCAGAAAGCTCAATTTCGCCAACCACTTTTGCAGACATATCATAAACTTTAACTTTTGCCATGTTTGTTCGCTCCTTATGCTTTCTTTGCCTCGCGAATGGTGACAACTGAACCCTTTGGTCCAGGCACACACCCCTTGACAAGCAAGATATTTCTATCTGCGTCGACTTTGACAATTTCAAGATTTTGAATAGTGACTCTTTCGCATCCATACTGCCCTGGCATGTGTTTGTTTTTGAACACTCTTGATGGAGTTGAGTTGGCTCCCATAGACCCCACTTCTCTGTGAACTGGGCCCGTGCCGTGAGTCATTTTAAGGCGATGTTGGTTCCATCTTTGAATAACACCGGTGAAACCACGACCTCTTGTTGTGCCGATGGCGTCAACTTTGTCGCCCTCAGCAAAGATTGAGCATTTAAGCTCCTGGCCAACTTGATAATCAGATGAGTTATCAAATTTAAGCTCTCTTAAAATCTTAGCTGGCTCCACATTTGCTTTTGCAAACACGCCAAGCTTTGGCTTTGAAAGGCGAGATGGTTTTTGTTTTCCAAAAGCCACAACAACTGCCTCATAGCCGTCACGTTCCTTTGACTTGATTTGAACAACGCTGCAAGGACCAGCTTCAATCACAGTCACAGGAATGACAATTCCTTCTGGGGTGAAAACCTGGGTCATTCCAAGTTTCTTTCCAAGTATTGCTTTTTTCACGAAGTGCCTCCTTACAGTTTGATTTGAATGTCCACACCAGCTGGAAGGTCAAGCTTCATCATAGCGTCAACCACTTTGGTGGATGGACTGATAATGTCAATGATTCTTTTGTGAGTCTTGGTCTCGAATTGTTCACGGCTGTCCTTGTCTTTGTGCGGTGAACGAATAACAGTGATTACTTCCCTGTCTGTTGGAAGTGGAATCGGGCCTGCCACTTTTGCACCGTTCTTCTCAGCAGCAAGAATGATCCTCTTGCAAGCCTCGTCGATAAGCGAATGCTCAAAGGCTTTAAGCTTGATTCTGATTTTTTTTGATGCCATATTTTTTCCTCCTGTCTTGGCTCTAACCACTCAATTTTGTCACTTGCCTATGAAACTCATTTTCTCGCACACGAGTCCGTGTGTTTCACGCTGTGAGGCAATAAAAAATGTGATTTGAATGGCCCGCTCGCAGTCGCTGCCGCGAACTTGTCCGCCTAAGTTCTCTTTGATTGCCAGTAACCAAAGTAACCTCAGGCCTCAACCCATATTTCACAGCATAATAATTATATCCAACACGCCCTGATATGTCAAGCATTTTTTTGAATAAAATAAAAAAAGTTTGCATTAAAAAAGCGGGCCTTTCGCCCGCTTTCATGCCACAAAAAATTTGCAACCAAAGCGCCATTCAAAATTTTCTGTCAAAAGGTTAAGCGCCCTTTCCACACCTTGGCCACCTATTTTGATTGTGCGCAGTTTGTCATAATCAGTCTGCTTCAAAATCTTCAATGCACTTGTAGTGGCCGGCGTCACTTCCACAGAGGTCAACTGCCTGCACCCGGCACAAACAAATTCACCATATTCAAGATTTAAATACTTTTTCCCCGTCAATTTCGCTTTGCAACTTGCACAATTTTCAAAATTGAGGTTGTATCCCGCATCTTCAAAAACAGAAATCAAAAACTTGACCAACGAATAATATTTTGGTGCATTTTCATAACTTGTCGCTTTAAGCGCCTTTAAAGTTTGAATAAATAGCGCCGGATCTGCTTCTTTAAGCAGCTTTTTAACAATATCCAAAATCGAACACGCCTCATAATATTTGTCCAAATCTTCTCTTAAAGGAGAAAAAGTGTCGATTATCGAAACCTCTGTGACTATATTTCCGGTTTTGCCCTCTTCAACCACAAACTCGCCAAAAGTGAAAAGTTCTTTTGCTGCCTTCAATTTCGCCCTTTCACCACGAACACCTTTGAAATAAACAAAAAGCTTGCCCTCCTCTAAGGAAAAGAGGGTGACAAGCTTGTCCTTTTCTTTGCTGTCTTTGCTTTCTATCACAAGCGCTTTAACTTTGGTTTTGGCCATTTATCTTCCCAGTTCTTGATCCATTAAACTTGTTCGCTCATTTTGGCGAATGCGCTCCTCTTCCATAAAAAGCTGCATGAAACGAGGGTCACCTGACAGCTCAAATGCTTTCCAGTAAGCCTCTTGAAATTTGTTTGCAAAATTAGTGTTCTTCATTTTCACGCCTCCTTTTATGTAATAAAGATTTATCGCAACTCCGCTTCCTCCTCAATAAGCGTTAATTTTAAGAAAGCATCGCGCCCCTGACATTAGGTTGCTTCCTTACATTTTTATTATACCGCACTCTTCACAAAAAAGAAAGGGAATTTTGAATTTAATTTAAAAGTTTTGTCACCGCAACATTTGCGTTGGAAATGCTCACCGTTCCGTCGGTTTGGCTGATCAGACGCAATGTCGCATTGGAGGTTGTAGAGATAATCACAGAAGTTGAAAGGGTTTTAGCATTTCCATCACCGGTTTGCGTCGTCAATGAATAAGGCAGATTAGTTCCATTCAACTCTAAAATAAAGCGAATTGGATTGGCTGCCGAGCTCCCAGAGACCGTGTAAGAAACCTGATAGTTGCCCGCCGTTAAATTGATTTGGCCCGTTTGATCCCCTTGACTTACAGCACTGCCCGCACTGCCCACAAGTGTCACTGGAACAGGATCTAGAAAGGCAACCGAAGTGTCTTGCACAGCAAAAAAGCCCCATTCTTCCGAGCGAGATGGATTGACCACATTGTTAGGACCTCCGCAGGAACTTCTTGAACAGCAGTTGAAAATCGGCCTTGGATAATATGGTCCCGTAAGGCACCCGTTGAAGTTGTCATTACAAATAGGCATAGAAAACCCTCCCACTTTTATATATTCACCCCCATGTTTTTTCGTGAATAAAAAAACAAGGCATGGAAGCCTTGCTTTTTTGTTGTCACGATTAAGATGTGGCAGAAAGTTTTTTAACCACAAGCGTTGCATCACCATTTTCTGGAATGGTGATCGTTGCGCCACCAGGAGCAGTCGTGGTTGTAAGTGCCAAATCTATCACATCATTTGCTGCTAATGTAGCAATAATGGAATTTGCAACATCAACCACAAAAGTGCCACCTGTTGCCGTTTCTAACGCAGTTTGCTCGATGGTCGACGACGCAATCGGCGTGCTGTTTTGTCTTGCAGTGACATTGAAAGTCAACTCCGCAGTTGAATTTATCTGCAAATGGTAAGTGATTTCATAGTCACCGGCCTGTAAAACTGTTATCTGATTTGTCGCAGTCGTCGTGTTTAAAAGCGGCATCTCAGTGTTAAGTTCGACAGGAACATACACGTTTTCGGTTGTGATGGTCGGCGTTTGAGCAGCGTCGTTATAAAGTCCGCCATATGCAGCCAAACCTGCACCGCTGGCACCTGTTGGTCCTGTGGCACCCGTCGCACCAGTATCGCCAGTTGGTCCCGTAGGCCCAGTCGGCCCCGTTGCTCCGGTCGGACCGGTCGGTCCCGTCGATCCAGTAGCACCAGTTGCACCTGTATCCCCCTGAACGCCTTGCGCACCAGTGTCACCAGTTGGTCCCGTTGGTCCAGTAGGGCCAGTAGGACCAGTGTCACCTTGAACGCCTTGCGCACCAGTGTTACCAGTTGGCCCCGTTGGTCCAGTAGGCCCCGTTGGTCCAGTAGCGCCGGTAGGACCGGTAGGTCCAGTGTCACCTTGAACGCCTTGCGCACCAGTGTCACCAGTTGGCCCCGTTGGTCCAGTTGGCCCCGTTGGACCAGTAGCGCCGGTAGGACCGGTAGGTCCAGTTGCTCCCGTAGCCCCTGCATCACCGGTTGGACCAGTAGCACCAGTCGCACCTGCCACACCCTGAGCGCCCGCAGCACCCGTTGGGCCTGTCGCACCTGTCGGTCCGGTCGGTCCCGTTGGTCCAGTAGGGCCAGTAGGGCCTGTCGCACCAGTTGCACCTGTATCCCCCTGAACGCCTTGCGCACCAGTGTCACCAGTTGGTCCCGTTGGTCCAGTAGGGCCAGTAGGACCTGTCGCGCCAGTTGCACCTGTATCCCCTCTTGGAATGAAGAAGGTGAGGTCCGCTGTGGATCCCGTGCCGCTTTGAACAACAGAAGCATCGCTTCCCGCTGCCAAAGTGTTGGTTCCAATAACTTCAACTGTGGTTACAGTTGCCCCGGTTGGACCAGTTGGTCCGGTCGGTCCGGTCGGGCCAGTAGGACCTGTTGGGCCTTGAAATCCCTGAGGACCTCTTGGGCCTGTCGGCCCGGTCGGGCCTAGGCAACGCGGCCTGCAACAGCTTTGTTGAAAGCCACTGCAACAGCCTCCAAAACTACTGCCTCTAAATAAATTATAAAACATATTTTCCTCGCATGGAGTAAAAATAACTCCATTGCATAGTATGCTAAATTTCTGCTAAGTGTTAAAAGGCATGATTTTTTCTTCGCAAAAAAACACGACTACCCGTCATATCCATATTAATAATTTGGGAGTTATATCGCATCAAAGGCGAACTTGCTTGCAAGGGTGAGCCATGATCGCGATATATCTCCCACCAGACATGCCTGTATGGCATGTTTGTTTACAAAGTAAACAAAAAAAACACGACTGTCGTCGTTTCCACATTAATAATTTGGGAGTTATATCGCATCAAAGGCGAACTTGCTTGCAAGAGTGAGCCATGATCGCGATATATCTCCCACCAGACATGCCTGTATGGCATGTTTGTTTACAAAGTAAACAAAAAAAACACGACTGTCGTCGTGCTTTTTTCTGGTGGGAGTTATAGGGCTCGAACCTATGACCCTCTGCTTGTAAGGCAGATGCTCTCCCAGCTGAGCTAAACTCCCACATCTAGGGTGCGTATTTACTATACCAAACATTTACACCCTTTGTCAACTGTTTTTTTAATTTATTTTTAAAATCAGCAAAAAAAATCTCGAACAATGTTCGAGATTTTTTTATGACCAAGTTATTTCAAAATCTAAATATCCTGTTTGTGTGGTTTCTATACCAAACCACTGTAATACATTTTTTACAGTGACATTTCTAAAGTCATCAGCTTCTCCCCAAGCTTTGCTAGTTTCCCCATATTTAATAGTAAAGCCATTGGCACTTTCTTTCACGAAAAGATCCACGATTCTAATATCCTCAATAGCACGAGGATCTTCCTGGGCAATTACTTCAGAGTCTGAACCAAAAGGGCCTCCTTGAGTGTCAGTAAATGAGATTTCATCAAAATTCAGTTGCCAAACTACTGTTGCTTCTATATTAACCTGTTCTGGATCTGTTTGTGCGGTCAAATAATTTTCAACTAGCTCAGCATTAATACTGGTCGTGTCGCTAATAGAAAATGTATTGCTGTTTATTACCACGGAAGTAACACTATAATAATCTCTTGTTAATGAACTTACATTAACACCTGTTGACGCATCGTAGCCTGCTGTACCAGAAACAATCCCTGAAATATTAAATTGAATATTATATTCTGAAATTCCTCTTCTAGCTTCCGTTAACGTAACATTAACGCCTTCTGTTTCTAAATTTTCATCGCTGAACTCATTAACTGTGTTAACAATTGCGCCATCTGCTAACTTCCAGCCTAAGAATATTCCATCATTGGCATTATTTGATAAGCTTGGCAATGCTGAGCCATAGGTTAACTGCTTATATGCTTCATCTACCTCGGCCTCACTTTCATCACTGCCAATGTATGTTAAGTTATAAACTATCGCTTCAAATTGCGCAGCAAAGTTCATATCGTTTGAAGCCTTGAATTCATATGAAACAGAAGTTCCGACGGTTTCGGTGTCACCTGTCACTTCACTTCCAGAAACTCCATACCAACCATTAAAGTTGTAGCCTGGCGCCTCAAAAGAAAGAGTCACCGTTGAATCCTTTTTAACAACAAGTTCATTCGTTTGCTCGCCGTTAATTTTAATGACAACTTCCTGCCCATTTTCGGTTGCATAAGTTTTAGATAAATACAATGCGTCCACACTAATTTTAACGCCAACAGCGTTGGTTAAGCAAATAGCGGCACAAACCACGATTGCAACAATAGACATAGCAAGAACACAATATGTTAAAATTTTTGTAAATCTTGTAGACATACCACCCTCCTAATTACGCTTATTATACCACTATTTGTTAATAATTTCAATACCTATTTGAAATTTTTTTTGATTTTCTTTCACTTTCAAGCGTTTTTTCTTATAATATCAATAAAAAATTAGCGAATTCAAACAAATTCAGTTCGCCTGATCAAAATATGCGCATAAGCCTAATATAACCTGGCAGTGTTCTTAGGGCTCACCCGCATCACCACGCATACTTTTCCGCTCGGTGATATCTTCCCAGCCCGGGAAGAGAGAACACTCAATGTAAAACAAAAAAGCGACCTCTTGCGGTCGCTTTGATGATAACCTGGCAGTGTTCTTAGGGCTCACCCGCATCACCACGCATACTTCTCCGCTCGGTGATATCTTCCCAGCCCGGGAAGAGAGAACACTCAATGTAAAACAAAAAAGCGACCTCATGCGGTCGCTTTAATGAAAACCTGGCAGTGTTCTATCTTCCCGGGCCGTCGCCAGCCAAGTATTTTCGACGATGAGAAGCTTAACTTCTGTGTTCGGAATGAGAACAGGTGGATCCTTCTCTCTATCGCCACCAGGTATGGTATAATCACAGGTTTTTCCTGAAATTATCTCTCTAAGAGCTTTTAAGAGCCCTGACAACTACATAACAGACTCATGCTAAATCCGTGATCAAGCCCTCGACCTATTAGTATCGGTCAGCTGAACACATTACTGTGCTTACACCTCCGACCTATCAACGTTGTAGTCTACAACGGCACTTACTAACTTGTGTTATGGGATATCTCATCTTGAGG
>CALVYS010000013.1 GCA_944372355.1 uncultured Clostridia bacterium | reverse complement strand
GCAGTTCGCTGCCGACGCCGAACAGATCATTCAAAACGTTTCAGTTGATTTTGTGCAGCTTCCACAGGTTGATCAGTCTGTCGAGCTCCGCGAAAACGTTTCCGAATTTGCAGGGTTTGAACAAGTTGTCTTTTCACCAATGACCGAAAGCATGGCCTTCACTTCGGAAGGAAACCTTGAAAGCGAAAATTGCACCATGAGCTACGCCTTCGGCATCAACGCTGATGGCAGCATCACGGCCTTTGTTGTCACCTATGCCGACAATGGCGAAACCGCCCAAGAAAAAATCGACAATCTTGCAAATCCTGGTGCAGCCATCATTTCAGAGGTTGGCACCTTCCCAGCAGGCGTTGACTTCACCTCACAACTTCCACAACTTGTGCAGGCACGAGAGTCAATAAAATTTGAAGATGCGTTCGATCAAGTTTTTGGAGGGTTTGACTATATTGATTTTGAAGACAATTTGCAACCATTAAGTGAAAAAGTATTTTCAACTACAAGTGATGTTCATTTGGTGTTTGCTGGAACAGAAGGAGAGTTTGTTTTGTATGCCGACGGTCTAAGATCTAATGGAGCACGTTGCTTGCTAAAAGGAGTTTATTGTGGCACACAACTTGAACAAATTCAACAATATCAGCAAATTTCAAATGATATTGCAGCATCGGAAGGCTTGTCTGCTTATGTGCGTGAATTACTTGGCTGCTCAGAAGAAATCTCGGCAGAAGAACAAGATCAAGTTATGGCACAGATGGAAGCATTTTTGGCTGTTTTGCAAGGAGTACAACAATCATTCAATCAATTACAGAGAACAGACTTTGATACAGAAAGATCCATAACAAACACCTCAACAAACATTAATTTTGCAGAGTTTGCAAAGCAATTCATACCAAACGGCACCGAGCCAGTTTTCTGTTATGTTGGTTCATTTGGGTTGGGGAATATGGAAAGCAAAGACAACCCTTATTTCAATACAGGATACTTTAACCAATGCGACGTTGTTGTGGGATATATTGATTCAAATGGGGCTCTGGTAAAAAAAGATCTTTACATAGTGGTTCCTCAATATACAAATTCTACTAATGAAACGATGTATCGTAGTGTTTTGGGAGTTGAAAATGTTGATTACAAAATAGTAAGTTCGGGATCTAGTACAGAAATCTTTAACAATCCAATTTTGACCGGAGCAACCTCAGGCATAGAATCAGAGGCAGAAGTCGAAGCAACCAGATGACAAAAACCAGGCAAACGCCTGGTTTTTTTGCGCGCAGAAGCATCAAAATCGTGCAGTCGCCAAGCGCTGCAACAAAACAATTGATTTTTTTTGCAACTTGCGCTATACTAAAAGCATGAAGAAAAAGTTTTTTTGCATTTCTCAGGCTTGCTTTTTGTGCGTTTTGGCCTTTATGGTGGCGGGTTGCAACGACGCCCTCTCGCCTGAGGAGCAGCAACAGCAGGAACAGGAAATTCAAGACGCCATCGACAGTGGCGAACTGACGGAAGAGGAAGCCGAGGATTTGAGGGACGATCTGCGCGGCGGCATCAACCTTGATGGCGTGTTGGTGCTCAGGCGTCCACTTGATGGCTATGATTTTGATGGAAATGTTCCTGATGGCGGAAGGAATTATTATCAACTATATTCTCGAAACCTTTTAATAACTTTGTTACAAGTTTATGGCAATTTAAACAATGATGTCGATGAGCAATATAATTCCAATGCCTTTGAAATGCTTTTGTCTGAAAACCCGGACAATGAAACGTTGAACGAACTAAACAGGCAGTATCAAGAAAATCCAGACGCTTTCATTCCTTTTTACGATGCGATGCGCTATCAAATCACCGATGTGCAGCAAGTGGGCACCACAATCCATGGCTCCAACGGCTTGATCACCATTGATGGCATGGTTTACTCCTACACGGAGTCTCCACTGACTTTGACCCCGACTTTGGGAGGCTCGGCAATCACAGAAGACGCCAACGGCCAAATCACTGTTGGAGGCACCACCTTTACCTATGCGTTAAACAACGGCGCTCTCACTTTGACCTCGATTGCAGCCACCGCTGTTGAAGTGACCGCAAACACAAATTATGCCTGGAATTGGAGCGTAGCAGATAATCAGGAAGGTTATAGTTCATACATTTATATGTACGATTTCTACGGATCTGAGGGTTTTCCAAACATTCAAAATGGTTTTATAGAAAACAAATTTTTAATTTCTGATTACAGCTATTCAAGTTTTAATGATTTTTATAGTGGTAATGATGATACTTACGGCGATTTCTATCCAGAGTATTTCAACAACGCCTTTGTAAACACTGAATATCAAACGGCGTTGGAATATGCGATCTATTGCATCGTGTTGGGGCAGAGGCCGAATGCGATGGACGTGACCATTGATCAAAGCGGCAATGTGACTGTCACAGTGGAGGGCTATGCTGCGCAAACCACGCCGGAGGTCAAATCCAGCGTGCAACTTGCACTTGAAGACAAGCAGCAGCTTTTCAATGAGCTTGGCTCATATGTTGGACTCACTCAAACCAACAAAACCTACATTGCTCAGTTTATTTTGGACGAAATCATTGGCGAAGCGGCAACCGGCACTGCACTTGCACAAAACGTGCTGATGTATGAAGATGTGGTTGATGCGATTGTGGAATATGCCGGCACGCTGACCACGATTGGACAGACGCAGAATCCAGAAGGAGGAGAGGAAGATGGCGACCCAACCTATGTGGGCGACAACTTCATCGCTTCTGAAATGGCAACCTATCCATTGCTTTCGTTCATGTCCAACATGGACGGCGACAATTTCCTTTACACGGGCGAGTATGAATATCAAAGCTTTGTCATCTTGCCTTCCACCGAGGATTTGGAGATCGGCAACATCATGCTGGATTTCAAATATGACGCAGGCCGAGACGGCGACGAGATCGTCGATCCAAACGCCTATTTGGATTTGGAGGTCTCGGTTCGATGGTGGGACGTTCGCACCGACGAGGCCGGAACTGTGATCAGCAAAGAGATGAGGGTGATCACTGTCACTCACCGCATTTTTGACGGAGCTTTTGATGCCGGTGAAGATGGCAGCACTCTTGACATCGAGGTTGATCTGCCAGAAAACCAAGGCGGTTTTGGTGAAACCATCAAGGTGGGCAAGTTTACTGTGCCAGATGCCTTGAAACCAACCAGCGGACTTGTGACAACCATCACCGGTTTGACAGATGCCAGAAAGTATTATCAAGTGCTGGAATCTTCCACCTATGGCGGTTATGGCGTGCTGAATCAAGAGATGTTTGAGTTCTCTTACTGCGAAGTTGCTTTCAATGTTGCAAAAGCAGTGGGCGACACCGACACCAACTATGCCTTCTATCTGTCGCTTGCAAACATCTATGAACCACTTAAACATGAAAATGATCCAGAGTGGCACTAAAAAAGAATAGTTTTTAAGGGGAGCGAGTATATATGAAACAAGAGAAGTCGACTCTTTTGCTTGAAAAAGAAGTGAAGGTGGAAGAGAAGTTGGAACAGGCCAAACAAAAAATCAACCTGTCCTCCATCAAGCAGGCCGCCCAAGCTGAAACCAAGCAAGAAAACATCGTCATCGAAACCCCGAACTATGATCTTATGCCCGAGCTTTCCACAGAAAAGAAAAAGCGGGTCATCAAACTGGAAAAAGCAGTTCAAAGTGAAAAGCCAAAGCGAAAAGCCTCTTGGCTGAAACGTGGAATTTTGGCCGCTGGACTTGCCATCACTTTGGCGCTTGGAATTTTCACAGCTGTCGACCTTGCCGATTCGATTTCCGCTTACAATGCTGCGCAGAATCAGTATTCGGTCAATGTGGCAACGCTTATGCAAAAAATCGCCTCGGTGGATTCCGGAAACAAAATGTCCGAGCTCATCGAAACCTTCCCAGAGGACTTGATGCGACCAAGCGATTTCGAGCAGCAGTCCAACTGGTTTGACAGATTTTGCAACTTTTTGTCGGGGTTGTTTGGAGGATAATCTTTGCAAAGCCTTTTCACCCTGCACTCTTTTAGAAAAAGGATACTTGCACTTTTAATGCTGGTGTCCTTTCTTTTTTGCGCGCTTGTTGTGCGTCTGTTTGTTGTGCAGATCATCAATGGCAAAGATTTGCAACTGAGGGCCACCGATCAATGGACTCGTGATCTGGCCATCGTGGCCCCGCGTGGAGACATCTATGACCAAACCGGCTCACGACTCGCCGTCAGCTACACCACCTACAACGTCTATGTCAGAGCGCGCGAAGTTGAAAACGCCAAAGAGGTGAGTGAATATCTTTCCAATCTTTTAGGGTTAAACTATCTTTCGGTTTACGAAAAGGTCATCAAAAAAAATGTGTCCGAAGTGCTGATCAAGTTGCAAGTTTCAGCCGACCTTGCGGAGAGGATCTACGAAAAAAATCTCTCAGGAGTTTACCTGGCAGAAAGCGTGGGAAGGTTTTACACCTATGGCAATCTGCTTTCACAAGTCCTAGGCTTTGTCAGTGTGGACAATGTCGGCCAAAGCGGCCTGGAAGCGCAGTATGAAAGCTATCTTAAAGGTGTGGACGGCTATTCTTTCACACAAAGCGACTTGCAGGGCAAGGAGATTGGCGGAACGCTGAGATATTATGTGCCGGCCACCAAAGGCGGGGACATCACTCTCACAATCGACTCAAAAATTCAACTTATTTTAGAGCAGGTTTTGGAAAAGGCCATGGAGGAGCAGCAGGCCAAAGGCGTGACAGGCCTTGTCATGAACGCCAAAACCAGTGAGATTTTGGCAATATCCTCAAAACCTAGTTTCGACCTCAACAATATTCCTCGTGATGATTTGACAACCCTGTTTGACCAATCCAAAATCAAGGCCATCACCGACGTTTACGAGCCAGGCTCGACTTTTAAAATCCTCACACTCGCGGCGGCACTGGAAGAGGGCGTGGTCAGCGAAAATGACAGATTTTACTGCACAGGCTCTCGCGTTGTCGATGGAGTGAAGATCAAGTGCTGGCGCAGCACCGGCCACGGTTCACAAACGCTGCAAGAGGGGCTGACAAACTCTTGCAACTGTGTGTTTATGGAGCTTGCATTAAGGCTGGGCGTTGACAAGTTTTATGAGTATATGCAAAAGTTTGGGCTCGGCGAAAAAACCGGCATTGATCTTGCCGGTGAGGCCAGTGGCATATTGATGGACAAATCACTGGTCAAAACCGTCGACCTTGCCAGAATGGGCTTTGGTCACGCGGTTGCTGTCACGCCAGTTCAACTTTTGACCGCAGTTTGTGGAATTTTAAATGGAGGCAATCTGACCACGCCAACGGTGCTTGACAACATTGTGGATTGTTTCGGAAACACTCTTTTACAGGGTGAAAGCACGGTGAAACGCCAAATCGTCAGTGCCTCCACTTCACAAAAAATCTGCGAAATGCTCTCCGGTGTGACCAATAAACAGGGAGATTGCACCTTTATCGAGGGCTATGATGTGGGAGGCAAAACTGGAACGGCTCAAAAATATGACGAGACGGGGCACATCGCCCAAGGCAAATATATTTCAAGTTTCATCGGAACCTATCCAGCCTCCAATCCGGAATACGTGATCATGATCATGGTTGACGAGCCTGGTGCCGGGGCATACTATGGCAGCGTGGTGGCAGCTCCTTATGGCAAGGAGATTTTAAGCGGCATTTTTGAGTATAAAAACATTCCAAAAGACAACGAAACCGCGTCGATCGAATTTGTGCAAATGCCAGACATCACCGGCTGGCTGCTTTCTGACGCCGCTGTGGAACTTGGAAAGCTTGGCCTGTTTTATGAAACCGATGGAGAGGGCGGAGTGGTAAATCGCCAGCTGCCGCCGGCTGGCACCACTTTGGCAAAGGGAGACACCATCATTTTGGTGACATAATTTGCTTGATAAAAGGGCCTAAATGATGTAAAATTAATTTATGGAAATTTGGTGGATTTTGCTAATCATAGTTGCAGTTGCGGCACTCATCAGCGCTATGCTTGCTGTTTCAAACTATGGAGCAGAGAGGTTTTTGGCCCTTCATGAGGAGATGTCTGCCACTCAGGCCAACGCGCACATGTCGGTTTTGGAGTTTATAACCGATGTGAATCTGGAACAATTGGAAGGCAAGCTGAAAATAGCTAGAACCGACAAAAAACTTGGTGATGGCTATGCCAGCAAATCCAAAACCTTGGTGATAACCGACGAAACCTTGCGCGGCGTTTCGATCGCTTCGTTTTCCATCGCGGCGCATGAGCTTGGCCACGCGATTCAAGACCATGAGGGGAATCTTTTAAAACACAAAAACAGGTTGAAGCGAGCCGGCTGGGTGTTTGGCAAACTTTTTCTTCCTTGCATCTTGGTGTGCCTTGTGATGTTGTTTTTTCCACAATATCAGGTCATTTCGATAATTTTCGGAAGCCTGGCAGGCGGAATCTTTCTGCTTTCGGGAGTCTTGAAGATGTTGACGATCTATATCGAACGCGACGCCTCCAAAAGAGCAATCAAACTTTTAGATGTGTTCTTGCCAAATTCCGATATGAAATTGGTAAAAAAATATCTAAAAGGGGCCAGACTAACCTATTGGAGCGATTTTATGAAATTGCTTTTTGGTTGGAGCGGGCTGACTCGCAAAACAAAAATGTTTAAGTGATGGGTGAATAATGGAGTTTTATTGTTATATTATTATGGGAATTTTGTTGCTTCCTGCCATGATTTTTGCTTTTTATGCGCAGTATAAGGTCAACAAAACCTATGACACTTATTCCAAAGTTCTTGCCAAGTGCAACTTGCCGGCAAACGAGGTGTCACGCCAAATTTTGGAAAGAAATGGAGCGACGGTTTCTATTATGCAAACCAAAGGGCATTTGACGGACAATTACAATCCGATCAACAAGGAAATACGTTTGTCGCAAAGCGTTTATGCTTCGACTTCGGTGGCTGCAATCGGAGTCGCAGCCCATGAAACAGGGCACGCTTTGCAAGACGCAAAAAATTATTTTCCAATGAAAGTGCGCCATGCGGTTATAAAATTAAGCAACTTTGCCTCTTCCTTGTTGATTCCTCTGCTTGCCTTGGGCACGATGTTTTGGTTTGTGCTTGCGGGCAGCTTGATCGGAGAGGTTTTCATTTGGGTGGGAGTCGGACTGTTTGCGCTTGGTGCGCTTGCCAATCTTGTCACATTGCCGGTTGAGGTGAACGCTTCAAACAGAGCTCTTGCCGCGCTCAAAGAAACTCATCTATTGGAAGAAGATGAGTTGCAAAGCGTCAAAAAAGTCTTACGAGCTGCGGCCCTGACATATGTTGCTTCGCTTGCAATAAGCTTGCTTGGGCTTTTAAGAATTTTGTTTTTCGCATTGGCGGTTCATAAGGATTAAAAAAAACAGGCGTTTGCCTGTTTTTTAAAATGTGATTTTTGATTGTAAGAAATTTTCGAGTTCGGAAATTTTTAATCTCACTTGTTTCATGCTGTCGCGATCACGGACTGTCACGGTGTCATCTTCCAAAGTGTCAAAATCGATGGTTATGCAGAAAGGCGTTCCAATCTCGTCTTGGCGGCGATAGCGTTTGCCAATCGAGCCAGCCTCGTCATAGTCGCACATAAACTTTTTTGAAAGGGAGGTGTAAACTTCACGCGCTTTTTCTGAAAGATTTTTTTGCAAAGGCAGGATTGCAACTTTGAAAGGTGCGATGGCAGGGTGAAAATGCATCACAACCCTTGTTTCACCGTTTTCAAGAGCCTCCTCGTCATATGCGTCACACAAAACCACCAAAGTCAACCTGTCTGCACCGATTGAGTATTCCACTACATTAGGCACAAACTTTTCGCCGGTGAATGGATCGGTGTATTCCATAGACTTGCCGGAGTATTCTTGATGACGAGAGAGGTCATAGTTTGAACGGTTGTGAATTCCGTTAAGTTCGTCCCAACCCATAGGATAGTTGTATTGAATGTCGCAGGCCGCCTTGGCATAATGTGCAAGCTTGTCGTGATCTTTAAAGCGCAGATTTTCTTTTTTGATTCCAAGGTCAAGCAAAAAGTCAAAGGCCCTTTGCTTGTATTGTTGATAGAAAAATTCGCCATCACTTTCCTTGCAAAACTGTTGATGCTCCATTTGTTCAAATTCAATGGTTCTGAAAATGAAATTGCCTGGAGTGATTTCATTTCTGAACGCTTTGCCAACCTGAGCAATGCCAAATGGAACTTTTGCACGCATGGAGCGCTGAATGTTTAAAAAGTTTACAAACTCGCCTTGTGCGGTTTCAGGACGCAGATAAATCTTGCTCGCTTCGCCATTGATCACGCCTCTTGAAGTTTCAAACATCAAGTTGAATTGGCGGATTGGCGTCCAGTCACACTTGCCGCAAATAGGGCAGCACAGATGGTGCTCGGCGATGTAGGCTTCCATCTCTTCGTTCGACATGGTGTCAGGGTTGACTTCGCCTTTTGAGTGTGCTGAAATCAAGTTGTCTGCTCGGCAGCGCGATTTGCAGTTTTTGCAATCCATTTTCGGATCGGAAAAAGATGCAGTATGTCCGCTTGCGTCCCAAACGCGAGGATTCATCAAAATTGCTGCATCCACGCCATATGATGTTGGATTTTCTTGCACGAATCGCTTCCACCAGGCACGTTTAATGTTGTTTTTAAGTTCCACGCCAACAGGGCCATAGTCCCAAGTGTTGCCCATGCCACCGTAAATTTCACTGCCAGGGAAGATGATTCCGCGCGTTTTGCAAAGATTTACGATTTTGTCAAGATTTTTAAGTTTTTCCATTTTGATCTCCTTTAAATAAAAAAGCCCCATGCCAAAAATTTAGCATAGGGGCGAGTTTTTAATTCGCTGTTCCACCCTAATTTACGCGACGAGCGCGCCTCATTAGTTGCCTTTACGCCGGCCCGCGTTTGCTCAGGAGTTGCCAATTCCCTCAACGCTTGAATAATTTTATGCCAATTGCAAAAAAAAGTCAATAAATTTTTCGGATTAATTAAAAGTTTCGCTGTATTCTTGATACGTCATCGGTCTGTCGATGATGTGGTTTTCATCACGTATGTCGATGATTCTGTTTGCCACGGTTTCAATGATTTCTTGGTCGTGTGAAGTAAACAGCAATGCGCCCTTAAAGTTTTTCATTCCATTGTTCAAAGAGGTGATGCTTTCAAGGTCCAAATGGTTTGTCGGCTCGTCCATTATAAGCATATTTGAGCCTTCAAGCATCATTTTCGCAAACATGCATCTAACGCGTTCGCCGCCAGAAAGCACGTTAACAGGTTTCAAATTTTCTTCACCTGTGAAAAGCATTCTTCCAAGCCAGCTTCGAATAAAGGTTTCATTCTGATCCTTTGAAAATTGTCTCAGCCAGTCAACGATGGAAAGCGAGCAGTTTTCAAAATATTCGCGGTTGTCTTGCGGAAGATAGATTACAGAGATCGTCTTTCCAAAGCGTATGGTTCCGCTGTCAGCCTGTTCTTTGCCCATCAAAATATTGAAAAGGGTGGTGATGATTTGACTGTTTTGTGCAAAAAATGCGATTTTTTGGTCTTTTTCCACATTAAACGACAAATTATTGAAAAGGCCTTTTTTTGTAAGCCCTTCAACTTTCAAAATTTCCTTTCCAATCTCCTGATCAAACTTAAAGTCAATGTAAGGATATTTTCTTGAAGAAGGCTTGATGTCTTCAATCGTCAGTTTTTCAAGCTCGCGTTTGCGGCTGGTGGCCTGGCGAGATTTGGAGGCGTTTGCGGCAAAGCGTGCGATAAACTCTTTAAGTTCTTTGGCGCGTTGCTCGGCCTTTTTGTTTTGGTCTTTAAGTTGCCTTGCGATAAGCTGGCTGGATTGATACCAAAAATCGTAGTTGCCGATGAACATGTTGATCTGTCCAAAATCCACATCACAAATGTGAGTGCAAACCTTGTTTAAAAAGTGTCGGTTGTGTGAGACTATGATGACGGTGTTTTCAAAGTCAAGCAAAAAGTTTTCCAGCCACACTGCGGTTTTGAAATCAAGGTTGTTGGTTGGTTCGTCAAGAATCAAAATGTCTGGATTTCCAAAAAGCGCCTGTGCAAGCAGCACCTTCACTTTTATTTTAGGGTCGGTGTCTTTCATCAGATTGTAATAAAGATCTTCTTTGATTCCCAAGTTTTGTAAAAGCGTTTTGGCTTGTCCTTCTGCCTCCCAGCCGCCAAGTTCAGCAAACTCAGTTTCCAAATCCCCGGCCCTGATGCCGTCCTGTTCGGTGAAATCTGGCTTGGCATAAAGGGCATCTTTTTCTTTTTGAATTTCCATAAGGCGTTTGTGCCCAAGCAAAACCGTGTCCAAAACGGTTTCATTGTCATAGGCATTTTGGTTTTGCTGTAAAACGCTCATTCTTTCGCCAGGTGTGATAAAAATCTCACCGGTGTTTGGTTCGAGTTCACCTGTGAGTATTTTTAAAAAAGTGCTTTTTCCTGCTCCATTGGCGCCGATTATGCCGTAACAATTTCCCTTTGTAAATTTCAAGTTGACATCTTTGTAAAGCGTTCTTCCGCCAAAAGCGAGTGAAATGTTGGTTGCCTGAATCATATTTAGTTTCCTTTTAACAACGAAATTATATAAAACCAAGCGTCAAATGTCAATCGTTAATGAAATTTTTTCGGCTTTATTTGTCTTGCCGACAGGTCAGTTTGTAATTTTTTCGGAGTCAAAAAATAAATAAAGAATTTAATAATTTAGAAAAAAAGCATAAAAAAATAAAAAAAATAAGCAATTTTTTATTAATTTTTAACAAATTTTCAATTTTTTGATTGATTTTTTAATTTTAAATGCTGTGATTTTTCATATTTTGTTTTACAATAAAAAAATGTTTTTAAAAATATTTTTTAAATTTATTTAAAAAAAAGTTTTTAAGCGCTTTTGTTTGTTTGGTGTTTTTTGTCAAAAAAAGTATAATTAAATTAATAATAAATGCAAAGAATAACCTTAGCGGTTTATGGAGGAATATGAAACTCAAAGCGCCTAAAACCTGGCAAATGGTTGTGATATTTGTCGCGATAGTGCTTCTCGCAATTGGTGGAGGAGTGCTTTATGTATATTTGAGCACAGGCTTTCAAGAGCAGGTGATCTATCCAGATTCGATCTCGATTGAAGATGCAAATCAAACTTACAACTCCTCATTGCAACAATATGAAGCAGTGGAAGATTTTAATTTGACGATAACAACGCCAACTGAAAATGTGAACAGAAGGCAGATCACACTCAGTTTTGCATCAGGCGTTGCCTTCACCAGAGATGAAGAGGCCGGCACGATTTCTGATGAGGTCATCACGGTGCCGGAAAATGTGATTTTGGGACAAGAGTTCAGAGTTTCTCTTGTAAAGCAAGCCTACACGGCAGACGGACGCCTTTTGACGGCAGCAGAACTTGAAAACTATGAAGGCGAGGTGATCTATCTCAACGCGGGTGGAATTTCCAACCTCATGATTGCAACACAAAACAACACCAGACCATTGACTTCCATTCAAATTGCAGTCGATGTTCCAGTTCTCAGTGTTTCATTGAGAATCGTCGATGCCACAACCGGCTTGGAGTTCACGCCGGAAGCTGAGGGAGAGCCTATCAAAATTCCAGAGGGCACAAATTTTGTGGTTGAACCTGTGTTTCTGCCAGAAGCCAGCCGCTATCAATTCAGTGACAATCAAAATTCGGCCATTGCAGAAGCGAACAGGCGTGAAAAGGGTGTTTATTTCAGCTTGGCAAGCTCCACAACTGGAATCGAGTTCAACTATAACGATGGAGATGTTTACTTCACGGCCCTTGACGAAATTTCTGCTTCAAACACCATCAATGCCTATCTTTTCCCAGACTCACTTTCTCAGCGCAATTTCTTGGAAGCCAATTCAAGTTTGCAGGGCCTGGCTTTGTATAACGAAATCGTAAGTGCGCTGTCGTTGAACGATGAGGCAATTCAGGCAAGCATCTCTCACGCTGTCGTTGAGGCAAATGTGGGATCGTTCCTTGTTGCCAACGACACAGCGCAAAATCCATACGCACTTTCAGAAAACAAATTGCTGCGAATTTATGCTGGCGCAGGCGAGGCCAATTTGGACGTTCGCATTGCAGACATTCATGGCAATTACCTCTCTGGCCTTGTGGGGAATGTGGCTGCCAGACTGATTTCTGCCACAAACAACGATGGAACAGACATGCGCAGCAGTGTGGTTTTGAGAGGCGGCACAACCCAGGTTGTGGACGGAGTGCAATACACATTCATCAATTCAGCGGTAAAAAATCTCAACTACTCTTATTTTGAACTTTCATCAAACCAAGCGGGAAACATTCAGTTTGAAATTGTGCTGCTTGTGCAAGATGAGAACGGTGAATATTTCATCTTTGGCCAGCCAGAAACCTTTTACGCAACTGTGACGGCAACCTCAGAACAAGGTGTGTCATGGAGGGATATGTGGACTGATGCCACAAATGGAATTTCAATGCAGATCATTTATTCAGGGACCCAGCCAGTTTCCTCGCAATATGAACGCGATCTTGAAACCGTCTCAACCGTTCCAGCTGAAAACACCTATCAGAGAAAGGTCTTCTTCATCTATTCCACGGCGACAGACAACCCAAATCTTGCAAACTATGCTGAAACCACTTCGTTTGGTCAAGGTTCCTATTCTGTTGGTGGGGCCTACGTCACGCTTTATCCATTAAGCGGCAGTGAGCTTATCGCCAAGATGGCTGGAAATTACAACCTGATCTTTGCCACTGTCAGAACCGATGCCTATGGCACTCCAATCATGGAAGAAGATGGCAGATATATTTTAGAGCAAATTTCAAGCCCTGTTTCTGTTTCGGTTACAGAAACTTTGCGTGGAATACAAGGCGCGACAGTTGTTGTGAATGATGATGAACAAAATTGGTTGGAAGACAACAGAACCGAGCAACCAACAAACCTTTCAGCCTATGCAATCCCAACAGGCTACAATTTGAACGACAACACGCCAGAGGCCAAATTGTCTGTGCAAATCCTTTTACTTTCAGGTGATGGAAACAGATTTATGGACGAACTCAATGATGGAGACATAACCTTCTTCGCTTCCACAAGGTCAGATGGCTCTGTCAGGGCAGGTAATGTGTTCAACTTCAATCTTTCGCCAGACCAGGTGATCATTGACAGCGGTTCTCGACCAGGCTATGACGTTGTCACAATCTATTTCGGCATCAACAATGTCACGATTGAGAATGCGGCAGGGCAAAACTACTATTTGTTTGTGGAATACAACAACTCTATCGAAGCAACTCAAACGATGGCTGAGATTGGTGGAGAAGATGTAAATGACTACATAACGGTTTACAACCAAGAAACCCAGACCATCGTTTCAGAGGACCTGGCTGGACAGGCCTTTGCTGTTGAGCAAACTCTGACAAATGATGGAACCAGCTCGGTTGTAATCACAGGCGGAAACATCACTGGCAGCATCAATACTAATGAGTTTAATGAGTATTTTAATGGCATTGTATTTAAAGATTACTATGGCAGAGCTTTTGCTTCAAGCTACACGCTCTCTTCCAGCGATCCTCAACTTGTTGAAGCAAACTCAACAACACACACCCTTTCGTTCTTGAATGGAGAAGGCAATGCGACCATCACGGTCTCTGCCGGCAGCGCACGCATGACCTTCACTTTTGAGGTTTCCAGCATGGGCATTTCCGGTCTTGCAGTGCTTGGAAGTTATTCCAACACCAACCTTGCAAGCGCAAGCTACACTTACACCAACGGGCAAGGCACAACCTTGCAGCTTAAAAACCCTGGCACCGAAGTCAACAATTTGCCAAACGACCCGGCAAACGGAATTTTGACAGTTTTTGTTGGCGGTGATCCAACAGTCACAGCTGACAGAGGGCAGGTGCTGGATCCAACAACATACAACCTCACTTTCACAAGCGACACCCTGTCAGGGATTGAAAAAAATCAACTCGACGCAATGTTGACTGTGACAACAACTGACGGAGAACAGGTGACATTTGCGGGCACAGGTGAAAATGTGATCACGCAAAACACGCCGATCGAAAGCATTGCAGTCAAAAATGATTTTGGCACAGATTTGATGCTGACATTCAACGCTCGAAATGCAGATGGCTCGGTGAATTTTGCATTCACCTTGACCATAGCCGCATCAGCGACAAAGCAATCTGACTCGTTAAACCAAGTCAATTATTGGAACAACAGCGACGAGGCCGGAGTTCGCGGACACGACAACAGCAGTGGAAGAATAGGTGTTTATGCTGGCTTTGGCATCAGCTTAAATGCTTACCTCCTTGTTTCAGATGGATCAGACAATCCTCGTCAAGTGAACTGGGGAGCTGTATACAACAACAGGCAAGACATTGTGGTCAACGACCAAATCGTTGGATACATCGAGCAAGGCGTGATCGTGTTCAACGACGTGACAACGCCGCAAGAATACAACATCACCCTTTACGCTGTTCCAGAAAATAACTATGGTTATCATGAAACCTTCAATTTCACAGTTTATCCAAACTTTGAAATCAGCCCATCAAGCGATGTCATTTCATTAAGCAATATTGCGAGTGCACAAACCGGTTACAGTTATAGCAACATTTTCGGCATAGAAAGGATCACGACACTCACGCGAGAAGCTGATAGCAATATTGGAACATTTACATTTAATGGAGATTTTAATGGAGATGGTCTTATTGCAAGATATGAAATTGTTGATGCAAACAATGTTGAATATTTGGCATTTGATAGTTCTAACAACATAACCCGCACCAGTGTAAACTTACTGTTTGAATATGGCGACCCAAGCAAACCTGTTGTGCTAAAAGGTTATGATGCAAACGGAAATCTTGTTGTAGAGCAAGAATACAATCTCACACTTGGCTTGACTTGGGAAAATTTGCGAGACAAGAATTTCTCAGGCGACATAACGGCCATCAGGCTTTATGATGGAAGCGAGGTTGCCGTTATGGGCACAGAATTCACATTTGCAACAGGAAGCGTAAACAACCTTGCCGTTTCAATGTCATCAGTGTCGCCAGAATATTGCTATCAAACCTCCGGACAAAACAGTTACAGCTTCAAATCTCAAAGCAGCGCCGTTGCGGCAGGAGAAAACATCTTCATCTCACTTGCCTTCTCATATGACAACAGTTTGTGGGCAACATGGCGAGCACCCGTTCTCATCTCATGGGTGGGCGGCAACTTTGCTTCCTATGGCGAAGCAAATGAAGACTTGAAACTTGTGTTTGAAGGCGGCTATGAAAAAGATATCGATGCCGGCGGCACCTACAACTTGCTTGGAGATGATTCTTTGACAGGCCTGACAGAGGGCATGTTTGGTGAGGGAAGTGGCATCAGAATCTCCTTTGCCTATGTCGGAGACCTGGCAAATTCACCATTTCTCGGAGTTTCAGAAAATGGTGAAATTACGGTTAAAAACTACGCAGGCTCTGAGCCATTGATTGAGCGAATCGAAATCACGCTCAGGTCGGACACCGGCCCGGCGTTCCCATATGACTATGTTTTGAGAATTCTGCCAAACATATCAGAGCTTGGTTCAGTAACCTATCCATTTGATGGATTGGGCACAGAACATGTCACAGTTGACGACGAGCAAACCATCAACCTAGACTCGGCATTTGGAGCAAACACTCAACACCCAAGTGAAACCCGTTTCCCAGATGAAAAAGGTTACGGAGTTGGCACTTACGCCATCAGTGAAGTCAGAATAAATGATGAAGTTGTTTCAAACTATGGCCCTGGCGCAGACTTTGAGGTTTCACTCAATGGTTCAGAGTTGACTTTCAAAAACAACGCAAATGTTTCCAACGTTGAAGTCATCATCAGCAAAACCTATGGCAACCTTTATGGCCACACATTTTCTTACAGCTTCTCAATCAACTCAAACGACATCACCTATGGCATTGTGATAACAGCAGGCGACAATCTGACCTACACCCCAGAAACACAAACCTTTGATTTGACAAGGGGACAAACAAACCACACCTTCTCAATCAACACGCAACAAACCAGTGGAGGTGGCACATCTGACATTCCTGCAAATGTTGTGGTGACACACAATTTTGGTGAGGGTTGGTCAGTGGCCCCAGAAGCCATAACCTCTGGCAGAGGCACGGTGACCATCACATCACCAGAATTCATTGGTCAAGATGGAGAATACGAAATCTATCTAACCATCAATGGAGTGACAACCATCACTTACAAAGTGAATGTTTATTCCACTGTTGACATCACATGGACTTCTGATCGATTCACAGGCGGAGCAACTTATAATATTTTAGGTGGTATTATTGATAATGTAGATGGCCTTACAATCAGCAGCGTCACCATTGGCTATCCAAACGACGGCAAAACGGATTTCATAACCGCTGACAGTGAAGAGAATCCTACCACCTTAACCGTTGAACCTATTTATGGCGAGGAACTTCCGGCAACTGTCACAATAAACTATTCTTATGGCGGCAACACAGGCAGCACTTCCAAAACCTTGATTTTCGAGTCAAACTTGACAACACAGGTGAAACCACTTGGCAATGTTTATGGTGAAGGTGACGAACAACCATTCAATATATCAGAAGTGTTAAGTGTGTTGTCTGGCGGCTTAGGAGATGGAACCTACGCTTTGACCAACCCAACTTATTCTTCAAACTTGATTGAAAGCTTTGATCTTAAAGACACAACCATCACACTCGTTGCACAAAACATCAATGTTGCAACTTACACACAAGTCGAATTCCGGCTCACATACAAAAAAGGCGACTACACCTTCACAACCGACACCTTGCGTGTCACTCTCACTGTGCAGCCGGCTGCACAAGTGAGTGCAAACTATCCTGCACCAGCAGGACAGACACTTGCAAACCAAAACGGCGTGAATTATGAAACAATTGCTTTTGACACTTCTTATGCAAACTTCTTCACTTCCACAGCGGACTTTGCAAGCGAACAGAGAATTGTGTTTAAGGATTGGACAACTGGTTCTAGTTATACCGAAACTAGTGTGCAATGGGGCGATTTCTCTGTAAGAATTGACACGCAAAACAGCGATCTCAATTCAGTGAACCAAAAAACCGTTAAAGAGATGTTTGGCACAAATGGCACTTTGAGATTGACCAGAGCTTCTTCTGGTTCTGGCATAGCGCGCATCACATTCATAATTGAATATAACGGTGCCTCCACATCTTACACAGTTTATGTTGCAAACAATGTGATTTCGGCCAACACTCACACCACAATAAACCAAACAACCGAAGGCTACGAAGAAATTTATGCCGACAAAGTCAGCGTTTATGAAGATGATGATCAAACACAAACCAACCTGTTTGCTAAAAACAGATTGTTGCAACTTTCAGTTGATTCGTCAGCAACCGCCGGAACCGTTTATGGCATCTATGCACGCAGGGCGGATACGAGTGCAGATGGATATGAATATATTCCACTTGGTTCGTTCTTGATGAACCAAACCTACATCACAAACGGCACAATCTATGTTGACATAGGTGTGCTCTCACAAATCAGCAGTGATTTCGGTGATCCAGCAAACAACCTGTTGCCAGAGGGGTGGCAATTTGTGATTGGCGATTTAAGACAAACGATTTCAAACGAGCAAGTCGAAAGTGAAGAGTTCTTGTTCTATTCAGGTGTCACTGTGGTTGGTCAAGCCAGCCGCGTGGAATATCTCTACACGCTTTACAATGGTGATTCGGTTTTGATCACCTCTGACTCGCTCAACATTGTTGAAAGAATCACAGAAGGAAGCTTTGGAAGCGGAGAGGAGACCACCTTCACAGTTGGCTATACAATTGGTAAAAACGCAACGCCTTTTGGGCAAACCACTTACAATGTCATGAAAACCCTTGACATCACCATGGACGAAAACAAAAACCTGCTTTCTTCAAGCGGCGCCTTGACGGTGATCGAGGTGATCACAAATCGCCCAGAGCACTACACCCTTGTCGATCTTGCTGGACTCAGACACCCTTCAACCGGTGAGATCATCTCTTACGAAAGCCTAGCCGCCGGCCGCGTCAGCCTTTCAATCGAAACTGTCAATCCTGAGCAATTTACTAAGGCGATTACAGACGCAATAAATAGAGCAGGTCTTGACATTAACGAATTTAAATATCAAGTTAATGAACAGACGCCATATCTCACTTACACGGACATCGCAGTGCGTGAAGACAATGATGTCACAGTCTATGACTTCTATCTCCGAGGCGAGGGAACCGACAACAACGGCGACTATGTGCTTTTAAGGTTCACTTATTCCGCAGGCGGCGAGGAAGAAGTTTATTACATGGTCATCAAGCTTATTCCAGACTACAACGTCACCATCAATGGCACTCAGGTGGCAACTTCTGGCACAACAACCGACACTCCTGCCTCCAATGAGGGCAGCATGCATGTGTTCACACCAGATGGCAGCGCCTTGTTGAACATAGCAACCGCAGAAGATTCAGTTGTTGATTTCAGATCGCCATACTTCACCGATCCAACCCTGTCTGGCAACCGTGCAACCTCTTTGACCTACAAACTCACAGTTCTCGCAGACGGAAATGGCTACAACACGGTTTCAAATATTGGCAAATTGAATTTGACAAATTCTTGGAAAGGCTTTGATAGTAATATTCAGGCAGGTGAGACTTACACAGCAACTCCAAATGGCAGCGACTTAAAATTGACTCCAAGCGCAGTGATTTTTGGAAGCAAAACCTATATGCTTGAAATCACAAATGCTTATGGCTTCACGGTGCACTACTACTTTGTGCTTACAACAGCAACTCAACAAAATCCAACCATTCATTCCTCAACCGACACCAACTACACCGAAGGTGAAGGTTTCGATGTGGGAGTGATTTACGATCTGGTTTCAATCACAGAAACAGCAGAAGGTTCTGGAAAATACAACGTTGCAGTAAGCTATGACAACGTGCCAAGTGAATCTTCCAACAATGCAATCATCATCGACAATGTCGACACTTGGGGCATTTCAACAGGTGAATATGAAAACATATCATTTGAATCGGGTGACGTGGTAAGTGGAGGTTCTGAATACGAAACCTATCTTGCAGGTTGGACAGAAAACATGACTTATCAAAATGTTCAAGTCACAGGCATATCCTTCCAATATGGCGATGAAAATCCTATTCCTGCTGAAAACAATCCAAATTATACTGGAACGAAAGACTTAGCCACAGAAGCAAATGGAATTTATAGTTATGGCAACGCAATAGTTTTACACATTTCGACAGGAGGCAGTGTAGATCTTCAAGTTGAACGCAATAAAGTCAACTATACACGCACATTTAGTAACCCAGATGGAGAAACCCCTATAGTATACGCTTCACTCACGGATATTGTAGGAGTGCAAAGGCTTGCAAAAGATGATGTTTTGGTTGTTAAAATTACAAATGCTTCAGGAAATGTCACAGCTCATTATATGGGTAGGGACATTACTGAAGATATCGGAATATTGAATGGTAAGGTTACTATTGAAAAGACTTCGTATAAGGTAGAATACGATGTAGTAAGCAAGGAGCTTAAATTAATTAGTTCTTCTAAAGAAATTGTAGGAAATGAAGGAACGATTACAATCGATGAAAAGAGTTATTCATACAGTTTCACACCAGGAGAGCGAAAGATAACCATATCAAGAAACGAATCTAATTTTAATGCAGAAATTTCTGTCACATCAGAAGGTTTTACTGTTTATGGGTATAATGCCCCAAATTACAGAGGCATTGACGAAAATCTTGCAAGCAGGCCATTTACAGTTCCAACCTTACCAGGCTGGTATTATGGCGCTGGTGACAGCGTCAGCGTCACAGTCAGAGTGACTTTGCAATATTCAAAAGACGGTGACACCGAAACTTGCGAAGTGAGCTTTACGGCAACCATCAACAAACAAGTTTCCATTTCCAGCACAGGTCAGTATGTGGTTGACGGAACCGAGTTTGAGATTGGCAAATATATTACTTCAACTATTGGCACCGCAAGCACAACTCCAACCTTCTATGACGACACGCTCGCATTGACGATTCCAAGTGGCGGCCAGGTTCAAGTCAATGTGACACTGAAGGGCACAATATATTCTGACTCTTTCGACAATCTCAGAAGCAATTCGTCCTACACCCACTATGTTTCACTTTCAGATGTGGTTGGCAGAACGCTTGATCCTTCGTCAGACACCGTGACCATAACCTTGACAGACGCAGTCGGCACCATCACTGCAAGATATGCAGGAAGTGATATAAGCATTTCTGCAAGCAGCACTAATGGATATAAAATCACAAAGAACAGCTGGAACAGCATTACGAATGACAAACTATTCTTAGAGGATTCCGAGCGCATCACAAACTCAGAGCATTATGAAATTTCAAAATCATATATTGTTGGTGTGCAAGTTGATGGCGAGACATATTACTATCGCTACAACAAAACCTATCGCATCACAAGCGATTACAGCTTCTTAAACACCGGTTTGGGTCAATCCGATTTGAAGAATATTAACGCTGATGACAACAATATACAAGAAGTGGACACCTCAACAGGAAATTACAAAATTCCAATCGACGTTTGGGCATCAGGCGTCACAGTTGGAAAAGTTGGCAGCACAACTGCATTCGAGTCTGGCAATATGATAGATTTTGCGACAGCGGTTAAAGATGGCAGCATCTATTTCGTGGTGTCCGACAGTGCAGGTGCACTTGCAACAGCTTACTTTGACGGAACCGACCTTTACACTGGGGCTGGTTACACAATTGGAAGCGATCAATACATTCAAATTTACATCTATGTCAAAGCGGCTGGATCAAACGGTGGATTTGCAAACCAAAGTTCGCATGGCTATGACAAATTGCTTGGAGGATACAGAATCAGGCTGATTTAACAAAAATCTAAAACAGGAGGAAAAGGGCTTTGCATTGGTTGTTTTGGGTGATGGTGGCGCTTGGCGTGCTTGGCGTGCTCAACTTGTTTTTGCTGATCGTCATGGTGTTCCTTGAAAAAAAGAAGCCACAAACAATAATCGCTTGGCTGACAATCTTAACCTTTTTCCCTGGGATAGGCTTCATATTTTACGTGCTTTTGGGCAGTGGGCTGAGTTATCGCACTCGCCGAATGCTCAAAAAAAAGGCGATCTCTGAAAAGGACGTGTTGAAAAACATCAAGGGCTTGCAAACCTTTTCAGAGGTCAGCGGCACGAAAAATTTCAGCAAAGATGCTGGCCTGGTCAGCCTGTGCTTCGACATGGGCGGCTATCCATGCCTTTGGAATGATGTGAAATATTTTTGCCACGGTCTGGAAAAAATTGCGATTTTAAAACAAGATTTGCTTGCCGCAAAGCACTCGATCAACATGGAATATTACATCTTTGCAAACGACAAGGTTGGCAAAGAAATCATGGACATTTTGATTCAAAAAGCCAAAGAGGGAGTGAAAGTCAAACTCATTTACGACTCGGTCGGCAGCAAAAAAACAAGAAAACGCTTCTTCCGCAAACTTGAAAAGGCGGGGGGAGAGGTGGCAGAATTTTTTCCACCCTTTATGCACATTCGCATGATCAATTTAAAAATCAACTATCGCAACCACCGAAAAATCGTGGTCATCGATGGAAAGATTGCCTACACAGGCGGCATCAACATTCGAGATGACCACATGGGAATGAAGCGGAAACTCTCGCCTTGGCGAGATGCCAGCATCAGAGTTGAGGGAAGTGGAGTCTTCCCTTTGCAAAACATCTTTCTAGACGATTGGCGTTATGCAAAAAATGACAGCACGCCAGTTGAAAAGTATTTGGAAGAATACTTTCCGCTTCCAACCCCAAAGGGTGATGTGGGATTGCAGGTTTTGACTTCGGGGCCGGATTCCAAACTGCAAAAAATCAAAGAGGCCTACATCAAGATGATCACCACTGCAAAAAAGCGTGTGTGGTTGCAAACTCCGTATTTCGTGCCAGACGATTCGTTCATCTCGGCTTTGACAATCGCTCAAAAAAGTGGGGTCGATGTGAGAATCATGTTGCCAGCCAAGCCTGACAAATGGAGTGTCTACTTTCCAACGCTTTCTTTTGCAAGAGAGATGGCACACATTGGGGTGAGAATTTATTTTTACAACGGATTCATGCATGCAAAAACTTTGCTAGTCGATGACAACAAACTTTCCATTGGCAGCTGCAATCTCGACAACCGTTCGTTCGGATTGAATTTTGAATGCACGGCGATCATGTATTCAGAAGAGCTGGCCACGCAATATGCGCAAGAAATGGAAAGTGACATGGCAAATTCCAACTTGGCAGATGAAAGCTATTTCAAAAAGGCACCAGCACTCAGCAAAATCGCACAATCAATTTTCAGATTGTTTGCACCATTGCTTTAAAAAAATAACCCCAAGTTTTGGGGTTATTTTGCTTTTATTAAACATTTTTCAAAAGTTTCGATGATTTTGTCGCGGTCGGCTTTGACAATCAACCGAACGTTTGAGTCATCGACTTTTTTAAACAACGTTTGACCGCGTTTGATTGAAAAAGAGGTGTCAACGCTCACCTGAACGCATTCGACTGTGAAAAGTTCTGGGTGAGAGAGTGACATCACGGCACATAGATCATGCGTGGCATACTTGTCAGCAGGCAAGCGCAAATCATGATAGCCGGTGCAAAGGTCTTGAATCGCTTTGCCATACTTGCCATGCAAGCCAAAACGCTGCAAAATTTCTGGTGTCAGATAAACTGAAAGACCGATTTCAGACGGGCTGAAAGTGATTGGCACGCCGCATTTGAGCACCAAAGCCAAAGCATCTGGATCGGAAAACGCATTAAAACTTGCATATGGCGATATGCCGCCGCCTTTCCCATCAATCGAGCCGCTCATGAGCACAATTGAATGCAAATGCGTTGCAATTTCCGGATACTTTTTCAGGGCTTTTGCAAGGGTTGTCGCAGGCCCATTGCACAAATAGGTAATGTTTTTGTTTTGCCTCACACATTCCAAGATCGCCTCGCTTGCGCCATAGCCTCTGCGATTTACAGGCTTTGATGAAACCGAGGAGACATTGATGATCGAGCCAAGTCCGCTCGCGCCGTGAACATTGAGGGTTTGGATTTGAGTTTTTTTCAAAGGCTCTTTGGCTCCCTTAACGACGGGCACCGGAGTTTTAGAGTATTTTTCTGTGATGAAAAGCGCGTTTAAAGTGGATTGCTTTAAATCCTTGTTGCCTTTCGTAACGCAAATTAATTTTACATCAAGCCTGTTTGAAAGAAAGCTGTAAATCATCGAAACAGAATCGTCCACGCCAGGATCAACGTCAAGAATGATATTTTTTTTCATTTTAGCACCTTATGAAACAATTCGATAGTAGTTTGAAGTTGTGGTCACCGAGGCTTTTTGATAGCCGTCGCCATTCACCCAAGTGATTGAGAATGTTTGTCCAGGATAAACGGTTAAAAGGAAATCGTCAAACTCGTAAGAGCGTGAAAACTCGGTGTTCACACCATCTTTTTCAACAGAGACAATTTTGTCGCCAACTCTTATTCCTGCGCTGTAAAGAAGTCCGTTGGATGCGGTCACGATGATATCATCTTTGATTTGCAACAGACCGGTTGCCTCGTCGTAGACTGCTTTTGAGTTTTGCGCTTCGTATGTCAAACCACAATTCAGTCTGTAAAGGCCGTCATATGTTCCCGTGGATTTTCCATGCAAAATGTTTTCGGCAATCGCCACCGCGACATTTACAGGAATGGCACTGCTGTAATCTTCCAACTCTTCTGCCGAAGCACTTGGAATGCCAACCAGCTCACCTTTTTCGTTGAACAAGCCGCCACCACTGTTGCCACCGTTTATTGCTGCGTCAAAGCGGATCGCTCGGTATTGCACAGTTTCTGTGCTGAGAGAGTTTTCGCTGCTGACGTCGACAGTAATGTTTTCTGATTCAACACTGATGATACCGCGCGTTGCACTAAGGCCTTCAAAATTTGGGTTGCCAATGGCGATCACTGTGGAGCCGAGTTTAGGGGTGGACGAGGCGATGCTTGCAGCTTTAAGGGTGGTTTCGGTGGATTCTTCCGATGCCTTTTGATACGCGCTGTCTGATTTGAGCAGGTCGTCTTGAACGCGCAATAGTGCAATGTCATAGGCGCTCGAGCCGCCAACATATTCACAGGTGAGAAGATTGTTGCCGGTGATCAAAACCGTCATTCCAAAGCCATTGGTTCCGATGTAACAATATTCCGACCCATATGGCTGAGCGTAAATGGTTGATGCGATTCGTTTGCTAGAATAATTTCCGTCCACAACGACGTGGTAGTTGGTGATGATGTAGGCCTCACCGGTTTCTCCGTTCAAGGAATAAATCACTCCTGCGCCAGCTGCATAGCCATCAGAGGTCTCTGTGAAAATAGCCACGGTTGAACGCATGGCTTCATTCGCCGCTTGTGTTAAGTCGGAGTTTATCACAACTTCTTCTGTGATCGTTGGTGAATGATATTGCGTTTGAACATTGCAACCGCAAAAAAACAATGCGCATGGCACTATGATTAAAGCTAACAAAAATTTTTGGAATTTTTTCATATCGCTCCCTTTTATTACAAAAGTATATATCATTTGAAAAAAATATGCAATCAAAAACGCTGGTCACACTCTTAGAGCGTGCGTATAAAAAGGGGAGATTGTTTATGAACGGTTGATTAAATTTTTTACAAAGCTTTAAGAAAAAATTCCTTCAATATGCAAACCGACAGCTTCAAAATATGTATAGGAAGCAAGCGGCCTGTCAAGAGCGTTTTGAGAATGTGCACAAACATAGATTTGGCCATCTTCGATTTTTGAAATGATTAAAGAGTGATTGAATCGCAATGGGTTTTGCCTGAGTTGAATGATGTCGCCCTTTTCCAGCTTTTCAACAGGCATGACGCTGGCAAAGGGGCCAAGGCGAGACTTATCCAGCAAAAACCTATTCAAAAATTCCACACTTGCCCAACTCGGAGAGCGATGCGCGGCATCTATGTAAAACCAGCCATAGTAAAGGTCATAGTCCATCACACCGCCACCAGCCAGTAAGCATTGAGAGATGAAGTTGGTGCAATCTCCACCTATCCCTGCAAAATGATAAAAGTTTGGATTTTTGCCGAGGGCCCAACGCCTGGCATAGGCCACCGCTTTTTCTCTGTCATACTCTTTAATCATATAAAAGAGTATATTTATTTTAAAGAAAAATGTTGAACTTTAAAGTTTTTACAAAAAAATTGACAAAATATGTCATTTTTTAACTTTCGATTCGCTATGCAAGATCAGAATAAATTTGTTATAATCTTAGTGTGGAGAATGCAGATGGTGCAAGCATAACGACCTTTGGTCTTATAAAGCTTAAACAAAATTTTTAAAATAGCTATTGACTTTTTTTGGAAAATGTCATATACTAAAAACGATTAAGGAGAGGAATATGAACAAATTAATAATTTCCCAACTTAATATGCCGACGACTATAACAAAACTGTTATAGTGTTTTCGGTTGCCAATTTTTGTTTTTTAGAGCGGTAGTCAAAAACACTGACTATCGCTTTTTGTTTAAGAATATTGTGTGATTTGGAGCGATAGTGAAATACTACCGCTCTATTTTGTTTTAAGGAGAAAAATATGGAAAAGATAAAATTGCAAATTCCGCCCGTTATGGGTGGTGTGAAGAATTTAAAAAAACTTGATTTTTACTAAATTTAATTTTAAAAGGAGAAGAAAAAATGAAATTATCAAATTTAGGTTTAAAAACAAAGAAAAATATTGGAAATGAAGATTGTTATATCAATGAGTTATTGGAGCAAAGCGGGCAATTGAAAAAGTTTTCTGCAGGCTGTTTTGGCTATGGAACAATGCTACTTAAAATCAAAAGAAATATTGAAGAAGTGATAAGAAGAAATCTTGATGAAATCGGCTGTGCGGAAGTGCAATATTCTATCTTACAAGCCAAAAGTTATTGGCAAGCGAGTGGAAGGTGGGATAAATATGTTGATTCTGGCACTATGTTCACGACAAAAGGCAGAAATGGTGAATATTCTGTTTGTGCGACTGCCGAAGAATTTAGTCTTGCAATGGTGAAGGACCACATCAAAAGTTATCGTGATTTGGGCTTTATCCATTATCAAATTGGCACAAAATTTCGTGATGAAATTCGTTGCCAAGGTGGCATCATCAAAAGCAAAGAATTTAATATGATGGACGCCTACTCTTTCGATGAAAGCAAAGAAAAAATGATTGAAAATTATAACAAAATTAAAGAAGCGTATTACAAAATATTCGAAGAATTAGGGCTTGACAACGTCAAATCAATCATTTCTGTCAATGATATGGGAGGCAAAATTGCCAGTGAATTTGTGTGGTTTGATGAACAATATGGTCAGGACACAATTTTCTGTAATGATGAACTTGGACTTTATGTCAACAAAGAAGTTTTTGATCTTGAAAACAAAGAGCTAAAAGCGATTGTGCTTGGAAAATATGTGGACGTTGAAAAAGAAAAATTTGTCAAAAGAAAAGCACTAGAAATTGGGCATATTTTTCAAAACGAGCAAGTCTATTCCAAAATGATGAACGGAACTTTTATAAATAGAGAAGGCAAGCAGGACTATTTCTATAACGGTTGCTATGGCATCGGTGTTTCTCGCCTAATCGCAATTCTTGCTGTTGACAGTTTAAGAAAGCATGGCAAATTTATCTGGAATGACAATATTTCTGCATTTGATATCAATATTATTTGCAAGTTTGATGAAAAATGCTTGAATAAAGGTATGGAGATTTACGAAGCACTTAAAAGCAAAGGACTTAAAGTTTGCATTGATGACCGCAACTATTCAATTGGTGAAAAATTGAAAGACAACGAACTTTTTGGAATTAGAAAAACATTAATCGTTGGCAATGATTTTCTAAATAACAACCTTTTCGACTTTGAAGATAGAAAAAACTCTACAAAAGAAAAAATTGATTTTGAAAAAGTTTTGAACTTTTGAGAAAATAATATATGTAAAAAATTAATTGGAGGGTGGAGATGAAAAATAAAATTAAAATACGGAAAGTAAAATTAGAAGACGCAGAGCAATATATAAAATTAACTAACTTGGTGTGGCGTTCTGCATATAAAAGCATTTTCCCTGAAAGTGTTTTTAAGGCGAGAGAAAGCGAAGAAACTATTAGCCGAATGGTTAATGGGTTTGCCAAGTTTACAGTAAAGAATCCAAATTATTTTTCATATATTGCAGAAATTGATGGCAAAATTATTGGGCTGTTGGGAGGGTCATATCAATCTCACTACGAGCATTTTCAAAACGAAGAATATGCAGACCTGCAAGCCGTGTATATTCATCCTGACTTTCAACATATAGGTCTTGGCAAAAAGTTTTTTGACTTGTTTGTAACCAAAATCAAAAAGAAAGGGATAACCAAATTTGTTATCGGAGTGTTGCGAGACAATAAACAGGCACGAAAAGCTTACGAGAAATGGGGTGGAAAACTTGACGCATATTCAAAGCCATACGTAAAAGAAGGTAAAGAATATACAGAAGTGTTCTATACCTATGACATTACACAAAAAAGTTTATGAAAAATAGAACTTTGATATTTTAAAAGAACGATTTTAAGGCTTGTCAAATGTTAGCAAGCGCAAGATTTGTGGTGTGTCGCATGGGGATTCGAACTTTAACGAACCACTCACTTTGCTCGTAGAAGGCGGGATTCGATCCCTTTCGTCTGGTGCGCCGCAAGGGATTCGAACCCCTGACCTTTGGTTCCGTAGACCAACGCTCTATCCAGCTGAGCTAGCGGCGCAAAGTTGACTTGGCAACGTTGTTTTTAGTTGCGTAAAGATTATAGCAAAAAAAAACAAAAAAGTAAATCGGTTTTGTTAAATTGTTATCATATTTTTTTCTGATGTGCTAAAATGGCAATGGAGGAGTGATATGG